>LFTC01000022.1:7619-62842 GCA_001512915.1 Clostridiales bacterium DTU083 | reverse complement strand
TTATTGCCATGGTTGCTGATAAACTAAGAATGCAGAGTAGAAAAAGTTAATAGGATTTAGTTTCTTAATTAACAAGCAAGAAGCTCGCCTTTGAGCTTCTTTTTTAATGCGTATAAATTGTAAGATATTGCTAAGAATACTATTAAACTATTCATTGTGGAGATGGGGAACTTGATACGTGGATATGCAAAAAAAGATAAAAAAACTAAAAACCTCATACACCGACTTAAACCTTCTGATATAGCTGTAATCATTCATCGGGATCTAGATGAAGTTGCAGCGCTTCATTTGGTAGAATCCAAAGTCAAAGCCGTGATCAACTGCGATCGTTCTATAAGTGGAAGATTTCCAAATCAAGGTCCGCTTATATTATTTAAAGCAGGCATACCGTTATATGATAATGCAGGTTTAGAATTTTTCGAACAGGTAAAAGAAGGCGATTTTCTGGAGATATATGGAGATAACATTTATATAGATAATAAACGTATTTGCAGTGTGCAATTATTAACGGGCAATAGAATAAAGCAATTGATGGAACATGCTTCGGATAACATACTAGATACTCTCCAAAGTTTTGTGGAAAATACGCTGAATTATGCCATGAAAGAAAAAAAATTATTTTTTTCTCCTATCCAAATGCCTTCTCTAAACATTAACTTAAAAGCTCGACATGTTCTTGTTGTAGCCAGAGGCAAAAACTACAAAGAGGACTTAAAAGCGATAAGGTCTTATATAGATGAAGTTAATCCTGTAAAAATAGGGGTAGATGGTGGAGCAGATGCATTACTGGAATTTGGCTGGAATCCAGATATTATAGTTGGTGATATGGATAGCGTCAGCGATATTGCTCTTGTTAAATGTAAGCAGAGAATAGTGCATGCCTATTTGGATGGCCATGCTCCAGGTATGGAGCGAATACGCAAATTGCAGCTTAATGCAAATATTTTTGCTTTTCCAGGTACTAGCGAAGATATTGCATTATTGCTTGCTTACGAGAACAAAGCAGAACTTATCGTTGCTGTAGGCAGTCATACCAATATGATTGATTTTCTTGAAAAAGGAAGAAAAGGTATGTCAAGTACTTTTTTGGTTCGAATGAAAGTAGGCTATAAAATTATTGATGCTAAAGGGGTAAGTGAACTTTATCGTAGTAAAATAAAATTTTCCTATATTGCTTTATTATTAGTAGCTGCTCTTCTGCCATTATCCGTTGTTTTAAAAACATCGCCTATAATCAGAGAGTTTTCCCGGCTGATAGCTTTACGTTTCAAGATACTTCTAGGCTTGTAGGTGAAAACTAATGATCAGCATCAAATACCTTGCGTTACTAATGACTGGCATTTTTTTAGCCTTAGGCCTTGGAATATTGATTGGTATCACTCTGGAGAATAATAACATAATCGAAAGTCAACAAATTCAATTAATACACAAGATTGAAGATCATTATGTGACAATGCGAACTGAAACAGAACAATTGAAGCTGGACCTAAAAAATCTAGATGAGAAGAATTCGAAATTACAGGAATTGTCTTCTTTTATGCTAAATGAATTGATCAAAGACAGGTTAAGAGGATTAAATGTGGCTATTATAACTTTTTCAAAGCATGCTCCCATCATGGATATGGTGGATTTTTTGGAAACAGCCGGTGTATCGGTAGAAGCCGCAATAACCATATTATATGACAGTTACATCAGCAATAACGGGACAATAGTCAATGCTTTGCAGCAACCTCATGAAATAATGAATTTCATTGTAGAGGATTTAATTCAAGCTTTGGTATCGTGCAATCTCACATCGCTAATCCATGAAGCAGCGGAACTTATGATGGTATCACATGTATGGAATCTGAAGGAGCCAGTGGATTATATTGTACTTTTTAAACAGGATGCAGTACTAGTTGAATATGACAATATTTTAATTCAAAAAGCATTTGAAACAGATATTCCAGTTGTTGTAGTAGATACTAATGAAATCGATACCCATACAATTGCCAGATTAAAATCTATGGATATTTCCACAGTTGACCATATTGAATCCATTTATGGCAAGCTGGCTCTGGCATCTGTTTTGTCAGGAAATCAAGGTAATTTCAGTATAACATCCGATATTTTGGATAAACTTCCTAATCCCATTTTTAGCGATGAATTATCTATAAAACTAAATGCTTCTTATTCTGAGATTGAGGTAGAAGAATAGATGAGCATGAATGGATATGAAGTTGGGGTAATAATCCCCGCCTACAACGAAGAAAATAGTATTAAATGTATCATTGATGAATTATTAAATTTAAACTACATCGACCGTATCCTTGTTGTAGATGATGGCTCCAAAGACAAGACAGCATTAATATCTGCATTAGAAGGTGCGGACGTTATATCCCTGCCATGTAATAAGGGAAAAGCATTTGCAATGAAAAGAGGCTATGAAGCCATGGAAACTAATATACTAATTTTTCTTGATGGTGATATTATTGAGGGAACAGATCAACTTATAGAATTAATAAAACCCATATGCGAACAGAGGGCAGAAGCAGTCATAGCCAGGTTACCAATGACACCAGGAAAAGGAGGATTTGGGTTGGTTAAGGCATTAGCATCTAAAGGAATGTGGTATTTAACAGGTCAAACGTATTCCAGTGTCTTATCTGGACAGAGGGCGATTTTACGTAATATTTTAAGACCGGAATTTTTTGAATACAAAGGATTTGGAATCGAATTTGGAATGACATTAGATATGATATCAAATAATACTAGAATTCTAGAAGTAGATATTAATATGAGACACAATGTAACCGGCCGAGACTTAAAAGGTTTTATACATCGTTATAGGCAATTTAGTGATATTTTAAAGGTAATCATTACTAAGCTTAAGGAGAGGCTTTATTCAAATCTTAAAAAACCAATTAGAGGAGCTAGATAAACTTTGGATATTATTATACTGGCGTCTTCGATTATAATTGCTATTATATCCTTTTCGTTTCTAAAGAAGCCTTTGCTATTTTTTTTGAGGCAAAAAAATATAATGATGACGAACTATGCAGGCAGACAAGTATTGAACAGCGGCGGCCTGATTATCTTAATTCCATATTTGCTGTCTTTACTGCCACTGCTGTTGCTGAATACATATCAAAATATATCTTTATTACTAATTATATTAGCAGCTCTTACTATTGGCGGTATGCTGGATGATCTGTTAGGTGATTCTTCCTCCAAAGGCTTGATTGGCCACATTTGCGCTTTTATGCAAGGCAATATGTCTACAGGCATTTTAAAAGCATTACTTGGATCTTTGACAGGTTTTTTGCTTGCATGGACAAAGGATACCAAACTGATTCATCTATTAATAGATACTTGTTTATTTGCATTTACAGTTAATTTGATTAATTTGCTGGATTTGAGGCCGGGCAGGGCAATTAAAGGTTTTGGTTTGTTATTGATTTTAACTGAAACTTTTAGCCGTTTTTCTCATATTCACTTTGTATTGCCGGTTATTACTCTATTAGTGCTGTATATAAAAGGAGAAATGAAAGAGTTATATATGTTAGGTGATGCAGGTGCCAGCTTATTAGGAGGGATTCTTGGATTCTATTGGGTATCATTCCTTAATACTATTCTAAAGGGAATAATACTCATATTTATAATATTATTGCATTTATTTGCTGAATTTCATTCACTTTCTTATTACATCGAAAAATACCCTTTTTTCAAGAAAATAGACGCACTGGGGAGAAAATATGATGACAAATAATTATGCTATGCTTGAAATACATGCAGGAAAAGTTGTAAAGATTTTGTCGCATAGAAGTGGATTTACAGAAGTTCTTCTAGATATTGATCATATAGTAAAAAAAGCAGTTAATTATGACCATATCACGGGAAAAGTGTCAGAAGGTGATTGGTTAATACTAAACACAACCGCTGCTTCCTTGTCACTAGGTACAGGAGGATACCATTTTGTTATGGCTAACTATACAAATAAAAGGCTTTCTTTATCACCTGGCGGACATGGAATGAAAATACGCTATACCCCATCTCAGGTAAAAGTATCATATGCTGAGGAAGAGCTTGGCCATGAAAGACATGTCTTTAGCAAACCTTTGAATTTATCCGGCAAATTAATTTGCTTTGGAGAACTGCATAGCATGATTCCGCCCCTTTGTGCTTATTTTCACTACTATTATAAAAAATATATAAGAAAAAAGGTTAAAATTGGATATATCATGACAGACCACGCTGCACTCCCTTTGGCATTTAGCAAAAACGTTGCTAATCTGAAAAAGCAGAATCTCTTGGATTCTGTAATAACAACTGGAAATGCATTTGGGGGTGATTTGGAATGCGTTAATATTTATACTGCACTTCAGGCTGCAGCTATAGTAAAAAAATGTGATATTATCATAGTTTCTATGGGTCCTGGTATTACAGGCACCGGAACACGCTATGGGTTTTCCGGCTTAGAATTAGGTTTTTATTTAGATCTGGCGTATCGCCATGGAGGACAAATCTGTTTTATACCGCGAATCAGTTTTGCTGAAACTCGATTTCGGCATTACGGGATAAGTCATCATTCAATAACATTGCTTAAAGATATCATTCAGTCTCCACTTTGTATTGCTTTACCCAATATAAGTATGCAAAAAGTAAAATTGCTATATAAACAACTTAGAATCAATAATCTGTTTAGCAAACACAGGATTTGTATAAAGGATGGCAGCGAAATCCGGGATGCAATGAGATATTATGGAATCTCTGTTACCTCTATGAACAGAGGGATAGCAGAAGATCCAGCATTTTTCTATAGTATCGGAGCTTCGGCAAGAAAGGCATTGTCGGTATTTTGTCCTTTACACTGAGCATAAAAATTGCATGTCTATCATAGTTATCAGTATACACTGGAATAACTGGGGGCAGACAAGTGATTAGACGACTAAAGGCAGATATTATGTTACATATTCAAAAAAATATTACTTTGTATTTAATTATACTTTTTGCAATATTAACTGGGATAGCTTCCGGTATTTTCACAGCTTACTCGATGACAATTGAACAAAAATATGCGTTAAGTAATCATTTAAAGGTGTTTTTTCAATATCAAACATATGAACCCATAAGCAAAATATCAATTTTTTGGAAGTCATTTAAGCAAAACTTCCAGTATTCTATCTTAATCTGGATTGCAGGACTAGTAATTTTTGGAGCACCTGTTATCATTTTATTAATCGGAGTACGAAGTTTTTTCATTGGGTTTACTTTTGGTTTTTTATTAGAAAGATATAATATTGGAGGTTTCTTATTCACACTATTATGTATTCTGCCCCAATCAATCATTTATATGGCAGGTTTTCTATTTTTAGGAGTTATAGCAATGGAAAAGTCTTTGACTCGCTTTAAAAGGCGCAAGGTTACTCTTCCCAAGGAGCAAGTAAAACAAGAAACGTTATTTTATTTCACCAAAATACTGGTTATATTAATAGTATTATCAATTGGAAACATTATGGAAGCATATATAGGCCCAGCATTTTTTAGTTTATTTAAGTGGGTATTTGATTAGAAAGGAATTCTTAACTTTTTGTTGAATTATTATTTTGGAAAATGATAACAGCTGATAAGGAGTTTTATTAATGGGTTTTTATTTGGATGCTTATGCTTCCTATTTGAAATCAGAAAAAGAGTTATCGGACAATACTCTGGATTCTTATTTGAGCGATATAAGGCAGTTTGTCGATTACATGAAATCCAAAAATATCTATGATGTAAGGCATACTTCCAATGCAATGGTATTGTCCTATTTGCTTTTTTTGGAAAAGGAAGATATGGCACCTGCAACCCTTCATCGTAAGCTTTCTTCCTTAAGAGGCTACTACCGTTATTTATTGCTGAACCGGCTGATAGACATTGATCCTACACGTAACTTAAACTTACCCAAAAACAAAAGAAAAATGCCGAATGCACTTACTATGGATGAGACTAACCGCCTGTTAAGTCAACCGCATGGCAGTGATTATAAATCTATCCGTGACAAAGCAATGTTAGAGCTGCTGTATGCCACTGGTATACGTGTATCTGAATTAATTTCACTAAATGTGGATAACGTTAATTTAGAAGTCGGTTGGCTGAAATGCGGGCAAGCTCACCGTGAGCGTATAATCCCAATAGCTTCTGATGCATTGATGCACTTGGAAAGATACTTGAGAAATGCACGCAATGAACTTGTAAAAAACAGTGAAGAAGATGCACTTTTTGTAAACACACACGGTAAAAGGATGAGCAGGCAAGGTTTTTGGAAAATAATTAAACAATATAAGGAAAAGGCGCAAATTAATAAAGATATAACCCCCCATACATTAAGACATTCATTTGCAGTACATCTTGTAGAGAATGGAGTTGATATTCAAGATGTTCAGGAAATGTTAGGTCATTCAGATGTTTCAACAACTCTTATTTATAGGCAGATTCATTTAAAGAATAAGTAATATAACCTCCAATCGGCTATCGAATAACAAATGATAGAGTTGGAAAAGCTATTAATTAGAAAGAGGCCGATGAGGAGGAATAAAATGAAGAAAAATCTCAGCATTTGTTTTATACTTGTATTATTTATTTTTTATGTATTTACTGGTTTTTCTTATGTATCAGCAATGCAAAACAATATGGACATCCAATCTAAATCTGCCATATTGATGGACTATGAAACCGGAACAATTCTATATGAAAAAAACCCCCACGAGAAAATGCCCATTGCCAGCCTTAATAAAATAATGACCATCCTTCTTGCGATCGAAGCCATCAATGATGGAAAAATCAGCCTAAACGACACAGTACAGATAAGTGAGTATGCAGCTTCTATGGGCGGTTCTCAGGTATTTTTGCATGCAGGTGAAGTTTTAACAGTAGATTCACTTCTTAAAGCTATAGTTGTTGCTTCAGGCAATGACGCAAGTGTAGCTATTGCAGAAAAAATTGCAGGTAGTCATGAGGCGTTTGTTTCCAGAATGAATTTACGTGCTAAAGAGTTAGGCATGAGGAACACCAATTTTGCCAATGCTACTGGGCTGCCGGCTGAGAATAATTATTCAACAGCATATGACGTGGCATTAATGTCACAGGAGCTATTAAAACATCCTTTATTTTTTAGATGGAGTACTATTTGGTTAGATACTTTAGACGAGAGCAGCAACAAAACAGAGCTAACAAACACGAATCGGCTGATACGATTCTATGATGGGGCTGATGGGCTAAAGACTGGTTCAACGCAAGAAGCTGGATATTGTTTATCTGCAACGGCAAAAAGGGGTAATATGAGGTTGCTGGCTGTAGTCTTGAATGCTCCATCTTCTAAGGTTCGCTTTTCTGAGTCGATTAAAATGCTCGATTATGGGTTTGCAAATTATGAAATCATTCATGTTTTAAAAAAGGACCAAATAATTAAAGATAATATTTTTGTATCAGGAGGAAAAGAGGAACGCATTAACGGGCTGGCTTCTAAAAATGTGAATTTTCTTATAAGATCTGGAGAATCAAAAGAATTTGAAATGGAGGTTTCATTAAATGATAAAATAAATGCTCCTCTGAAAAAAGGTGATAAAATTGGCACATTAGTACTAACCCGAGAGGGACAAGTATTAGAGACTATAGATATTGTTTCAGACCGAGATGTAGGCAGAGCAAATGTATTTGACTATTTTAAAAAAATTTTCTATAATTGGACGAGAAAATAGTCGCAACATATAATATTATAATTATATTTAAGATCATAAAATTCTGTTTGAGTGTGCTTATGCACACTTTTTTATGCTATAATGTATTGAATGTCATTGAGGAGGCTTAATTATGATTTTCAGTCGGGGCGGTGCTTAAATGTCTTATCTTGTAAAACTTGAACATTTTGAAGGACCTTTAGATCTTTTACTTCATCTTATTTCCAAAGCAAAGGTACAAATAGAGGATATTTCTATTACTGAAATTACAGAGCAATACCTCGAAACCTTGAGACTTATGGAACAATTTGATATAGAGGTTGCCAGTGATTTTTTAGTTATGGCAGCCACTCTATTACATATAAAATCTTGCCTTCTTGTACCCAGGCCAAAAACAGAATTGCCGGAAGATCAACTGGAGGAAACTGATCCCAGACAAGAATTAATTGCAAAATTATTGGAGTACAAAAAATTTAAGGAAGCAGGCATTAAACTGAAAAAGCGGGAAGAATACTTTTCACGTATGTATTATAAACTACCTGAAGAAAAAATCTTTATGGATAATCAGGAGGTACTTCCTACAAACGCAGATATTGAAATGCTTCAAAAAGTTTTTTTATTGCTTCTTAAAAATCAGAAGAACGGACGTGAAAGCATACCAATTATTCATAAAATAAAACGTGATCCAATCACCGTCAATGAAAAGATAGGCGAATTAAAAAAATATTTTTCCAAATACACCCAGACTACTTTCTTTCAATTATTTACTAAGCACACTGACCGAGAAGGTATCATCATTACATTTTTGGCTTTGCTAGAGCTGTTGAAGGAAAACTTTATTGATGTAATTCAACATTATCCCTTTGGAGATATCATAATTAAAAGGAGAGCCTGATATGGATGAAAGAGACCTTATGGGAATAATAGAATCCATTCTTTTTGTTTCCGGGGATCCGGTCAGTGCAAGAGATATCAGCCAAATATTAGAATTAGATATACGCAAAGTTAGAAAACTAATAAAAAAAATGATTGATTGCTTTCATTTCGAACGGCGTGGATTGCAAATTATCATGGTTAATGATACATATCAATTGGCTACAAGGCCTGAATATAGCCAATATATTGAGAAATATATAGGAAAGAAACACACACAAAATCTCACACAAGCCAGCTTAGAAACATTGGCGATAATTGCATACAAACAGCCTATTACTAAAGCAGAAATTGAAGCAATCAGAGGTGTAAAATCTGATTATACTATCAATACATTAATCAGCAGGGGTTTTATTCGTGAAGTTGACAGAATGGATACACCTGGAAGGCCTATTTTATATGGTACTACTGAGTACTTTTTAAAAAGCTTTGGTTTATCCTCATTGGACGAATTACCGCCTTTAGAATCTAAATAACTATCCTGACTGTATTTTATTCTAAATAATGCGAAATAATAGAAAAAAACAGTTGGGGTGTTGTTTTTGATTTTAAAAGTTTTGTTGCTTGTATTGGCGTTTAGTTTGTTACTGCTTTTGTTGAAAATTCAAGTTGAATTTAAGTTAATAGTAAGTAACGATAAATACATATCATTTGTTTATATTTATTTTCTCAATATATTCCGGTTACGTATGAACTTCGATATAAACCCGGACAAAAACAAACTGATATCTTTGTCATTGAATAAAAAAGAATCCAATGAAAAAAGTAAAAATTCATTTGAACAAGCTTTAAAATACGGAAAAAAGATGCTAAGTTTTTATAAAAGCAATGCTAAGCATATTAGTTTTCTTAAGAAGAAGGTTAAAATTAACGATTTTAATATGCTGACACGAATTGGTACAGGTGATGCTGCCACTACTGCATTATGCGTTGGCAGCATTAACGCTTTTTACCCAGTTCTATATCGCTATCTTACTGAGCATTATTATTTTCAAAAGATAAAACTAAATGTCTTTCCATATTTCCGCGGCCCACTATTTGATCTCTATTTGAATTGTATAATCAATTTTAAAATCGGTCATATTATTATTGCAGCTTTGAGAATTCTTATGAAAAAGTAAAGGCGGTGTATGTAATTATGTCTGAGCATCCCATAGAGAATGTCATGAAAACAACTATGGAAAACCTTAAGGAAATGATTGATGTTAATACAATAGTTGGTGATGCTGTAGAAACCTCAGATGGAACTGTTATTGTGCCAATTTCAAAAGTTTCATTTGGTTTTATTGCAGGAGGCGGAGAATATAAAGAAAACGGCTCCAGCAAACAATCTGGCGGCAGTATAGTCGGAAACGGAAATGCCAGCCCCGAAGATATGAGTGATCAGGAGATGCCTTTTGCTGGTGGTAGCGGGGCAGGAGTTTCGGTCAACCCAATAGCTTTTCTTGTAGTTGGCGAAGAAAAGATAAAACTACTACCTGTACAGTATAATTCAACTGTTGATAGAATCGTTGAACTTATACCTAATGTAGTGGATGAGTTGCAGAACATAATTGGAAAAGGGCAAAGCAAAAACAAAGACAAAAAAAGCGAAACCATCATTACAAATGTGCCCCAATCATAGATGGTGGTAAAATATTTTGGAAATATTTACAAACCTACAGAAGGCGGCTGGGCAGGCCGCTTTTTAGTTTTAATTTGGAAGGGAGTATACAATTTGAAAACTGTAAAAATCATACTGGTGACAATTCTTTTATTAATGTATACTAACATTGCAGCCATTGCAATGGAACCTGAGACAAGTGGAAAAGCTGCTGTTTTGATAGACGGAAGTAACGGACGCATTCTATTTGAAAAAAACAGCAGCGTAAAATTACCTATGGCGAGCACGACAAAAATCATGACCGCTATTGTAGCACTTGAAAACGGCAATCTTAATGATATGATAACCATACCTCCGGAAGCATCCGGAATAGAAGGTTCTTCTATATGGCTGTCTCCGGGGGAAACCCACTCACTTAGGGATTTATTATATGCTTTAATGCTACGTTCCGGGAATGATGCAGCAACTGCCATAGCCATTCATATAGGTGGTTCTGTTAATAAGTTTGTTGATATGATGAATAAAACAGCTAAAAGAATTGGTGCAGAAAACACAAATTTTATCAATCCTCATGGCCTTCATGATGATAATCATTATTCCACAGCATATGATTTGGCTCTTATTGCTTCATATGGATTAAAAAACCCAGTGTTCGAAGAAATAGTATCTACTAAATACTATACTATACCTTGGGAAGGACATGATTGGGACAGGGCTTTGAGGAATAAAAATAAAATTTTATGGACCTATGAAGGAGCCAATGGTGTTAAAACTGGTTATACAAAAAAGGCAGGGCGCTGTTTTGTGGGCTCAGCAAAAAGAAATGGTATGCAATTGATAGCTGTCGTACTGAATTGCGGACCAATGTTTGAAGAAAGCATGGCATTGATGGATTATGGTTTTGAAAATTATAAAAATGTATGTATTTTTAAACATGGTCAGTTGATTGATTCATTGCCTGTGCGAAAGGGGATTCTTGAAAAAGTTGATGTAGTGACTGAACAGGAATATACTTTAGCGCTAAATAAATTAGAACAAAAGCAAGTTAAAACTAAAGTTATGATTCCTAATTCGTTGGATGCACCAGTAGAAAAAGGACAAAGGGTTGGATCAATAAAAATATATTTGAAGGATGAATTGATTAATGAAATACCAATTATTGCCAAAGAGTCAGTAAGAAAAAAGACCGTATGGGATTTCTTTTGCAGCATGGTTAATATATGGAGGTAATTCCGTTAATGAGATTACAAAAATTTATGGCTTATTGTGGTGTAGGATCAAGAAGGAAATGTGAAGATTTAATACGGCAGGGAAGAGTATACGTAAACGGAAGTAAAGTTAAAGAAATGGGAATATTAATAGATCCTGCCAAGGACATTGTTTCTTTGGATAGAAAACACGTTTTAAAGATGGTTGAAAAAAAGATTTATATAATGTTAAATAAACCTCAGGGCACAATTACCTCCGTTCATGATCCACAGGGAAGGAAAACTGTATTAGATTGTATTAATTGGAAGAATGGCCGTATATATCCGGTTGGCAGATTAGATTATGATACTGAAGGTCTGTTGATCCTGACCAATGATGGTGAGTTCGCTTATATGATGACTCATCCTAAATATGAAATAGAAAAAGAATACTACTGCGTAGTCAAAGGCTTTCCCAAACCTGCCGATTTAGATCGGCTGAGACAGGGCCTGGATATAGGAGGATTTGTAACTTCGACGGCTAAAGTAGAGTATTTAGCCAAAAAAAAAGAAAACTCAGTTTTCCGCCTGGTCATACACGAAGGGAAAAAACGCCAAGTCCGTCGAATGTTTAAAGCTATAGGTCACCCGGTGGTTTATCTTAGGCGGGATAGAATAGGAAATCTTACTTTAGGTAAACTGAAACCGGGTGATTGGAGGTATATTGCAAACGAAGAAATAATAGACTTAAAGATATTAACTGGGGGCGTACGATAAGCTATGGTTAGATTTAGAAAGTTAAAACTAGGTGATCTTGATTTTATATACAAGGATCCTGATCTTCGTCCATTAATCACCACAGCATATAAAGGTAATAGTTTTGCAGTTGTAGTTGAAGAAGGGGAAAGAATTATAGGTGGCGTATCTGGATATGCTACTGACACATCTGCCTTTTTAAAAAAAGCTATTATAAAACATATCGAGCAAAAATCTTTGTATATGGACGGATTGATAAGATCTCTAATTCATTTCCTTGAGTTGGATGGTATAGAATACTTGTTTGTAGAAGAATTCAATCCAGTTTATTTAGACATTGGTTTCAATAAATTGCAAGGCACTGAAGAATTTTTAATAAAAGAAAATTCATCCATGCCAACATATCATGATGCAGAGCATGTTTATTGGATTAATGTAAAAGACTTTTTTAAGTAACAAAGAAATATAGAAGCAAATAATTATATTATAAAGAAGGAATAGAAGGACTTTTGGAGTATTTATATAATTTGGGGAAATATTGTTAAAATAAACTATACCCGGAGGTAAATCAATGTCTACTTACCAAAAAATTATGGAATTGCAGGATAAGAAAATTTCTATACAACAAAGCGGTGGACAATACAAAATTGATAAACAGCATAAAAGCGGCAAGCTGACTGCTCGGGAAAGAATTGAGAAGCTGGTTGACCCGGGCAGTTTTGTTGAAATTGACGCTTTTGTAACTCATCGGTGTAGTGATTTTGGAATGAATAATGAGAATACGCCTGCTGATGGGGTCATTACAGGTTACGCTACAATTGACAACCGTCCTGTCTATCTCTATTCGCAAGATTTTACTGTAAAAGGCGGCTCTCTTGGAGAGATGCATGCGAAAAAGGTTATAAAAGTAATGGATATGGCCATGAAAATGGGCTGTCCCATTATTGGTATTAATGATTCGGGCGGGGCCCGAATACAAGAAGGCGTTGATAGTCTTAGCGGATATGGGGAAATATTTTATCGGAACTCTATGGCTTCTGGTGTTATACCGCAGATATCAGTTATTCTTGGCCCTTGTGCTGGTGGTGCAGTATACTCTCCAGCTCTTACTGATTTTATTTTTATGGTTGATAATATCAGCAAAATGTTTATTACTGGTCCTCAGGTAGTTGAAGCAGCCACAGGTGAAAAAGTAACGGATGAGGAGTTAGGCGGTTCAACTGCTCATTGTCAAATAAGCGGGGTTGCTCATTTCAAATATTCATCTGAAGAAGAGTGTTTTGCAGGCATCCGGGCACTTCTTTCTTATCTTCCTCAAAATAATTTAGAAGATGCTCTATACTATGAATGTAAGGATGACTTGAATAGATTAGAACCTGTGCTTAATTCAATTATTCCTGATAATCCTAATAAATCTTATGACGTCAAGGAGATTATCCGGCTTATAGTAGACAACGGTACGTTCCTGGAAGTACAATCTCTATTCGCACAAAATATAGTAATTGGCTTTGCACGGCTTAACGGAAGACCAATTGGGATAGTTGCCAATCAACCAAAAATCAAAGCGGGGGCATTGGATATTGACGCTTCAGATAAAGCGGCTCGATTTATACGTTTTTGTGATTGCTTCAATATTCCTATCGTTACCTTGACCGATGTGCCTGCTTTCCTGCCAGGAGTGGATCAAGAGCACAATGGAATTATCCGACATGGAGCCAAACTGCTTTACGCATATGCGGAAGCAACTGTTCCAAAAATAAACGTAATATTACGTAAAGCCTACGGGGGTGCTTATATTGCCATGAGCAGCAAGCACTTAGGAACCGATCTAGTTTTCGCATGGCCAACTGCAGAAATTGCAGTTATGGGTCCAGAGGGTGCAGCAAATATTATTTTCCGCAAGCAAATTGAAGAGTCAAATGACCCTATATCAACTAGACAAGAAAAAATAAAAGAATATCGTGATAGATTCAGTAATCCATACATTGCTGCTGCCAGGGGATATATAGATGATGTTATCGAACCTGAAGCTACCAGGCCTCGTTTGATAAGTGCTTTGGAAATACTGCAAAGCAAGAGGGAAAGTAGACCACCTAAAAAGCATGGCAATATCCCACTGTAAAATGATTATAACGAGGTGCATGTAATATGCTGAAATCAGATAACAACAAGCAATCCAAACCAATTGAAAGTTTGAGCTATCAGATAGCTGAATTATCAGAAACAGACCAACTAAATGACGAATTGGTAGCAGTAATTACAGCTGCAATAGCTGCATCATTAAACCGCTCTATCCATTCTATTGTGGTTCGTTCTATAAGAATTATAGCTGATAGTTCACCGGTATGGAATCGAGCCGCCAGGCGTGAATTAACTATCCCCTGGTTCTGAATAAGGTAAAACTATTAAGGGAGGAAAGTCTTATGCGTAAATTCAGAATAAATATTAATGGCAAGTCGTATGAAGTTGAAGTTGAAGAGATTATTTCGCAAGTTCCTTCAACAGTCTCATCGTCTGGAATACAAACAGCAGTATCCGAAACTGCAGCGTCAAAAGCTCCAACTACACGACAATCTGCTGCGACACATTCAGCCCCAAAAATGGAAACCAACGAAGAACATTCCCGAAAGAATACTGCAGGAAAAACAGGCTCTATTAAAGTAAACTCCCCCATGCCTGGCACCATACTTGATATTCGAGTTAATGCAGGCGCCAGAATTAAGAAAGGTCAAGTAGTCTTAATTCTAGAAGCCATGAAAATGGAAAATGAGATAATGGCTCCCCAGGATGGTATAATTACATCAATCGATACAAATATAGGTGCCAGCGTTAATTCTGGAGATTTATTGTTTACAATGGAGGTTAACTAACCTTCAGAGCCTATAATTGAATTAGAATTAGGAGGCAGTAAATAATGGCAAAGGTAAAAGTAACAGAAACCGCCTTTAGAGATGCTCATCAATCTCTCATCGCAACTCGAATGACAACCGACGAAATACTGCCCATTGCTGAGTTAATGGATCAAGTTGGTTATTATTCTATGGAAGTGTGGGGCGGGGCTACATTTGATGCTTGTCTTCGTTTTCTCAATGAAGATCCCTGGGAAAGACTTAGGAAGATTCGAAAAAAAGTTAAAAACACCAAACTACAAATGCTGCTCAGAGGACAAAACATTCTAGGATATAAGCATTATCCTGACGATGTTTTGATTGAATTCATTAAACGTGCAGTCGGAAATGGAATAGATATAATTCGTATCTTTGATGCACTAAATGATATTAGAAATTTAGAAACTGCTATGTCGGTAACCATTAAAGAAGGTGCACACGCTCAGGCAGCTTTATCTTATACAATAAGTCCGATACACAATATTGAGCATTATATCGATACGGCAAAAAAGCTTGAATCCTTGGGGGCCAGTTCCCTTTGTATTAAAGACATGGCGGGATTACTTAAACCGTATACAGCTTATGAATTGGTTACTGAATTAAGAAAAGCTGTCAGAATTCCAATAGATGTTCATTCACATTATACCAGCGGACTTGCTTCTATGACCTACATGAAAGCTATTGAAGCCGGAGCAGATATTGTTGACTGTGCAATATCACCTGTGTCAATGGGAACTTCCCAACCGCCGACTGAACCCTTGGTTGCATCGCTTCAAGAGACTCCATACGATACTGGAATTGATCTGAACATATTAAGCGAAGCAGCAAGCTATTTTAAGCAGCTTCGAGAAAAATATATGGAATCTGGCTTGCTGGATCCCAAAGTATTGTCTGTGGATGTGAATGCATTGAGTTATCAGATACCCGGCGGTATGCTTTCAAACCTTGTTTCTCAATTAAAACAGCAGGGAGCGGAAGACAAACTGGATGAGGTTCTGCAAGAGGTTCCGCGAGTAAGAGAGGATTTAGGCTATCCCCCCCTGGTGACACCAACCAGTCAAATAGTGGGAACGCAAGCTGTGTTAAATGTAATTGCAGGAGAAAGATATAAATTGATCACCAAGGAGACTAAAGCATACGTACGGGGTGAGTACGGGAAACCCCCGGCCGAAATCAAAAAAGAAATTAGACAGAAGCTGATAGGTAATGAGGAACCAATTACATGCCGTCCTGCCGACTTAATAAAGCCCGCATTAAAAGAATACAGGAAAGCAATTAAGGGGTATATGGAACAAGAAGAAGATGTATTGACCTATGCACTATTTCCTCAAGTAGCTGAAAACTTCTTCAAATACCGTCAGTCAAAGAAATATAAAATTGACAGTACTCAAGTTAGCTATACTTATAAAATCCATCCCGTTTAAAGAATATAGAACTTAAACTAAGGGCCTTTCTGAAAAGGCCCTTTTTCAAATATAACAAGGAGAGGCGGGCTATATATGGAATCCTATTTTATTATAGACAGCCACTGTGACACCATAGAACTAATTGCTGACTATGGTCTTGATGTATTTCATCAGCAAAAATGTCATGTAAGTTTAGAAGGCTTAAAAATTGGAAGGGTTGGCTTGCAGTTTTTTGCTGCTTTTGTAACACCGCGAAAAAAACATCCTTGTCTGCAGCGAGGACTAGAATTGATAAAAGCATACCAAATCTTGATGGATAATTGCTCCGAATCATTCATGCCTGTATTAAATTTCTCTGATATAAATACTGCACGAAGTCAAGGGAAAATAGGCGCTTTATTAACAGTTGAGGGTGGAGATGTCCTGGAAGGGAACTTGCATAATCTTCGAATTTTATATGATTTAGGCGTAAGAGCAATGACTTTGACATGGAATTATGCAAATGAGATCGCAGACGGTGTTTTAGAGAATGATTCTGATAGAAAATTATCAACATTTGGTCTTAAAGTAATTAGGGAAATGAACCGTTTAGGTATGTTAATTGATGTATCACATTTATCTGAAAAAGGATTTTATTCTGTTCTGGAAACATCCGAAAAACCGATAGCAGCAACGCATTCCAATGCATGGTCAGTTTGCCCGCATCCAAGGAATCTTAAGAATGATCAGATAGTATGCCTGGCTAAAGCTGGGGGAGTTATGGGGATAAACTTTTATCCACCTTTCTTATCAAAACAATATGCAGACATCAATGATATTCTTAGACATATTGAATACATAGCAGGAATTGCAGGTATTGATGTAATCGGGTTTGGTTCAGATTTTGACGGCATTGAGGAAACGCTTCCTGATGTTTGCGGACCACAGGACTATGAGCGAATCATAAATGCCTTGTTAAGGCTAAATTATAAGGAGAGAGATGTGAAAAAAATTGCATACGAAAATTATCTCAGGGTATTAAGAGAAGTACTAATTAACGGAGAACAATCGGAATGGAGTGAAAATACTATTGAAAACAATTAATAAAAGCAATAGAGCTGACCTTCATAACCATACTACAGCTTCCGATGGGCTTCTATCCCCATACCAGTTAATAGAATATGCAGTTAAAAAGAATCTCGATGCTGTTGCTGTTACAGATCATGATACAATAGACGGAATAGAGGAAGCGCTAAATGCAGGAGAAAAATATGGGATAGAGGTAATTCCTGGAATTGAGATTAATACTCAGTTAAATTCAAAAGAGATCCATATTCTGGGTTATTATATCGATTGGAAATCTTCTCATCTGCAAAATATATTGAAAAAAATGAAGGATGCTCGTATTTCCCGGGCAAAAAGAATGATTGAAAATTTGAACAAACTATATGGTCTTGATGTTTCATACGATGAGGTTGTTTATCAATCGAAAAATGGAATTATAGGGCGAATGCATCTAGCCCGTATATTGGTTTCTAAAGGTATTGTCAATGATATATCCGAAGCTTTTAACAAATATCTCGGGACTGAATCTCCAGCTTATGTAAAGCGTTATCATCTGACGCCAGAAGAAGGAATTAGTCTGATAAATAAAGTTGGTGGAGTGGCAATACTTGCACATCCGGGTTTGCTCCCTGATCCTTTTTTGTTAAATATAATTTTGGATATTGGAATAGATGGTATTGAAGTGTTCCATAGTAAGCATACAGAGGAACAAACAGAATATTATGAAAAAATAGCGATAGAAAACAAATTATTAATTACAGGTGGCAGTGACTGTCATGGAGAATTGATTAATGGATTTCCTACCGTTGGTGATGTAACAGTGGATATGGAAAAGGTAATATCTTTAAGAAATAGGGCTAACAGAAAAAAATGAATAATTGCAAGTTCAAAATTGCATTTTTGCATAGACGAAACGTGTAAAACATGTTATAATACAAAAATTGATGGATTCATATTTTGTTCTTTCATATAGGAGGATGTGGTTTATGATTTTATCTCGAAAAAACTTAAGTATTTCTGAATCTCTTACCCTTGCTATAGACGCCAAGGCAAAAAGAATGAAAGCTGAGGGAGAGGATGTTATTGGTTTTGGTGCTGGAGAACCCGATTTCCCCACACCACAATTTGTGTTGGAAGCAGCTAAACATGCACTGAATAATGGCATGACACGGTATACTCCGTCTTCCGGTACACTTGAACTAAGGGAGGCAATATGCAGAAAACTTAAAAGAGACAATAACATTAACTATGCTCCTGATGAAATCATTGTATCTAATGGCGCAAAACATTCATTATACAATGTATTTCAGGCTATTCTTAATCCTGGAGATGAAGTGCTGATTCCGCAACCTTATTGGCTTAGTTATCCGGAAATGGTAAAAATGGCAGATGGAATGCCAGTTTTTATCGAGACTAAGGAGGAAAACTTTTTTAAAGTCTCCGTTGAGGATTTAGAACAGGCAATAACTCCAAAAACAAAAGCTATAATAATTAATAGTCCCAATAATCCTAACGGCTGTGTTTACAATGAAAAAGAATTAGCAGAAATAGCAGAGCTGGCAGTGAAAAAAGAAATATTTATTGTTTCGGATGAGATTTATGAGGAAATGGTATACGATGATGCAGAACACATTAGCATTGCATCCCTTAATGAAGATATTAAAGGATTTACACTAACTGTCAATGGAATGTCTAAAGCATATGCTATGACCGGATGGAGAATAGGTTATACTGCAGGCCCAAAGGAAGTTATTAAAATTATGAATAATATACAGTCGCATTCTACATCAAATCCAAATTCTATTGCTCAATATGCCAGTACTGTTGCATTGGATGCACCAAAAAATGAAATAAAAGAAATGATACAAGAATTTGATAAAAGACGGCTTTACATGGTAGACAAGATTAATTCAATACCATATTTGTCCTGCAAACGACCTAAAGGAGCATTTTATGTAATGATGAATATTAGCAAGGCCATAGGCAAGAGATGGGGCAATAAAGAGATCAATGGTTCACTTTCTTTTGCAGATGCTTTGCTTGAATCAAAGAAGGTCACGGTTGTGCCTGGGATTGCATTTGGAGCGGATAGTTATGTTAGACTTTCTTATGCTGTTTCCTTAGACAAAATTCAAAAGGGACTGGACCGTATACATCAATTTATGAATGAATTAGAGTGATTTTACTGATTAAAAAAAAGAGTGGATAAAATCCGCTCTTTTTCTTTGGCAGGGGAGACGCGACTCGAACACGCAACCGGTGGTTTTGGAGACCACTGCTCTGCCAATTGAGCTACTCCCCTATATCAATTATAGTATTCCTGAGTTAAACCAACATTTATTATAGGATAATGCTGCAAATAAGTCAACATACCAGAGATAAATTTTATGGAAAAGGTGTTTCAGTTGTGATATAGTAAAAATATCCTGTCTTATAAATAATTTAGTAAAATGGGCGATGAAATATGAAATTGAGAAATAATAATATCGGCATAATAGGAATAGGTAATATGGGCTCGGCCATACTTCGTTGTTTGTCACAAAGCGATTTTGCAAAGTTTAAAGATAAATCCATATGGATATATGACAAAGATTTCTCTAAGTGTAAGCAATTGCAAAAGGAAACTGATGTCAACATTACCAGCTCAGCAGCAGAGTTAACAGAAAAGTGCGGCATTGTTATTCTGGCTGTCAAGCCACTGCATGTTGCAGAGGTCTTGTCTGAAATAGTCGATCTGCTTACTCGTGATCATTTAATTCTTTCTGTTGCAGCTGGCATTTCCATAGCACAATTAAAAAATATGATGAAAAATAAATGCTATGTAATACGTGCTATGCCAAATACGCCTGCTTTAATAGGGGAGGGGATGACTGCGATATGTTATGACTCCTCAATCCCTAATGAATATATTACCATGGCTTGTGAAATTCTTCGTTCCTGTGGAAAGGTGGAAATAATTTCTGAAGAACAGATTCACGGAGCAACAGCGATCAGTGGAAGCAGTCCTGCCTATGTATATATGATTTTGGAAGCTCTTGCTGATGGGGGAGTAATGTTTGGTCTTTCCAGAGAAATAAGCTATAAAATGGCTGCCCAAGCACTGCTCGGTGCTGCAAAAATGTTGCTGCAAACCAAAAAACATCCCGGGGTATTGAAAGATATGGTCTGTTCGCCTGGAGGAACCACAATTGAAGCAGTTGCTTCGCTAGAAAAGAATGGCCTGAGAGGTACTATTATTGAGGCGGTCAGAGCATGTGCAGAGAAAAGCATAACAATGGAGAAAGGAAGTAATAAAGACAATTGAAAAAAGTAGAAATATATACTGATGGTGCTTGCAGCGGTAATCCAGGGCCAGGTGGATGGGCAGCTATATTGTCTTATAAGGGATATGAAAAAGAATTATCAGGAAGTGAATTAGAGACTACCAACAATAGAATGGAATTAACAGCGCCTATAAAGGCATTGGAAGCCTTAAAAGAACCATGTAATGTTGTAATATACACAGATAGTGCATATGTGTACAACGCCTTTGAACAAGGCTGGATAGAAATATGGCAGAAACATAATTGGTTAAACAGCCGAAAAAAACCAGTCGAGAATCAAGATCTATGGCAGCATTTATTAAAAGTAATGAGAATTCATAATGTAAAATGGATTAAAGTTAAAGGACACAGTGACAATGAAAAAAACAATAGATGTGATAATCTGGCTAAAAAAGCCATCCAAATGTTATTAGAAGAAAATAGTTAACATAATATTATTATGTTAACTATTTTAATAATCAATAAATCTTATAAATTAAGGACCATTAGAATTCGTTATACTCAAGAATAAGCATGTTTAATAATTCAGGCGGGGAAGCATTATTTTATCAATAAATAACTATGCGCAAAATACAGGTTTTACGTATAGTAATATATATAAAATACAGAAGTAACTGTTTTAAATTTAAATACTGTTACTCCTGTATTTTATCTTCGCTAATATTGATTACATATTNNTTATAGTTTTGTATATAAGTTTATTTATCGTCCGATTTTGCATGAATCACCGTTAAATAGTATAACTAACAGTAAGAAGAAAAACAGCAATTCCGAATCGTCTTTTCGGAACAAACCGCAATTACAAAAGATTACTACAAGTAACAAGAAGAAGAATAACAAACTTTCATCTTTCCTGTCCCTGGATCTTCCTAATATTTCACTGCCTGTAATTTCAGTACTCATACTCCTACTCCTTTCTTGCCATACTAAACTATAAAAAACCTCTCTTTACCCTTAAACGCTGTAAAGTTTTTAGTTTAATATATTTTTGACTCATACTTGTGCCTATTTACAATATATGAACTATTTAATTTACATGTGCTTCTGTTTGGGTTCAAGTTTTGTACATTAAATCTGATCTGTGTTATACTATTTGCAGAGCAATATTAATTAACTGTTTAACTTTTTCAGAATAAGGTCTGAAGAGGGATAAATCAAATGAAATTGTCAAAGCCTTACAGCATTCAACAGAATAAATTACATGTTATTAAACTCAGAAAGGTAATAAGAGATCTACCCCGATTCTGTGTTGAGTATTTTCGTGGAATTGAACCTCATACATCTATATTGACCAGGATCAATTATGCTTATGATTTAAGGCTTTTTTTTAATTTTCTTACAAGTAAAATTGAGGAATTTAAAAGTAAAAAAACAAAAGATCTTACAATAGATGATTTAAAGCAAGTTGAAGCTGTGCATTTGGAAATGTTTCTTGAATATATAACTTTATATAATAGATCATCTGGAGGAAAAGATATAACCAATAACGAATCAGGGAAAGCACGAAAACTATCAGCCATTCGCTCCTGTTTTTCTCATTTTTATAAAAAAGGTTATATAGACAGAAATGTTACGGAATTAGTGGATATGCCAAAAATTCGTGAAAAAGCTATTGTGAGGCTGGATGTAGATGAGGTAGCTAACCTTCTTGATTTGGTTGAAAAAGGAGAAGGTTTAACTGATACACAAAAAAAATATCATAAGTATACTAAAAGAAGAGATCTTGCATTGTTAACCTTATTCCTAGGTACTGGGATTCGAATCAGTGAATGCGTTGGATTAAATATAACGGATTTTGATTTTAAGGCCAATAGATTCAAAGTAACCCGTAAAGGCGGTAATGAAGAATTTCTCTATTTCAGTGAAGAAGTGCGCAAAGCATTAGAGGATTATCTTGAAGAAAGAAAGCAAATCGAGCCATTACCCGGTCATGAAGATGCATTCTTTCTATCCATGCAGAAAAAGCGATTGAGCCATCGTGCAATACAAAACCTAGTAAAAAAATATTCCAGAATTGTAAATCCTTTAAAAAATATATCCCCACATAAATTACGCAGTACCTATGGTACTGCCCTATACCAAGAAACTGGAGATATTTATTTAGTGGCAGACGTTTTAGGTCATAAGGATGTGAATACTACAAGAAAGCATTATGCTGCAATAAGTGAAGATAAAAGACGAATGGCAGCACGTGTTATTAAGCTGCGTGATGAATAAGACTGATTTAATCTTTATAAAAACTTTCATAAATAGGAATTTCCAGTACTTGGCCTTCCTTTATATTTGAGGAAGATAATTTGTTCCAATTGCGTATTTCATTTATATACTCTCTAATATCTCTGCCTTCAGGCAATGATTGTTCTGCAATAGACCATAAAGTATCGCCTTTTGTTACGTACCAATCTAAATAATAAGTTGGTGCTTCCTGAGCTTTACCTTTTAATAAGAAAAAGGAAAATGAAACTATAATCATTAACAAAAATACTGTAACTGAGATTATAAATCTTACTTTTGACTTAATACGTATTGACATTGTCTCTACCCCCCCTCTTCCGAACATATGTTCTGAATATATTATAATAGAACATTTGTTCTTTGTCAACATATTTTGCTTGTTTCCGAACATTTGTTTGATTTGCTTGCATTCGTGTGGTATAATTTTGTTAAAAGTAGCAGGATAAGGCTGAAAAACAATGAGTATTAGTGAGGTGTAAATAAATGGCTCAAGCCCTAAGCGAAAAACAAAAAAAGATTCTTGACTTTTTAAAGCAAGAAATACTCACTAAAGGCTACCCCCCTTCAGTCAGGGAGATTTGTGACGCTGTGGGATTAAAATCAACTTCTACAGTTCATGGATATTTAGAAAGGCTCGAAAAAAAGGGCCTTATTCGCCGTGATCCTACCAAACCAAGAGCAATTGAAATTCTGGATGATACTACTTATGTATTTAAAAAAGAATTGATTAATGTTCCCATAGTAGGCAGAGTTACTGCTGGGCAGCCTATACTTGCGGTAGAAAACATCGAAGATACTTTCCCAATACCAGCTCAATATCTTCATAATAAGAATAATGATGTGTTCATGTTAACCGTTGAAGGTGATAGCATGGTTGAAGCGGGAATTCTAGATGGAGACATGGTACTGGTAGAAAAAAAGCCTACTGCTCAAAATGGTGATATAGTAGTAGCTCTTATTGAAGATGAAGCAACTGTAAAAAAATTTTATAAAGAAAAAGAATATATCCGGCTTCAGCCTGAAAATTCAGCAATGGAACCTATCATAGTAAAGGATGTGACTATTTTAGGAAAAGTTATTGGTGTCATACGAATGTTTCAATAAAAAAAGCGAGGGTTAACCGTATATCCGGTTTGTTTATAACCGGATATACTCTTCATTATGCAAAGTTGTTAGAACTCTCAGCATTGTAAGTTTCACGTGAGCATATGTTAATCCGCCTTGTAAATATGCAATGTAAGGTGATTTTATTGGTGCATCTGTACTCAGCTCAATGGATGATCCCTGCACGAAGGCACCCGCTGCCATGATCACTTGATGATCATATCCCGGCATATCCCACGGATATGGAACTACAAAACCATCAATGGGAGAAGCTGATTGAACAGCTTGGCAATATGTTATCAATTCTTCAGCTGAATTAAACTCAATTGACTGAATTATATCAGATCTCTGATCAGACCAGTAAGGTGAAGTGCGATATCCTAGTTTATCAAATATCCAGGCAGTTAATATTGCCCCTTTTAAAGCTTCTGCTACTGTATGAGGTGCTATAAATAAGCCCTGATAATAATATTGATACCCAGACGGATTTGATCCCACTTCCCTGCCGATACCTGGTGAAGTCAGCCGGCTAGATAACAAATTTATTGCCTCTTTTGTGCCTGCTGCATATGCCCCTGTAGGAGCAAGACCACCGCCAGGATTTTTGATCAACGAACCTACAACTAAGTCTGCTCCCATACTGCTGGGTTCTGCATCTTCAGTAAATTCTCCATAACAATTATCTACAAAAATATATACGTCATTCCTGATCCGTTTTATATAATCAATACATTCTCCAATTTCGCTTGCCTTAAGTGATTTTCTTGTACTGTATCCCCTTGATCGTTGTATTAACACTGTCTTAACAGTCAAATCTCTTAATTCTTCTTTTATTTCTTTATAATTGAAAGCACCTTCTGATGTTAGCTCTACCTGCTTATAATTAACTCTCCAATCTTTTAAAGATCCTGGTATAGATTCTTTTATGCCAATAACATTATGGAGAGTATCATATGGTTCACCCGTAATTGATAATAAGGTATCATTTGGCCTTAATAAGGCAAACAGACCGTCACTTATCACATGAGTTCCGGAAACCCATTGCGGCCGTACTAATGCATCTTCGCATTCAAATATATCTTTAAAAACTTTTTCTAAAGTATCCCTACCATCATCCCCATAACCATAACCTGTTGTGCCGGCAAAATGCCTTTGACTAACCCTGTGTTTTATAAAACTATCTATAATCCTGGATTGATGGTATTGGGCCCTTTCCTCAATTTCTTGAAATAATTGTTGCACCTCGTCATGTGCATCTTTTATTAATTGTAACGCCTTTGGGTGAATGCTTTTCTCATTAATGTAATAATGCTGATAGTTCATTCTGCACCTCGTCTTTGTTCAGCAAAAATAATTATAAAAATTATTTGCTCGCAAACTTTTATAATTAAATCAGAAAGGAACCACAATTCAAAGATGGTTCCTCTTGCCTCACACCTTTATCTTATATAACCTAATGAAATCTAAATGTTATTCATTTTCCTGTGTTTCTGATCCAGAACCAAAGGTAATGGGCCTGCTTGGGGTAACAGTTGAGATTGCATGTTTATAAATCATCATCTGTTTGCCGTCGCTTTCAAGGATAACAACAAAGTTGTCAAAACCTTTTATTATTCCTCTCAATTGAAATCCGTTTATCAGATGAATCGTAATTGGGATATAATCCTTTCGAAGCTGATTCAGAAATACGTCCTGTAATACTATGGTTCCTTTGCCTGCCATATTTTTTACCTTCCTTTCCTCTCTACCGGACAACTATCCGGTTTAACTGCAATTATTTATAATTATACACCAATGTTTACCAATTAGAAAGAAGTTTCTTCTCAATATCAGAAACTAGCCACTCAGCTAAATCATTCCTATGCTCAAATTTTTCTATATTCAGCCATTGTATCCTTCTCTCTCTCTTAAACCATGTAATCTGGCGTTTAGCAAACCTCCGGGTATCCCGTTTTAGTACATAAACAGCCTCTTCTAATGTGTAAGATCCTTCCAAATAAGCAATTATTTCTTTATAACCTAATCCTTGCATTGAAACCAAATTTTTTGTATATCCACGCTCCAGCAGGCTCTTAACTTCATCTACCAGCCCTGATTCTATCATCTTATCTACTCTTTGATTAATTCTATCGTATAGTATTTTCCTATCCATTGTCAAAGCATACATGATTAAATGGAATGGAGGGTCCATATCTCTATAATTCTGCTGATATTCCGTCATCGTTTTTCCCGTTAAATGATATACCTCCAATGCTCTGATAACTCTTCGAGTATCGTTTGGATGGAGCTTAGCAGCCGTATCGGGATCAATATCTCTTAACATATTATGTAAATATATTGAACCTCTATTTTTCAATATATTTTTCAAAAAACAACGATAATCTGGATCTTCTACTGCATCGGTAAAGTTCATTGGATAAATAATAGAATTAACATATAACCCCGATCCTCCTGTCAGAATAGGCAATCTGCTCCTATTTGCCGCATGACGAATACATGTGTTTGCATCTTTTTGATACATTGCTACATTATACTCCTCATCAGGATCTACAATATCAATCATATAATGAGGAATTCCCTGTCGCTCTTCTTCAGTAGGCTTGGCAGTGCCTATATCCATATAACGATAGATCTGCATAGAATCTGCAGAAATTATTTCACCATCTAACCGTTTAGCGATCCGTATTGCCAAATCGGTTTTACCTGAAGCAGTCGGACCGGTTATAACTACTAAAGGAATTTTTTTCATGGTTCGACTCCTTCTGTTACACTCGTTTGAATCGTTTTTCAAGTTCATACCGGCTTATGGATATCATAATAGGCCTTCCATGTGGACATGTAAGCGGTATTCTTTCTTGCTCCATATCTTTCAAAAGTTTTCTTATTTCATTCTGAGATAGTTTGTCATTAGCTTTAACGGCTTTTTTGCAAGATATTTTTATTATATCATCCTGTTGTAATATAATATTTTTATTGCTTTTGTCAATATGGTCCAGCAAATCATTAAATAATTCACGAATATTGGCCTCTCTTACTACAGCCGGTACAGCTCTAATTATAAAAGTATTGCCACCAAATGGCTCTAATTCAAAGCCTACAGCTAGAAATTCATCCAAATTATCAGATATAATTATAAATTCTTCATGTGTTACTTCCAGTATATATGGTGGCATCAGCTGCTGGCTTAATACTTCCTGGCTTCTGATTGAGTTTTTAAGCTGCTCATATATCAATCGTTCATGAGCAGCATGTTGATCCAAAATATATAGTTCTTTGTCTGATTCCACCAGAATAAAAGTTGAAAAAACGCTGCCTATAATATTCAGCTTGGTGAAATCATAAGTATCTATAGTATTATCATTTTCTTTATTATCCATACCGTTAACTGGTAATATTTCCTCTTGAGTTTCCTCGCGAATAATTATTTGCTTTATTGATTTATCGTCAGTATATGCAAAAGTATTGTTTAGCTCTATAGTTATTTTTTCAGATTCATCCCTGTTATATTTGTAATTATTTCTTTTTTTGTAATGTGGACTAGAAAATACTTTAGGAATATTCTTTTTATTTGATGATGCGTTTTTTAATGCAGTTACCAACATTTGTTTGACCTGTAAAGGATTGCGAAAACGTATTTCCGTCTTCGAAGGATGAACATTTACATCCACTTCCCTTGCAGGCAGTTCAATATTCAAAACGCACCAAGGGAAACGATTAACCATAATATACTCTTTTAATGCTTCTTCCAAGCATTCAGAAAGGAATGGATAATTGACATATCGTCCATTTACAAAAAAAGATTGGTGCGACCTATTAGCTCTATTAAGTGATGGCTTCCCAATATAGCCCGATACTGTCAAATCTGCTGCCGGTTTTTCCTTAACTAATATTAACTGGTTGATAATATCTTTTCCATAAATACTGGAAATAGCATTTATTAGATTACTATCCCCTGGTGAATGATAAATCATTTTACCGTTACTTATATATTTGAATGAAATCTGAGGATTAGCAAGAACCAATTTAGCAACCAGGTCGCTTATAGCTCCAGTTTCACTCCTGGAAGATCTTAGGAATTTTAATCTTGCAGGTGTATTGTAAAACAAGTTACGTACAATAACAGTAGTGCCTTCAGGACAACCTATTTCTGAAACTTTTATTATATTACCTCCATGGTTGATAATCTGACAGCCAGATATCTCACCTTTTTGCCTGGTTAGCATTTCTACCTGGGTAACTGCTGCAATACTGGCCAACGCTTCTCCGCGAAAACCAAGAGTATGGATATGATTAAGATCGCCAGCAGAAGATATTTTGCTGGTTGCATGCCGTTGAAAAGAATTCTTTGCATCCTCTTTGTCCATACCTATTCCATTGTCGGTCACGCGTATCAATGAAATTCCGCCGTTTTCTATTTCTATAGTAATGGCTGATGCGTTAGCATCAATCGAATTTTCTACCAGTTCTTTGACTATTGAGGAAGGACGTTCAATCACCTCACCTGCTGCTATCTGGTTTATTGTATTATTATCCAGTTTTTGAATTACTGGCATATAATATCCCTTCTCTCTATTCTTTTGCCTTTTGTACAAGTTTGTGCAAAATACCGATAGCTTCAATAGGGGTTATCACAGTAACATCCAACGCCTGCAATTCTTTGTATATTTCCAACGGTTTGTCATCAAACAAATCCATTTGCTGTATAACTTGAGTATCTGGTTTATCTGAACAATTCTCTTTTAACTTAATATTGCTGTTTTCTGACTCTTCTAATTGCTTTAATATTTCCTTGGCACGTTCAATAACCTTATTTGGTAGACCGGCTAATTTAGCAGCCTGTATTCCAAAACTCTTATCTGTAGATCCACGAATAATCCTGCGTAGAAAAATTATATCATCACCTTGTTCTTTGACAGCAATACAATAATTTTTAACACCGTCAAGTTTGCCCTCCAATTCGGTCAGTTCATGATAATGAGTAGCAAAAAGAGTTTTTGTTTTTAGACCAGGATTCTGACAAATATATTCAACAACAGCACTGGCTATGCTTAATCCGTCAAATGTGCTTGTACCCCTTCCTATTTCATCTAATATCAATAGACTATTTGCAGTAGCGTTATGAAGTATATTTGCAACCTCACTCATTTCCACCATAAAAGTACTCTGACCTGATGCAAGATCATCTGAGGCACCTATTCTTGTAAAAATTCGGTCTACAATACTTATTTCAGCTTTGCTGGCGGGTACAAAGCAACCAATATGGGCCATTAGAACTATTAAGGCTACCTGACGCAAATATGTACTTTTACCTGCCATGTTCGGACCGGTTATTATCATAAAATGATCTTCGCCAGTTTTTATTTCAGTGTCATTAGCAACAAACAGGCCATGAGCCATTGTCTTTTCAACTACAGGATGTCGTCCATCTTTTATTTTTAATATACCATCTTCTTTTATTGAAGGTCTGACATAATTATTCTCATGTGAAACACGGGCAAAAGATAACAAAGCATCAAGTTCACCAAGTATTCTTGCTGCAGCTTGAATCCGTTCAAGCTGCCTTCTTACTTGATCACGTATATCTATAAATAATTGGTATTCTAGCCGAATGCTTTTCTCTTCTGCTCCTAAAATTTTTTCTTCAACTTCTTTTAATTCAGGTGTAATGTATCTTTCAGAGTTTGCTAATGTTTGCTTCCTTATATAATAATCTGGTACCATGTCATAGTAGCTTTTGGTAACATCAATATAATACCCCATTACCTTATTGAAACCAATTTTTAAGTTTTTAATCCCTGTTTTTTCGCGTTCTTTCTGTTCCAACGATGCAATCCAAGCTCTTCCCTCAGTAATGGCCAGGCGATATTGATCCAGCTCCTTATCCCATCCTGATTTAATCAAATTTCCTTCATTAAGTAATACTGGAGGATCTTCAAAAATTGATTTTTCCAACAACTCATATACATCATCTAAAGTATCTAGATTATCATAAGACACAGATAACAGTCTGGAGTTAAAGTGTGAAAGCAATTCCTTCAAAGCAGGAAGCAAACTCAATGATTGTTTTAAAGAAAGCAAATCCCGAGCATTTGCGCTGCCGAGCGCTATTCTGCCAGCTAATCTTTCTAAGTCATACATGTCGTGCAGCAATTCTTTTATTTCTTCAGATTTAATAGAATTTTTTATCAGTTCCTCTACAGAATCAAGCCTGTCCTCGATATCCCTTTTGTTAATTAACGGCTGTTGCAGCCATTGCCTTAACCGCCTTCCTCCCATAGCTGTTTCAGTTCTATCCAGAATCCAAAGAAGTGATCCTTTCTTAGATTTTCCTCTAATAGTCTCAGTTAACTCTAAATTCCGCCTGGCCGTTTCATCCAGTACCATATAGGATTTTTCAGTCATGATTTTTATATAATTTATGTGACTCAAGGCGCTCTTTTGTGTTTCAGATAAATATGAAAATAATGCACCTGCTGCACTTATACCATAAGGCATATTTTCGCACCCATATGCCTCTAAAGACTGGACATTAAAATGGTCAGACAGAACCCGATATGCATTTTCTTTCTGATAAGCCCATTCATGCCATGGAGTTATAAAGGAAGAAAATCGATGACGTATTTGATCTAAAAAATCAGAGTCTTTTTGGAGAGCTTCATTGACTAATATTTCACTTGGTTGAATCCGTGCAAGTTCGTTCATTACCTTTTCTTTGGTGTTTCCCTCAATGATTTCCATTATAGAGAAATCTCCTGTTGAAACATCTACGCAGGCAAGCCCATAGGTATCTTTGTAGCGAAAAATGGAAAGTAAATAATTGTTACTCTTCTCATCCAATATAGAGCTTTCAATTACAGTGCCTGGAGTAACTATTCGTACTACCTTTCTCTCTACTAAACCTTTTGCCTCCTCTGGATCCTGGGTTTGCTCGCATATTGCTACCTTATACCCTTTTTCTATTAATTTAGCAATATAGTTTTCTGCAGCATGGTATGGCACACCGCACATAGGAGCCCGTTCTTCCAAGCCGCAATCTCTTCCGGTCAGAGTAATTTCCAATTCCCGGGAGGCTATTATGGCATCTTCGAAGAACATTTCATAAAAGTCGCCTAAACGGAAAAAAAGAATTGCATCCTTGTGCTGCTCTTTAATCTGCATATATTGCTGCATCATTGGAGTAAGGCTCGCCATAAAATACCCCCTGCATTAATATGTTTCCAGCTACAATTATACTTCAGGCAGTCAAAACCAGCAAGTTAAGAGCAGCTTCCTTGATCATCCAATACTTTTCCTTCCAAAGACCAAGCCCGCGCTTCCGTAATTTTAACTGTTACAAATTTACCTATTAAATCATAGCTGCCACGAAAATGTACAATTTTGTTGGTATCAGTTCGACCAGTTAAGTATTCTTTATTAGTTTTACTTATGTCTTCCACCAACACATCAACATTTCGATCTAAATATTCCTGATTCTTTTCTTTGCTTATTTTTGCAACCAATTCATTTAAACGAGCCAACCGGTGCTTCTTTTCCTCCAAGCCAATTTCATCTTTCATTTTCGCTGCAGCTGTGCCCCGCCGCGGCGAATATACAAAAGTAAAAGCGGAGTCATACCTTATTTCTTCAACTATATCCATGGTTTGTAAAAAATCTTCTTCTGTTTCACCGGGGAAACCAACAATTATATCGGTGGAAAGCGCAATATCAGGTATGTGTCTTCTTAACTTGTCTACCAGCTCAATATATGATTCTCTTGTATATTTTCTATTCATCTTCTTAAGTATTCTATTACTACCTGCCTGTATTGGCAGGTGAATATGCTTACACACTTTATCACATTCAGCCATAGTCATAATTAGCTCATCGGACAAATCCTTCGGATGAGATGTTGTAAAACGTATTCTTTCAATTCCTTCAACTTCATTCACTTTACGAAGCAGTTGATGGAATAATATTCTGCTCTCTAAATCTTTGCCATAAGAGTTCACATTTTGGCCCAAAAGAGTAACTTCTTTATAACCATCCAATGCTAAACTGCGAATTTCACCAAGAATATCGTCTGGATGTCTGCTCCGTTCTCTTCCTCTTACATAGGGTACAATACAATAGCTGCAGAAATTATTACAACCATACATGACAGTAACCCATGCACTTATTCCTTCAGCTCGCTTTACAGGAACATGTTCAACTACTTTGCCATCTGAATCAAGGATTTCTATAACAGTTTGGTTGGAATCCAATGCCTGGAGAAGCAATATAGGAAAACGATGTAAATTATGTGTTCCAAATATTAAATCAACAAAAGGAAATGTTTTTTTGATATAATTCGCAACCTCAGCTTGCTGCATCATGCAGCCGCATACTCCTATTATTCTATTAGGATTGGCTTGCTTAAATGCCTTTAAAGCTCCTACATTACCATAAACTCTCATTTCAGCATTCTCTCGCACGCAGCAAGTATTAAACAAAACTAAATCAGCTTCCTGTTGCGAGTTTGCTTCTTCATATCCAATCTCCGTCAGCATACCTGCCAGTTTTTCTGAATCATGCACATTCATCTGGCAGCCATAAGTAACTATATGATATTTTAAACCTTTTCCGTAAACTCGATTCTTCAATTCATTTATATAATATTTTTGCTCCTCTATTTCTTTATGAGTAACTGCTATATTCATTCTATTCGGCATTAATTACATCCTTTCAAATTATAATAAGTTATTATATCGATTAGAAAAGATTAATGCAAGTTACGTGAATATTGGGACAGAATAGAATATAGAGGTGAAAATGATGTTTGATAGAATTATAAACATAATGGAAAGTGTTTTTTCATCTTACTTTGTAGGGCTTGCTCTATTTTGCAGTTTATTTCTTTCTTATATATACCCTAGGATTCTCATTTATACCGATATTGAATTTAAAAAAGAATACAATTTAGGCAGATACGTTGGATATATTTATGCTATAGGAAGTATTCTAGGCTTTTTTATAGTCAAGCTATTTGGGTAAACAAAGTTTCAGTGCCTTATTTCACCAATTCTTCTTACTAATACTCTGGCTTCTATTTCTAGTTTTGCGGAACGATAAATTTCATCCAATATTTCATTATTCTGTCTCCAAAATTCAGGATAATAACTTTTTGTTTTTTCTTTCAGCATAAAAGGGTCACACCCATATTCCTGTTGTACTTTTTTAAAAGACTTTTCTACTTTTTTCTTTATATCATTTTCAAATAATTTTTGAATTCTTTTTAACAATTCAGTTTCACCTAGATTTTCATTATCACTGATAATTTCTGTGATATCTCCTTCAATGCGTAATTTAAGTTTTGCTATCAATCTTCCGTCTCGTATTTCAGGTTCTAATATGGATTGAGCTTCAAAAATCCTAAGCATAGCCCTTTTGCCAATTTCTTCAGGTAGTTCTATGTCCAGGGAGCCTGAACCAACATCTCCGCGTAGGAAACGTATTCCCTTTATTTCCTCTCCGCTAAGCCATCCAACCATTTTCATTCCCCTAAAAACGCTCCCTCCTGACATGTCGAGCTTGTCATTTAATGCTATAACTCGCGCAAGTATAAAATCGTAACCCAAAGTATCAGCCATATGAAGTTTGCCGATATTCATAAAATTGGTCAATTCCAGATTACGTTTGCTGTTATCAGACATCATCTCGGATATAACAAAAGAAGGTATTAGAGCAGTTTTAAAGTCTATGTTCAGTACATCCTTAGCTTTCCCCTGTACTATTCCTATATTGATCATTCTCCTTACTTCATGAGTACGAATCAAAAAATCCAGGTATTCATTAAGTCCTTCTCTGGCTAATTCCTCTCCAATAAGAATAACTTGACAATGTTCCAAATTAGGTATCTGGTTCATTTCTTTAGCTAATTGGTATTCTGCTTCAGTTATATTAGCAGCTTCCATGCTAATATTCCAAAATGGTTCATCAGATTGTGCTTCAGCAACAAAAGCCTGAGGCAAAGCAATTTGAAAGGTTACAATAATATTGTTGTCCTGCTTATTTCCTTTATCCAAAGCCAACCCGATAACAAAAGCCTGCTCTTCTATTTCCTTTTTATCCCAGCATCCAGAGCTAAAGAATAAAAAGCAAATAATTAATGAAATAAGCCAGATTTTTCTTATCATTTCATCATCCTCTCTTTTTTCTGATGATTGACAGAATTAATAAAGGAATACTGCTAGCAGTGAATAAAATGCCGCTGAAGTTTATAATATCACTCAGAATATTTATTTGACTGATGTTTTGCGGCAGCATAGCAATAGCATAACAGACAGGTATTAGGATGAAAATAAAAGGTTTATAATTATAAAGGTTAAAAAGTCTTGTTAAAGATAAAGATGCCATATATAGATAAATTACTATAGAAGTAAAAACGGAAAGAATCCAAAATACTAAAAAGAAAATATCAAAACGCTCAAAGAAATCTGTACCAATTCGCCTGGCCAAATGAATGGTAGGAAAGACTAATTCAGCAGTCGGCAAAGCACCAATAACTCCGATAGCCATAAAGACCAGGCTTGTGTATACCACTACAGGTATTATCAGGCCGCCTGTCCCTGCATATAAGGCTTTTCTGCTATTGTTCATAAACGGAACAAGGAAAAACAGAACTTCATAACCTTGATAAGCCAGCATAATGTTAAATATCCCCATAATGATGGGTTTAAACCCATGAGAAAAAGATTCTCTATAACGAAATAATTGCACATCTGGCATGTTGAAAACTATTGTGATACCTATTACCACCAGCACCGGAAATAAAAATATCTCGCAAATTCTGGCAATAGTTATTATGCCGCCATGGACGCAGTAAAGACATATCAATATCATACAAATCATGATTACTTCCAAAGGAGTCCTTGGCAGTAACAATATCTTCATAGCATCAGCAAATCCTCTTAGGATAAAAGAAGCTGTAAGTAATGTATAAAAAACTATAAATAATCCATAAGCAAAACCTAAATATTTGCCTAAAATCAACTTCGAATACTCAATTATTGTATGACAAGGATGACGCATGCTTAGAATAGCAACAAGCACGACTAAAACAACTGTTACAACTCCTGCTAGTAGGGTTGCAATAGCTCCGTCTATACCAGCATAAACTGCTGCCCGTCTAGGTAAAAACATAATTGCTAACCCTATTATGCTATGTGTCACTATCGCACTAACTTGGAAATTGCTAAGTCCTTTACGCTTATTATTCATTTTATTTCCCTTCAATCCATGTCCATTCGTATCATATCGATAGGATACGCTTGTATAGGCCTTTTCCTCATTTTTCTAGCCGGAACCCGGATAACAAAATCCTTCATATCTTGGAAAATAGTCGGTGCCTGAGGAGACATATAATTAACACCAAAACTTTTTATTGAAACTAAATGAATGTTTATTATAATAAAGCCTATAATTACTCCATATAATCCTAGAAAGCTTGCTATAATCATCAGTGGAAATCTCATGGTGCGTAATCCGACAGCAGCACTATAAGTTGGAATCACAAAAGAGGCAATGGCCGTAAGAGCAACAACGATTACCATGATAGGGCTGGTTAAGCCTGCGTTAACAGCAGCATCTCCGATTATAATGCCGCCGACTATTCCTATAGTTTGTCCTATTGCACCAGGAAGCCGTGCTCCGGATTCACGCAATAATTCTATTGTTATCTCCATTAATAATGCCTCTATAATTGATGGAAAAGGAACTCCTGCCCTGGTAGCTGCTATTGATAGAGCTAGTCTGGTAGGAATAAAACCTGGATGATAAGTTACTACGGAAATATATATTGCCGGAGTAAATACCGCCAAAAACGATGAAATCCAGCGCAGTATTCGAATAAAGGTTGAAACGATCCATCTTTCGTTATAGTCTTCCGGACTTTGAAAAAACTGAGAAAATGTCGAAGGTATTATTAGAGCAAAAGGGCTGTTATCAACTAAGATTAGTATTCTGCCTTCCATCAAATTGGCCACAGCTTTATCAGGACGCTCTGTGGCTTGAATTTGAGGCAATGGAGACCATGTATTATCCTGTATTAACTGCTCCAAGTGACCAGAATCGATAATCTGATCAATATCGATTCTGCTCAGTCTCTCTTCCAATTCTTTTAGTAATTCATCATTTGTAATGCCTTTAATATAAATATAAGCAATATCAGTTTTACTTCTTCGCCCTAGCCTTATTGTCCTAATTACCATATTAGGATCCTTGCATTTTCTTCGCAATAGAGCAGTGTTTGTTCTCAATGTTTCAGTAAATCCTTCTTTTGCGCCGCGAATAACTCCTTCAGTGTCGGGATCGGAAATACCTCTGGCCGGCCAGCCTCGTGCACTTACTATGATGATTTTATTAAACCCGTCAACCAATAAAGCTACTTCTCCTGACATTACGAACAAGATTGCCTCATCCAAATTGTCTGTTTCTTTGATGTCAGCAACAGATATAGTATGATTTAATACAAAATCATAAGCTTTGTCAGCAGAAAGTTCATTATCTAATTCTGATACTAGTTTTGAAATTTCAAACATCATAGGTCTTAATACTGCATCATGAACTACTGTCTTATCAATTAAACCATCTACATAAATCAGAGCACAATCTATGTCGCTTTTCCCCAGTTTGAATTTTCTGAAAACAATATCTGTGCTTTCTTTAAGAAAAGCTTGAAATTTTTTATAATTCTCCTCTAGGTTTGTTGATAGCTGCAAACCTGATGCTCGCTTTTCACTTTTTGTGTTTATTTTCTGCCTTTCTTCAATGATTTTCTTATTTTTTGGATTCTTTTTTCTTTGAATAATCTTCATCAAAGCCTCCAAACAGTACTTTTAGATTGAATATAATAACTAATTTTAGATTGTACAAAAAAGGCAGTATTATTCTAAACAAAAAAGCATGGATTAGTTTCCATGCTCTTTGACATTATTTTATTATTCACTGCCTGAATCTTGTTCTTCTTCTAATGTCACAGGTGTCGATTTATTAATTTCATATGAATAAGTTAAATTATTTATATGTAAATATATGGTATTTGATTCATTCCAGAATTTACGATCCAAACGTAAACATATCCCATCTTCAGGAAGGATATCTGAACCATAAAATAAATTGTCAATATTAAACATCTGATAATCGGAATTGTACACAGTTAAATAGTTTGCTTTATCCTTTAATAACGAGTTCTCACATACCCAGACAGGAGATAAAGGATATACACGAGATAAAGGCCTTGTTTCCGTTCCGTTATCAGGCATAAAAGTAATGTAAATTTCCACAAAATTGTCCTTTAATGTTACATTCCTTATATAAATATCAGTGCCTCTAATACGATTTTTGCCTATTTCTGTCTCATATGATCTATTTCTATTACCAAATTGATCTGTCTCCAATTTAAAAGAGATGCTGTCGCTACCTACGCATATTAACGACTCTATTTCTACATGTACCGTATCTGGTACTATATGAAATGGGGGTACTTCTATTATATAATGATAGGGATAATCCGTAATTACAGTTGGAAATACATCAAATGTCTGAAATTCACCTTTATCGGTTGTATACGAGCCCTTAATCCTATATACCTTATCTCTGCCGCTGTTAAGATATTGAAAATATATGCGGTTAACAGAAGGAGAGACATCAACTTGATAAATACGAAGATGTTTATCCTCAATTCCTATCTGACTGTCAACCGGAAATTTGGTAACTGCTTCATCTTCTTGGTTATAATTTAATGCAACATCAAATGACTTCAAAAGAATGCTTTCCAGTTGATTATTATTTTCTGTATTGAATTGATTAATGAAAGGGGTAAAGGTAAGAGTTTCAATTTCCGATACAGGTTGGCCTGAGCTGTCATATAGAGGAGGGAGTTTTAAACAACTATAAAAACTTCCATCATATATAATACCTTTTTCATCAGCTGATCCAATGGACTTATCGCCATGATAAGGCCGCTTTTCGGCAGGCTCATCGGTTGGAAGATAGAATTCGCCTCCTAAATAAACGGCTTCATTTGCTCCCTGTACATGATAGAATATGATTGCTCCTGTTCTGTTATACCAAATCTTGTCGATAATGAGCGTAGTTTCCTGACCAGGTATAGCCAATTGTTTGTTTATATCACGAACCAAACCAGCCTCTTCAGCTTGTTTTAGGCCAGGTACTGCTCTGTAATAAAACTGTTCTACTTCTTCCAAATTTGAAGCTGTATGGAGTACCGTTTCAAATTTTGGCTGTTTTAAAATAAAATACAGGACAGGAATGGAAATAATAAGAATAAAAGTTATGAGGAACAGAAGGAATCTCTTTTTGTTCATGGAACCCCTCCTAGAAATGGTTGCCGTCATATTTCCATTTTATCACATGTGTCCTGATATTTCTTATATTAATTGCTTGAATTAAAAATCTTCTGTCATATAATTATATTTTTTAGGAAATAATAGTTCCAATTTTTCTATATCATTGCTGTTTTTCAATTGTATCAGTCCCTCCATTAAAGCAAGTTCAGGAGAAATATAACCCCATAATAACTGGTTTAATGTTCTTATATTCAATATACAGTCAGGTTCTTGGTTTGTTCTTATTAAATAAGAATTTCCGGCCTTTTGTTTTATAAGAAAACTTCCGTTATTTTTTTGATAAAATTCATCTTTTACTCTTATTACAAACTCTTCTCCCGAATAAAAGATTCCTGATAGTGCATTAACAACATCATGTATTCTTCCCATTACAAATGTTTCTTTTTCTATAATTCCCCTTGAATCTTTCATAAATAAATAATCCAAATCCCAGAAAGGTGCTTTTCTACTAATTTGATTAACTTGTCCAAGATGAGAAAATGCTAATTTGATTAACTCAGCCTTAGCTTCATTGGAAAGATAAACTAGTTCATTTATATTAAGTGATTTCTCATTTTTTGTATAAATAATATAGCCTGAAGGACTTTCTTTTTCTTCATAAAGATAACATGCCCCGCCCGCAATCTCAGTATCCTGTATTATTTTTTGCCACTCTTTATTTCCTCGCATAATATACCCATTAAAATATTTCATGTACTGTTTATAACATTTGGAAAGTTTGTCGAAATTACCTTCTTTGCCGACTTTAATAAATTTACTGTTAGATTTTAATTCTGTCGGCTTATTCTTTACATGGTAATTAGAAAAATCTATAGCTTTATAGGTCAAAAATTCATAGCACACTTCCCAACCATATTTACGGTAAAAATCATATTGAAAAGGTAATAAAATTGAATGGAATATCCCTCGTTCATGCATAACTTTGTCAGCAAATTGAAGTAGTTTTTTAATAAGTCCTTGTCTTCTATATTCAGGCCAAGTAGCCACTCCTACAATGTAGGATATGGGTGTTTCTCTTTCTCTTAACATCATCCGATAAGGAAGTAACTGAAGGCAGGATTGGATCCTGCCATCTTCTTCTGAAACAACGGTATTATATGATTTAAAACATGTTTTAAAGTAGAAATCAACAAATTCAGGTGAATCGTCAAAACAATAATTCCATAAATCTATTATTTGTGTAATGTCTCGATCATTAGCCAGCCTGATCATTTTATAACACCTTTCCCCAATAAGAATCCGGTATACTTTTTAACCATTTTTATAGGATTATATGACAATTTGGCTTTTCTCAATCCGGGAATACCCATATCTTCTTCACGGTTTATATATGTTACACCTGACCAAGCATGCTGTGTAAACAGCCAGTTTATCATATTAAAAGCGCCTGCATAATCGGTATTCGCTTTTTCTATATGTACTACTGCCATATCTGGATTAAGCAGCTCCCCCAAGGCAAAAGCCCTAACCTTTCCATGTACACGTATGACTCCACCCTTAAGCTCCAGGGCATAAAAGTTTTTAATGGCCTCAGCAACCGCTTGTTTTTCTTCCAATATAGTCTGGTCCTCGGAATTGCCTTGTTGAGAAAGCCATTTAAGCTCAGTCTTTAGACACTCTTCCAGATTATTATCTGACATTTCTTCATAATGGTAGTCATAGTTCTTTAGAAATTTATTTATGTGGTTTCTTTTTTGCCGAAATTTTTTTCCTTTCAATTCGATCAGATCTTTAGTAAGATATACATAATCGAAATTATTGCGGTCTTCGCGAAATATTATTTTACCCGGCATAGCAGCTTCTATTTCAGCTTTTATTTCTTCCGGTACAGATTTTAATATCAATGGATAATTCATATTATGGAAATATTCGGCCAAAACTAACAAAACTTTTTCGTAATCAGGCGCTGTAAGGCTTAATGGGGCAAAAACACACGGATATTTATCCCGGTACTTTGCCATTATACATAAATGATCATGTACAATAGAATACTTAAAATTATAAGATAGTCGCCATATGAATAGATTAGTAAAAGTGAATTCGGAGTTTTCATAGGATCTAGCAGAAAAATACCTATCAAACAATGATTTGTCCTCAAGCTGTATCTCTTTAAACCTAACCACAAACATACCTCCTAATGCCGCTCCACAATATTATAACATTTTTTTTGTATTGCCAAACATCAAGTAAAAGTAAAAAATGTCATTTTTCATACAATCATAATAAAAACCTGGAAACTTTCCAGGTTTCACTGATAAGCTCTATTCTGTTGCAAATGACTCCTATGCTTTAATCAATTTAAACTTTGTTATATCTTTTGAACTGTTCTCAACTGCTGCTTTTGATGCCTCATGATTGATCACATCCATTATAGACTCTAAATCTTCGTAAAAAACAACAATAATATCACCGGCTGCAGCTTCTCTAATTGCTGTGCGCAATGCTTCATCTTCATATTGAATTAGTCTTACCGATTTTTCAGATAATCCGGCTTCAAGAACCCCTTCCAACAACAATCTTGAGACTTCTCCTGCCTTTCGACCTCTTAAATTTTTATCTTCTTTTATTATAATTTTGTGAAAAGACTTTCCTGCTACATAACCTATGGCTCTAACGGAATCATCACTTCGATTTCCTGGTGTGCCTATGATACCTATTAAACGTGAGCCGCCCAACTTTTTAATTGCTTCAATTACTTTTTTATATCCCGCCAAATTATGCCCATAATCTACAACGATGCGAAAATCTCTAATGTTAAACACATTAAACCTGCCAGGATTGTGTATCTCATCACAATAAAAAGAAGTTAAGGCATTTTCAATCACTTGTAGAGGTATATTTAAAGCATAAACTGCACAAAAAGCAGCAAGGCTATTTTCTATATTATATGCTAGCTTCCCTCCATAAGTAGCGGGTATCTGGGTGACAGACAGACTCTTTAAAAATCCATTTCCTGTGGCTAATGTTATATAGTTATCCTTAACAAATGCGGCTATTCCTCCATTTAATATATGTTGGTGTACAATCAAATTATCTTCCTGAAGAGAAAAATAGATTAGATTGGCTTTCGTTTTTTTAGCGGCCTGAACTGCCAGCTTATCATCAGCATTTAATACCGCATAACCATTGCTTTTTATAGCTTCTATCACTAAAGACTTGACATGCAGCATATCCTCCAAAGTGTTAACTCCATCCAGACCAAGATGGTCTTCGCTTATGTTGGTCAATACCCCTACATCTGCCAAGTCATAGCCTAAACCGGAACGAATTATTCCTCCTCTAGCTGTTTCCAGAACTGCAACATCTATTGCCTTGTCAGTTAAAAGCATTTTCGCACTTAAAGGCCCAGTTGTGTCACCTTTCATTATGCATTTATCATTTATAAACACTCCCCCAGTAGTAGTCATTCCGACACACAAACCATATACTTTTAATATATGGGCTATCATCCTTGTAGTTGTTGTCTTGCCGTTAGTGCCGGTAACTGAAACAATTGGTACGGAGTGCTTGCTTCCATATGGAAACAGCATATCTATTATTGCATTGCCAACCTTTCTTGCTTTTCCTTTGGAAGGGAAAAGATGCATGCGTATCCCGGGAGATGCATTTACTTCAATTACTGCACCATTCTCCGAGCGCAAAGGTTTGCTTATGTTCTTACATTTGATATCAATACCTGCTATATCCAATCCGAGAATTCTGGCAGCGCGAACAGCCAGTTCCTGATTATCGGGATGAATCTTATCAGTACAGTCAATTGCTTCACCTCCGGTACTAAGGTTTCCATTTTCTTTTAGAAAAACCCTTATTCCCTTATTAGGTATGCTTTCAGGTGTATAACCTTGCTTCCCCAACGTTATCAGACTGATCTCGTCCAATTTTATCTTAGTAAGCGGAAGCTCATGTCCTTCTCCCCGCCTCGCATCATTATTTTTTTTATTTACTAGCTGCTCTATTGTACTGATGCCATCTCCTACTACACTGGCTGGTATACGTAATGCTACAGCCGAAACCTGGTCTCCTACAACTAAAATTCTATAATCGTTTCCATAAATATACTCTTCCAAAAGTACATTCTCTGAATACTTTTTAGCAATCCGAAATGCATTAGGTATCTCTTCATGTGTCTGTATGTTTAATGAAACCCCCTTACCTTGATTGCCATTTACCGGTTTTATCACCATTGGATAACCAATTGCTTCAGCGGCCTCAATAGCTTCTTCTATAGTTCTGCAAACCCTGCCATCAGGTACTGGTATGCCTGCTTGATTAAGAAGCTCTTTTGTAATGGTTTTATCGCAGGCCATGTCTACGGATATACAACTGGTATTATCGGTTAAAGTGCCCTCTATTTTCTTATGATACTTCCCATAACCTAGCTGAACAATGCTTCCCTTTCCAATCCGTGTAACAGGAATGCCCCGTTCTAAAGCAGCATCAACTATCGCTTGCGTACTTGGACCTAAGCAGTACCTCCAAGCCATTTCTTGCAGTCTTTTTATATTTCTTTCCATGTCAAATTCCCGTTGTAGACAAAGGGCCTGAATCAATTTTACTGAGATTTTTCCAGCCTCTATGCCAGTATGCTCTTCTAGTTGAGCGTAAATAATAGTATAACGGCTTGTCTCCCCAATTCTTCTTGCTCGCCCGAAAGAAACTTTGTGACCAATGCAATTCAGCAACTCCAGAGCTGTATGTTCTATTACATGGGCTAAATATGTACCTTCCATTAATCTCTTCTTGAATCCGCCTTCATATCCTAATGAACAATGATGCAATGACAGGCCAGGAAGCAGTTTAAGCAACCTATTATTGAAGTTTGGAATCTTATTTGTAGGAATGTCATCCCATTCTTTTAAATCAACTACCATTTTAACAACTTTTTGATGACTATATATGTTTCTTCCATCATATGCCTTTATTTCTTGTATTATCAAAATGTAAACCTCCTTGGGATAGGTTCTCTCGTAGATAGGTTAAACTCATGATGTTGGGGTAAAATATGCAGTTTTATGTCTGTCATTGCTAATATGTCATCTGGATGAGATTCAGATACATTTGAATAACTGCTGTGTATACCATCTAAAATAGTAACTGCATTGGACCCAATTACTTCAAAAGTATTATCAGGCTTTACAATAATCGCTGTATCTTCATCTAAACCGATGCCCAGTACGTGTGGATTTTGAGCAACTGCAGCCAAAAGCCTGCCTATCCGGCCCCTTTGTGCAAAATGCTGATCTATAACTACTCCATGAATTAATCCCAGTCCCGGTGCCATTTTCACTGTGCACCTTTTAGGTGCCTCATCATCAATACCGGAAGTTATCATGGTTTCGCTCATTACTGAAGCCCCCGCACTTGTACCGGCAACAATTAAACCGGTCAGATATGCTTCTTTAATAAATTTTTCAATTGCAGTTCCTCCAATAAGACTAGTTATTTTTAATTGGTCACCACCGGTAAAAAATATACAGTTTGCTTCTTCCAAACGTTTTAGGTTTTCTTCATCATTGGAATCATTTCTGTTTTCAATATGCAAAGTGTCTACATTCAATACACCCATTTTATTAAATAATAGCTTATATTCCTTACCCGTCTGATAGGGAAAATCTGTGGCTACGGTCAAAATAACAATTTTACCATTCTTACCGCCAGATAGTTCGGCTGTTTTTTTTAAAATAGTACAATCATTATCTTTATCTTCAGCACCACCTATAATTATTAAGATACCCTGCTTATTATTCTGCATTTCATTCCTCCTGAATCATCAATACATATATTTTTCCAGACATCTGATAGTTTTATACTAAGGATAAACTTTGCTTCTAAATAAAAAAAGCACTATGCAGTGCTTGGTTTATTTCCTCAAACTTATTTTATTTGGATCACGAAACAGAAGTCTTTTTTCGGTTATTATCACATCCATGGGAATATCATATTTTTCAGCCGGTAAACTGTCAATAAGTTGAAAATCATAACAAATCCCTATTTTTATAGCCAAACTGTTCATGGATGGAAGAAACCGATCATAATAGCCAGCTCCATATCCTAAGCGGTTAAATGAGTAATCAAAAGCCAGGCCGGGCACTATTGCCAAATCGATCTGGCTACTGTCTACTACTTTATAATTTCCTTTCTTTGGTTCCAATATTCCCCAGGTCCCAGGAGCTAACTCGTTTAAGCTTCTTATCTCACAGGGCTGTATTATTTTTTTTTCAGCCAGAGTAATTGGAACTGCTATACGTTTGCCATCCTTAATTGCATTCATAATAAAACCCTTGGTTATTACCTCACTCCTAAAACTCACGTAAACAAAAATAAACTTTGAGTATTTATAGACAGACAGTTTTGATAAATTAGAAATGATTGTTTGACTTTTTTTTTCTATGTCTTTATTATTCAGGCTGTTCCTACGTGCAATCATGCAACGTCTTAATTCATCTTTGTTCATATGGACCCACCTATTATCCTTCCTTATATATCCTAGGCACTCTATCGCTAATGGAGGCTAGAATTTCATAAGATATTGTACCGCACAAATCTGCAAGTTCATCTGCTGTTATTTTTTCATTTCCTTGTTCTCCCAGCAAAACTACCTGATCTCCTATTTCCGCTTCCGGAATGTCTGTAATATCTACCATTATCTGATCCATACAGACTCTGCCTATTACAGGTGCACGCCTGCCGCGGATTAAAACGGATGCACGATTTCCAAACAACCTTTTATAACCATCAGCATATCCCACAGGCAAAGTCGCTACCTTTCTGGGAGAAGATGCTATAAAGCTTCGCCCATAGCTTACGCTGGACCCCGTTTCCAAAGTTTTGATGAAAAGAATCCGAGTTTCCCATTGCATTATAGGTTTAAGTGCAATTCCTGTTCGTTCTTTTACAAATGTAGAAGGAAAATATCCATACATGCTGATCCCACATCTCACCATATTGTAATGAGACTGAGGATACATTAATATTCCTGCACTGTTACTGACATGAATGCAGTCTATTTGCAAACCGCTTTCTTTAATTTCCTCCAACATTTTTTCCATGCAATTAATTTGTTTTATTGTATAGTCAGAGTTCTCTTCATCTGCTGTCGCCAGATGTGTAAACACACCTTCAATACTAATTCCTCGCATATTTTGCATTTCCTTAACTACTGTTTTTAATTCTTTAACAGAATTAAAACCAATTCTACCCATGCCTGTGTCAAGCTTGATGTGAACTTTTGCTTTCTTACCTGAATTAAGGGCTATATCATTTAGATGATGCGCTGTAATCAAAGAAGGAACTGCCTGTGTTAAATCGTATCTAACTGATATTTCACATTGTTCTCTGCTTGCGTCTCCCAGTACTAAAATAGGCAGCGATATTCCGCTTTTTCTAAGTTCCATACCTTCTTCTGGTAAAGCAACACCCAGCCACTCTACACCGGATTCAGCTGCACATTTGGCGATCTGTACCAATCCATGACCATAAGCATTAGCTTTCACTACTGCCATTATTGAAGTTTTTTCTTTTATCACTGATCTTATTTCTTTTATATTGTTTCTCAAGCGATTTAAATCTATAATAACCCTGGTTGGCCGCATAAAACAAATCCTCCTGAAATCGACACTTTAACTCAGAATAACTACATACAATCTTATTATAAAAGATTGCAAATCAAAATAAAAGTTTGTAAAAATAAAACGTGGCATTTTCGCCACGTTTTTAATCTTGATTTAGACTAGGCTTGAATAAAGGTAGCACAATCGGTTTCCTCAGTATCTTTTGCATTCGGTGGCTGAATTTCAATTTGTTCAGCAGTGCAATGATTCCCTTCAGCATAGTAATAGCAAGAAGACACAACACATTTAACACCTGGCAGATGACTCTCCGTTTTTTGAACACGTCCTTGCATCTTCAGTTCGCCTCCTTAATGATATAATAATTCATATTTATTTTTTGTAGAGGCATATGAACTATTACAGGTATTTCTATGTAGTAATGTAATTTATTTCGAAAAAAAACCGGATGAAACGTGTTATTACATTTCACCCGGATTTAAGATGGTGCGAGAGACGGGACTTGAACCCGTACGCCATACGACACACGCCCCTCAAACGTGCCTGTCTGCCAATTCCAGCACTCTCGCAAAAAAATAAATACTCAAAAATTTCATATTATATTATAAGCATTGAATGAACAAAAGTCAACCATTATAATATTCAAGGAATTATGAACCAATTCTTTATATCCTTAAATATTCTTAACTCCCCAACATGCTCTATCCCATTTATTCGGCTGTCCACCAACAGTGAACCGGTTTTAAAATATAGACTTATAACCGGCATTTCTTCGGTTAAATATTTTTGTATTTCCTGGTAAGCATTCAATCTGTCATCTTCTGTATAAGCATCAGCAGCTCTTTCTAACAACACATCTAGTTGTGGACTGCTATATTTAATCCATTCGGCATGAAATAATGATGAGAGGTTAAGCATGGGATCCAAGCTGTACCCAATCAGAATAGCGTCAAAGTCACCTGTAGCTATCCTTTCTTCATATAATACTTCCCATGGGAGTGCCTCAACTTGTACCTTAAATCCTATCTCTGTCAATTGCTCCGCTATTAATTCAGCTGCATCTACGCGCCAGCTGTTATCACTGTTCGTCAATATGGTAAATGAAAGATCGACGCTGGTATCGCCTTGTTTTACATCTAGAATGCCATCTCCGTCATTGTCATTCCATCCTGCTTCTTTCAAGAGCTTTTTTGCACGTTTTTCGTCATAATCATATATGCGGTAACTGCTGTCATACAACCATGAATTCGAAGGAATTGGCACATCTACTGTTTCCGCATTGTTCAGATATACCTTGGATATTATGTCCTTCCTATCTATGCCATATGCTATTGCCTTTCGGACAGATTTATCATAAAACAGGTTATTGTTATTATTAAACACCAGCATTTCAATGTCCGAAGTATTATATTTAATATGATTAGCACTGTTGCGATACAAGCGCGTATTTGCATAGACCGCTGTAGTATCAATCAGATCGATTTCATTATTGTAAAAAGCATTAAATGCTTCATCAACAGAGTCATACAGCTTCCCATTTATAGAATCAATATAGGGAGTTCCATTCCACCAGCTTTCGTTTCTTATTAATTTAATTGTATCCCCGTCAAAATTATGTGTTTGATCCACTCTATATGGGCCTGATCCCATTGGAAGCATGGTTAGATCTTCTTTGTATTCCATCATAAATTCTGCAGATGCATATATATTCTGCGGAAGCACTGGGAAGGTTAAATAATCCAAAATCCTATAAGTAGGTTCTTCTAAACGAATGTAAAAAGTGTAAGGGTCACCACCTCTAAGACCCGATTCAACAATTTTGATATCTTCACTACTAATGCTGAAAAATGATTCCAATGTTTCTGACTGTAATGCATGTAAAGTAAACAATATATCATCGCCAGTTAAATCTTGTCCATTATGCCACTTAACTCCTTTTCTCACATCAAAAACCCATAATCTGCCATCCGGTGAAACTTCCCATCCAGTAACCAAGGAAGGAGCAGGTTTTAAATCTTTATCATATGTAATAGCACTTTCATATATTAAACCCAAAAAATTTAACACGTCTCTGGATTTGGTTAGAAGGGGATTAAATGAATCAAGTGAAGTTAAGGGTACATTAAGTTCACCACCATAAACAGGGCGGGGCTCAACAGGCTCATGTGTATTTTCTATATTATCTTCTATACTTTCTGTCAAATGGGCTTCCGGAATGCGTGCAAGGCCGCAGCCTGAAATAAATCCAGTTAATATGGCAAGCATTAAACAAATAAATTTCTTCATATACCTTGTCCTTTCTGATGCACAGTAATAATAAGCTTTACAGTTCAAGACCGGGATAGATCTCCTGGTATATGTTATATACGCCCAATACTTTTTCAACATAGTTTCTGGTTTCTACGAATGGAATATAATCCAATTGTTTTCCATCCGTGCTGTATTTTTTCTCTTTTAACCATTTGCTTACATTTCCTATACCACCGTTATAAGCAGCAAGGACAAGCTCCATGTTACCCGAAAATTGAGAAGACAAATAACTAATATACCAACAACCAATCTGGATATTTGTTTCCGGATCTAACAAATGTGTCTCGTTGAAATTTTCTATATCTAATTTAGATGCTACCCACTCTCCTGTACTTGGGAGGATCTGCATCAGGCCTTTAGCGTTTCGCATGGATACTGCGTCTGGATTAAACCTGCTCTCGATAAAAATTATAGATGCAACTAAAAAGGGATCCACTTGATAAACAGTAGAGTATTCTCGTATTTGCTCCTCAAACTTCAAGGGATATTTTTTTTGCTTTATCAAATTACTATTGCCTAAAATAACAAGTAAAAGATATAAAACAAACACTATAAATAAAGCCCAAATGGCCCGTTTTCTTAGTTTAACTTGTTCCATCTCAGTTCCTCCGATAAATATGTTCTTTCAGGATTGATTCAAGCTGTTTTCTTGTATCATTAATAGATCCTGAATTGTCTATGACACGATGAGCCATACTTTTCTTTTCCTGGATGCTCATTTGACTGCGAATACGCAGCATAGCCTCTTCTTTGGTGAGATTATCCCTTTTCATTAATCTTTCTATTTGAATTTCTTCAGGAACAACGACTACCCAGACTTCATCCATCCATTGATCCCATCCGGCTTCAAAAAGCAAAGGAACATCCATTACAACAAGCACAGGATCCTGTTCATTTTTTATTTTTTTGAGTATGTTCATCATCTCATCCTTTACTATAGGATGAGTTATTTGATTCAGTTTTTCTCTTGATTTATGATTTGAAAAAATGAGATTGCCCAAAGCTTCCCTATCCAATTCTCCATCAGGCAAGAAATACTTTTCTCCAAACGTCTGCCATATGGCAGTCCAGACACGGTTTCCTTTTTGCGACAATTTCCAATATACTTCATCGGCATCAATAACAGGTATACCTAATTCCTGCAACATCTTGGAAACCGTAGATTTCCCCGTTGCTATTCCGCCTGTCAGGCCGACAAGTTTCATAAATTCCCTCCTACTTTGCATCATACCAGTTGGCACCTATTCCTATGTCAACAACTAAAGGTACTGCCAATTCAACTACATTTTCCATTTGGAACTTTATAAGTTCAATTACTTCTTCCTGCTCTGAATTCAAGGTGTCCACAATCAATTCATCGTGCACTTGTAAAATCATCTTGGATTTAAGTTTTCTTTTCTTCAGTTCAGTATGCACTTTTATCATGGCTAATTTAATGATATCAGCTGCTGTTCCTTGTATCGGGGTATTAAGCGCAATCCGCTCTCCAAAGCTTCTTACGTTATAATTTCTTGATTTTAATTCAGGAATATCTCTTCTTCTATTAAAAAGAGTTGTTACATACCCTTTTTTCTTCCCTTCACTTATTATTCTTTCCATATATTCCTTCACCTTAGGATATCTTTGTAAATAATTATCAATATACTTTTTTGCTTCAGTTCGGGTAATACCTAAATTTTTTGCAAGACCAAAATCACTAATACCGTATATTATGCCGAAGTTGACCGCTTTTGCGCTGTCCCGCTGCTCAGCAGTTACCTGATCCATAGGCACGCCAAAGATATCGGCAGCAGTCCTAAGATGAATATCTTGTCTCTTTCGGAAGGCATCAATCAAATTTTGATCACCTGATATATGTGCCAGTACCCGGAGTTCTATCTGCGAATAGTCTGCATCGATCAATACATGGTCATTATCACTGGCAGTAAAGGCTTTTCTGATCCTCCTACCCATTTCCATCCTAACAGGAATATTCTGAAGATTAGGATCAGTGCTGCTTATTCTACCAGTAGCAGTGACGGTCTGATGGAAACTCGTATGTATTTTGCCATCCGAGGGGTTAATAACGTTAAGAAGCCCGTCTATATAAGTAGATTTCAGTTTCATTATCTGGCGATAGTCTATTAACTTTTCAATAATAGGATGCATGTCCTGAAGTTTTTCCAGCACTTCGATATCAGTTGAATAGCCGGTTTTTGTTCTTTTTTGAACTGGAAGCCCCAGTTTATTAAATAAAATTTCACCAAGTTGTTTGGGAGAGTTTATATTAAAAGTTTCACCTGCTAAGTCAATAATTTCTTTTGTAAGGTGATTTAAGTGTTCGGTAAATTCCTTATCCAATTGTTTTAGCATTTCCTTGTCTACCTTAAAACCTTCCAGCTCCATGTCTGCCAATACATGTATCAGCGGATGTTCAATCTGTGTGTAAAGCTCATACATTCCAGCCTCACTTAACAGCTTTTTCATTTTATGTGCCAGAAACAACAAGTCGGAAGCATCTGCCATTTCAACATCAAATTGCACATAGTCATAAAGAAGCTGTTCCAGTTGATATTTATTCCTCGTGGGCTCCAGAAGATATGCTCCTATATGTGTATCAAATGTAAGGCCATTTATTCTAATATCTAATCTGCGCAGCTTTAGTATCAGTCTTTTTGCATCATTGGTTACCTTACTTATATCGTTGTTAATGAAAAAAGGTTTTAATGCCTGTAATGCTTCTTCCTCTTCCAAACCTTCTTCCAACAGGTCTTGCTTTAAATGTATAGAGTAAACCTTATCATAATGCCAGGCAATACTTAGGTTTCTGTTTAAGAGAATAGCGGCCTCTTTCTGTAATAAGAGCTGATCCAGCAGTTGCATAAGATCCTCACGATTTTTTATTTTTACTATTTCTTTTTTTCTTTCTTTTGAATTATTAATTTCCTCTACTTCTCCCGTTTCCATATTTAATTTTTGGATAATGGTATTTAATTCTAAATCTGTTAAAAGCTTCTTTAGCTCAGTAGTTCTTGTAATTCTTAAAGGCTGGAAAAGAATACTGCAATCAATAGGTATATCACACCTAATTTCAGCAAGGTCTTTGCTCAACAAGGCATGTTGTTTGTGAGTTATTAAACTCTCTTTTATTTTTTTCCCTTTAATATTCTCAATATTGTCCAATACATTCTCTAAAGTTCCGTACTCTTTTAAAAGTTTAACAGCTGTTTTCGGCCCAATGCCAGGAACGCCAGGAATATTATCAGAAGCGTCTCCCATCAGGCCCTTCATATCAATTAATTGCTCAGGAGCTAATCCATATTCTTCATCCAGTTCTTTCTTACCATATTTTTGCATAAGTGAAATACCTTTCTTAGTCAAAAGCACCTCGGTATTTTCGGATACCAGTTGCAGGGCATCTTTGTCTCCTGTAACCAACAGTACTAAATTATTTTCCTTCTTTTCGCACTGTTTAGCTATTGTACCTAATATATCATCTGCCTCGTAACCATCCTCTTCGTAAATGGGAATGCCCATCTTAATTAAGGTATCACGAAGCAAATCAAATTGCGGCACCAATTCCTCAGGTGCTTTCTGACGAGTTCCCTTATAAGCAGGATAAGCTAAATGACGAAAAGTAGGGGTTTTTTTGTCAAAGGCTACTGCCAAAGAAAACGGCTTATAGTCTTCAATCATTTTAAGAAGCATATTCAAAAAACCATAAACTGCATTTGTATATACACCTTTTTTATTTGATAGAATCGGAATAGCGTAGAAAGCTCTATGCAATAAGCTGTTGCCGTCTATTGCCATAATAATCCTTTTCTTATCATCTTTCACTGACGATCAATCCCTCATTTTTCATAATATATATTGAATTTATCATATTTTTCCCTATATTACAATTAAGCTTTTATTCATAAAAATACTGAAAAAATTTAAGGTGAAGAGTTTTTCTTCACCTTATTTTTTACATTTTTTAAATCTGACATTTCTAATAAGAAGAAAAAATACAAATAATGATAAGGCAGTGCCAGTTCCATATTTTAGTATTAGATATAAGTTATAGGGCTTCGTATCATCTTTTACTGCGCTGTCCTGCATTTCCATATCTTCAGCAGATCTTGCATCAGCAGTTGGATCAATCATCACAATGTCTTCATACTCTTGTATTATCTGTTTACTATTACCTATATTGCTTCCATTCAGCATTGGCGCTGTTCTTCCCATCAGAAATAATAAAACAATAACAGTTGCACATGCCGTTATCAGTTTAATATACGCTTTCCCGCGGGTTGTCCTTTTTTCGTTTTGAACTTTGTTCATTATACGTGGATGGAGATCTGAAGGGATCTCTTCTTCAGTCAGGCCTAAACAAAGCTGCCTTATTAGCCTTAACTGATCCAACTCCTTATTGCATGCTGTACAATGGGAAATATGCATTTTTATCATTCGTTCCATGTTGTCATCCAATCGAGTATCCACATAAGCTGATAAATATTTGCTATATTCACAAGCTTTCAACTTTGCTCCCGCCCTTCTTCTATTAAAATAGACGAGTAAAGGACGGAATAGTTGCGTGACAACCTTTCAATAAAAAAATAATTAAGCTGAGAGCTTTGAGCTTCTCTTTATATTATATGGCTGGAATAAACATTCCACCGGATTAAAATTTCTATCAAAATATATAGTTGCATGATGTATATACCTGTTTTTTACAAAATAACGAAGATCAGTCAAAGTTGCTTTTATTGTTCCATTTTCCAATTTATCCAGGGATATATGGTACTCTTTAGTAAACTCGGAAAAAAACCTGCCAACATCAGTATTCATTACTATTTCTTTAATCCAACTGTTGGATTGCTGCATTCGGTCGCGGATTATTATCTTTTTACCTAGCATACTGCTCCTGCCTGTTACTATCTCTCTTTTTGTATATACAATAAAATCCCAGCTAAATAGCCCTGTCATAGATGGCAGCAAAACTATTCTATCGATAGTAAAACCCAGTTTTTTTACAATACTATCCCGAATTTGTATTTTTCGCCATTGACGAAACAATAAATATGCAGCAAAAGCTCCAATAGCAAATTTTATATAAATTCTATTGGTAGAATTAAACCAGTATACGATAATAGATGTAACTGCCAGGAAAGGATCAAATGACAACAACAATCCAGATCCATACTTTTTATTAGAAAAAGGCCATAATAACTTAGCCCCGTAGGAGTTCAGTAAATCAAAACCTACATGAGTAAGACAGCCAATATATGTCCATAAAAACACACTAAGAAAACTGCTGCCCTTAAAAATAAGGTTAATTAACAGAGATACAGCCAAAGAGATTGCAGTCATGCCTGCAAAGGAATGGCTTGCTCCTCTATGATTTTTCAAATACGCATAATCACCCCAGTATTGCATTATAATATCGCCATCAGGTATAATTGAACCAATTAGACAGCCTAACGCTAAGGGGTTGGTCAGAACACCGCTTTCTCCGCTGAAACTTCCTGCGGCTAATCCGACCAACCCATGTGATATGGGATCCAATTCTTCAATTCCTCCTAGTTTACATAATCAATAACAACTAAAGCCGTACCATTATAACATATAAAAGACTGGAGGAGAAGAAAAACAAAAACTTATTGCAAACTTTTTTTTATTATGTTAATATATAAACTGTCTTAAGCATAAGGAACGAACTTGCCGAAGTGGTGGAACTGGCAGACGCGCTGGACTCAAAATCCAGTGGAGCTCAAACTCCGTGTGGGTTCGAGTCCCACCTTCGGCACCATTATTATTTTGACTGTCTAAATAATCATTCTGCATATTGCATTTATGTTAATTAACTAATTTTCCAGTCTCTAAATACGTTCGATGTGATTATTAGAGACTTTTTTTCTGTTCAAAACAAAAGCCTTACAAAAGCGTATTTGTTGCAATTGTAAGGCACACAGCAACTTTTATATCATTTATAAAATTGGCAAACGTTTCCCATTCATTACTTCTCGTTGAATTTCTGCAACTTGATTAGGGTTTATTAGTTTTACTACTAGTTTATCTATCATATAGTTTTTTGGATTTATTAGGATAACAGCACGTGTTAAATCCGATAGATCTAAATTAACTGGAATATCCTCAATGTCAAGAGAGTCCAATGAATAATACTCCAATACACCTCGGTCTATTGCATCCTGATTAAAAATACATGCATCTATGTCTCCAGAAGCAACTGCTGTAGGCATTCGAGCATAATACATTTCGACTAATTCAATAGATGGAGAAGAGAATAATCGTCTAGTTAAATGGGCTTGATCAGGCGAGTTTGGGTCAATTCCGACTCTCCTTATCATTCTATTTGGAAACCCTTTTTGTTTAATAATACAGTATCCAGAAAGAAAGCTATATGGCTCCAGCTCCAATGCAATTCTTACTTTTGATGGCATTTCTTGGATAAGATATTCTGCTGCACCTTTGCTTGTGACAACAAAATCGTACTTGTCTGCCAACATGCCTTGGACACGTCTGTAGGCCCCCTGCAAGTAAGCAAAGTTGAAAGATGTCTGGATGTTTCCAAAGGCTACATAGATAGCAGAAGAAAGCGCTTCTTGCCTCTTCGTACTGGGCAAAGCTCCAGCACCAGTTAGGTTTGTCCAGCCACTTAACTGCCACAAGCGAGTCAGATTTTTGCCGTATAAAAAAGTACCTAAAACACCGCGTTTCCTGAGTTCAACCACTTTTTGGTCATCCACAATTGCTAATGCTTTTTGCACAGTACCACGTGAAACACCAAAGCGTTCCTCATA
>LFTC01000022.1:2979-7358 GCA_001512915.1 Clostridiales bacterium DTU083 | reverse complement strand
AAAACATCTTTGCCCAGACACCTGCAGTAATGGCTGCTCCTATTGCACAGACCTCAGAAGTGGAAAGACGAACGCATGGAATGTTAAAGATATCTGCTGTAAGCTGCATTGCAACATCTGACTTGCTTCCGCCGCCAACAACAAAGATCTTCTCTATACGGGTTTTACTCTTCCTTTCTATAAGTTCCAATCCTTCCCGTAAAGCATAAGCTATACTTTCCAGTATTGCGCGGTATAAGTGAGCAGGCCCATGATGGTCCATCCAACCAACTATCATTCCTTTACCATGAGGATATAACCCTGGCTGTATTGTCCAAAAAGGAAAAACAAACAGTCCATTTGAACCCGGTGGAATTTTTTCAGCTTCTTTATTCATATGGTTTAAGAATTCCGGAAATCCACTTTCTTTTGCATATTGTCTGCAAAACCAGGTAACCAGCCAATAACCGCGATATATATTATATTCCGGATTCCAAGCATTGGGAATACAGCTTGGAAAAGTATAGAATTTTAGTTTTGGATCTTCTATATATCTCGTTACGGTAGTTCCAAGCGTTGCCATAGTCCCATAGCTAATAGTCGCCTGTTTTGGACTGAAGACACCAGAACCTAACGTTTCACACATCTTATCCCCGGCTGAAGCTATAAGGGGCAGGCCTGCTGGTAAACCGCATTCCTCGGCTGCTTTTTCAGTTAATTCTCCAATTTGCTCTCCCGGAGCACAAAGTTCGGGCAGTTGATCTCTCCTAACACCAAGTATGTCGTAAATTACAGGTAAATTGTACCACTCCATTCGTTTTGCATCGTAAGGTAAATAACCAACCTGCATACCATAAGAATCACGAAAAATACCACAAAGTTTATATGTCAAATATCCGGTGATGCTGAGGTATATTTTAGCATTCTCATATGTTTCCGGCTCATGATATTTGAACCAATTAAACTTCGAACGCACAGCGAACATATCTAAAAAATCCTTTTTCAGTAAATAGATTAGACGTCCGGCTCCTTTAAGATCGTACTTCAATCTTTCAGCTGCTTCTGGTGTGCGGCGTGTATCCATCCAAACAATCCAATCTCTTATAGGTTTTTTGTCCTTGTCAAGCGGTAAAATATTATCGCGATTTGCCGTTATAGTAATTGCTGCCAGATTAGAAACTTTATCTCCGAGGTCTTCTGTAACTTGTCGCAAGACTGTTCGCGTATCTTCCCAGAACTGCTCAGCAGGAACCTCTGCCCAGCCTGCTTGAAGACTGTAATATGGTTTGCTGATGACTCTTGCACTGGCTATTTGTTCCCCTGTTTGGTCGAAAACTATTGCCCGTACGCTTTGTGTGCCTACATCCACCGTCAGAATTAAATCTTTACTCATTTCTATACCCCCTGGCTATGTTTTTTATAAATGAGCATTAGCTTCTCCTTAATATTTGCTGGAGCATATTTTTCAATAGCTCGGCCAATATGCTGTTCAGTTATTGTTGATTCTTGCTTTTGATTGCACCATACTTCAAATTTCTTTTTTACAGCTGCCCGATACATTGGAGGTAATTCCTCCATAATTTGATCAAAAATAGTTTTACTTTTTCCCTCCCATTCCAGCTGATCAAGTGTAATATGTTCTTTCATTCCCATCCTCCCCTTTACTTTCTTATTAAAAACTTAAAAACATGAGCTTATAACCGCAGAATTTTTTTCCAATCACCTACAAACCCATAGTCAGCATTCTGAAATACAGGTGCATTTTTATCCTTATTTACAGCTATTATTAATCCAGCTCTCTTTAAACCACTCATTGTCTGTGTAGATCCAGATACGCCTACCAAAAGAGCTAACTCAGGTGCTATAGTCAAACCGCTCACCCCTATTTGACGACTATGTGGTGCTAGTAGGCCCTGTACCAAAGGTCGTGTAACGCCCCACTCCATATTATTCTCTTTTGCATAAGCAATAAGTTCATCAAGTTCTTCCTCGGTGGTTATTGCTCCCCCAATAATTAGAATGTGATTTGCATCCTCCAATATAGTATCCTTTTCTATGGAATATCGCTGCAAAATATTGGTAGTCAGTTCTATATGTTTTTTACTATAATCTAATTGAATAAGTCTACCTTTATAGTTATTATTTAGTTGAGTTTCCCATACACCCGGGCAAACAGTACACATGACCGGCCGGTGTTCCGGAGTAATAATTTCTGCTAATACCTGTCCTCCATAAGCAGGGCGGATTTGAGTCCATTCTCCTTCTTTGAATTCTAATTCTGTTATATCAGCTGTAATTCCGGTTTTCAAAAGTGCTGCAACCAAAGGTCCCACTGCTTTCCCAAAGTCTGTAGCAGATAATAAGCAAAGCTCGGCATTATTTTTCTCAAGATATTCAGCCAGAATCTTGGCAACACCTTCTACTGTTAATATTCCAATGTCAGTCTGGGCAATTACAAGATTATCAACATTATTAAGCACTTTTGCGAAAGACTTATCTAAATCTGCTGGCGCTTCGGTAACTGTAAAGGCGGTGATATCACAAGCTGAAATCTTCTGAAGACGGCTGATAATTTCCAGCCCGTTTTTTACTCCATCTTTGTTATTTTCAATATAAACAACTAACGGTCCTTTCGAGCTATTGGATAATCTATCTAATTTCGTGTAAGATTGTTTTTCTTCTGTTTTTTTAAAGTAAACTGAGCTCCTAATTTGACTTTTTTTCCAATTTGTTTTCAATTCTTCATAAACAGAAACAGCTTCGCCGCCTTCATATATTTTTACTTCACGGTACTTTTTTGGAGCATATATTTTGCGAACACGTGTAGGAGAGCCAGCATAGCCTCTCCTTTTACTTTTTTCCAAATCACTGTTGTTTAATAGTAATAGCGGCTTTGTTTGAGCTGCCCTGCGATCTATAAAAGAGATAGGCCGTAGTTTTGCTGCATTGGATTTGACTTGCAATACGACTGGAAAGTCAGCTTTTGTGATAATCCTCCATGTATCCAGCTGTGAACATAGAACAATGGATTTCTCATCAACAGAAATAATTTTTTCAACTGCAGGCACAAAAGAGGCATTTAAACAAACAGATAATTCTGCAGCAACCTGCCCTGTACCTCCATCGGCAGACTTCTCACCGCAGATTACAATATCAGCACCGCCTATCTTACGTATTCCAGATGCCAATGTATCTGCTGTAGCCAGCACATCTGCACCGGCAAAGGCATTATCAAACAAATGTATGCCACGCTCAAAGCCAAGAGACAATGCTTGCCGCAAGGATGCCCTAGCCTGTTTTGGACCCATAGTTAGAGCGTCCATTGTACATTCAATAGCCAAATCCTTTAATAGTTCCGATAGCCGGATGGCCATTTCCAGGGCTGCTGAATCATCAGGGTTAGGAATAGAGCCTGCATTGTCACGCTGCAGGGAACCGGTATTCGGATCTGTTTCCATATTTCTTTCATCGGGAACTTGTTTTACACATGTTACAATCCTAATTGCTGATTTAGTCATCTTTCCTCCAGGTACCATGTATTAAGTTGTTTGCAGGTTAAATTCCAAAGCATTAATTCTTTGCTATTCTTTAATGGGCACTAAGGTTCCAGGATTCATAATTCCTTTTGAATCGATCATCTTTTTTAATTTTTTTATCAATATATACGAACTTTCATGCTCTCTCTCTATCCATTGAATGCGTTGCTTTCCAACTCCATGGTGATGTCCGATGGAACCATTATGTTTTAATGCAACTTCCATAACAATTGACCATACGGAATCATATACCCTTTTTGCGTCTTCTATATCCGGCTGTGGAAAAGCTCCCAATTGGAAGTAAATATTAGTACCATTCAAATAACTATGAGATGAGTGGCCTGAAAAAAACATAACCTCAGGAACTGAATAATATATGCGGTCTATAGTTTCTTCATATATGTCAGCAATATTGCTCCACTGGGCGGATACTTCAATTGTATCAACTAAAATTCCTTGTGCTCCATATTGTTCATATTCATCGGCAGCATCATTGCGATGTCGATACCATATTTCAACTGGTTTGCTTCCCGCAGAAATACCGCCGTTTGTTTTTGCAATCTTGTCAATAATTGCTTCTTCCGCTTTTACCATTTCTTCTTTACCTTCAGACCAGAAGAGAAGTAAACATTCATTTTCTTCCATAAATGCTCCGTATGGTTTTTCACATTCAAGCCAATCATGCAGACGTATAACAGCAGGACGGATGCCAGTTCGCATTATTTTTTGAATAATTTCTAAACCCTGCCGCATTGTTTTAACTCGATAAGACTGTTTCCATACAGTCTCCGGCTTAGGAAATATCTTTAACGTGACTTCTGTGATTACGGCTAATGCACCTTCTGAACCCAGAAATATATGACG
>LFTC01000022.1:0-2949 GCA_001512915.1 Clostridiales bacterium DTU083 | reverse complement strand
AGCAAATCTTCTATATTACCATAACCGGTAGAAAATTGGCCTGAGGATCGGGTAGCTACTAATCCGCCTATTTGCGCTTGCTCAATTGATTGAGGATAATGTCCCATCTTGTAGCCTTTTTCCTGAACATAGTTTTCTAAATCTCTTAAAAACATCCCGGCACCAACTGTAACAGTCAAATTTTCTTCATTCATATCAATCAATTGATTCATCCTCGAAACATCTAATACAACTGAACTTTGATCCCTTGTCTCAGCCCCTCCCAATACACCAGAACCCCCGCCGTAGGGTATAACAGGCGTACCAGTTTCATTACATAGCGCTAAAACATCTGATACTTCCTTCGTATTTCCGGGTTGAACAACAGCTTGAGGCAAAACTGGCTTCCATCCAACATGACGCTGAAAGAGCCTCAAAGCATACAAGTCTACAGCTTTTTGTGCCAGTATTGATGGTTCAATGATTACATTTTCCTCCCCAACTATATTGGCTAATTTTTTTAGTAAATCTTTCATATTAATCAGGTCCTCCTTTATCCTATTTTTTTTAAAGAACGAGCAGCAAGCAGTTTAATACCGGTACCAGCCAAATCATCTTTAATTATTTCTCCCTCTCTAACAGGGGCATCAACAACGATATTCCTCATTTCCTTAATAGCTTCTTCTATTTTTTGTTTAGGAAGAGGCTCTGCGCTTATAACAGGAAGTAACTTAGATTTGGCTTTTCTAATGGTCACAACAGAAGTCAACACACGTGTAGGATTTTCAACTTCGCTTCTTGCGAACATCTCACCACGTTTACAGTCATTTCCCTTTACGGAGGTTAATTTCTCATTATTAACTTCTAGGATTAACTCACATCCTTTAGGACAGCTGATGCATATCATTCTCTTTCCCATGACAACACCTCTTTTATTTAACTTTTGATATGAAATTATTTGTTTATGATGCTTACAGTAATGGGCATATTTCCAGTTATTTGACACAGATCATCCCTGCTTAGTTTTAATGCAATCATTTCTGCAGGCCGTACTACAGGTAATAATTTCTGTCGGATCATATTGTCGCCCTGTGTAACACATAAACGTACATCATGTTTCTCTTCTCTGGCTCGTAAAAATATATATAAATCTTCGCCTTTGTAGTCAATATGATATTTCATTGGAATCAGAGATGATACATTTTCACCTGTTTTTATATCACATGGAGGTTCTTTCGGTGAGTTGCCGTCTATATACCGTACTGCACCACGGGCTGCTGATTCTGCGCTTAATGATACATAATCGACTAGATCAAATACAATAGCAACATTTCCGGCTGCAAAAATTCCTGGTAATGATGTCATCATCGATTCATCCAGTACAGGACCTAATGTTACCGGAGACATCTGAATACCTGCATTCTTGCTTAATTCATTCTCCGGAATCAAACCTACTGAGAGTACCAACAAATCACATTCAATATCTTCTTCAGTTCCGGGAATTGGTTTTAATGACGAATCTACCTTTGCTACACGAACGCCTTCCAGAGTTTCTTTACCATATACCTCGACAACAGTAGTTGACAGGTGCAATGGAATATTGTAATCAATAAGACATTGTTGAACGTTGCGTGCCAATCCGCCAACATTCGGCATAATTTCATAAACGCCTAAAACATCAATCCCTTCGAGATACATCCTTCTCGCCATGATCAATCCTACATCGCCTGATCCCAAAATAACCGCACGTTTTCCTGGCAATAATCCTTCTAAATTGATAAGGCGTTGAGCTGCACCTGCAGTCATTACACCTGAAGGCCGGGTTCCATATATCAGAACTTGATTTCTTGTCCGTTCACGGCAACCCATAGCCAAAATAATCGCTTTTGGAAATATTTTCAGAACTCCGTCCGTTGGATTAACTGCATGTATGACTTTTTGTTCAATTGATAAAACCGTAGTATTAAGAAGCACTGAAATATCTGTCTTATTCAATTCATCTATAAAGTACTGGGCATATTGCGGGCCGGAAAGCTGTTTTTTAAACCGATGAAGGCCGAAACCATCGTGTATGCACTGTTGTAAAATTCCTCCTAAGTCATCACTCCGTTCAATTAGAACAACGCTTTTTCCCATACGGTCTGCTTCAAGAGCTGCTGCTAATCCTGCAGGTCCTGCCCCAATGACAGCAACATCAATTTCCATTCTTTTCATAACGTTGCGCTCCTTTCTTCGAACGCTCTACTTGCACTTTCTTTCAAATCATGCGAGAAAGGCCTAATTGTTGAGTGAACAATACGGGATTCCTTACCTTGTTTACGAATTTCTTCTGGTTTTAGGCTTTTTTCGCGTTCAATAATCTCCAAAATCCGAGGTATGCAAAAACTTCCTTGACATCTGCCTGCAGTAACACGCACACGTCTTTTCAGCGCATCAATTGTCTCTATTTTTAATGGTGATCGAAGAGCAGCGAGAATTTCACCCTCAGTTACCATCTCGCATCTACAAATAATCCTTCCATAGCTTGGATCTTTTTGCACTAGCTTGTCTTGCTCTTCATAAGTCAGTTCACTAAAAACAATTGGTTTTTGACGAATTGGATTCCATTCAGCTTTAAGTTGCAGTTCTCCCATTTCTGCTTTTACCAAGCCCTCAACCATCTTAGCTATGGCAGGCGCTGCTGCAAGACCGGGAGATTGTATGCCCGCAACATGAATAAAACCCTTTATTTTATTTGAACATTCGATAATAAAATCTTCTTTATAGTCAGGTGCGCGCACTCCGGCAAAATAAGAAATGATATCTGAACGACGAATCTGAGGATTGACAATTTCTCCAATACTCAAAACGTACTCTAGGTCCTCCGCTTGAACAGAAGTGTCTTCTTTATCCATAATCTCTACAGCATTGGGACCCCAAAGAGGATTGCCAGATACCGTTCGTTGCAATCCACCGCCCTTTGTGTTTTTC
>LFTC01000035.1:419-2016 GCA_001512915.1 Clostridiales bacterium DTU083 | reverse complement strand
CCACGTCCGTTCGCCGGCCGATCTCCCGCATCAACCGCTCCAACGGGTTCGTCGAGTGCAACTGCCGCCAGTGCTCATGGGGAAAAGCCATGTACGCCAGAATGTCTTCCTCCGCGTCCTTCAGCATCTGGGCAGCCTTGGGGAAACGGTGCGCCAAGCTCTGCACGACGCTGGCCAGCTGCCCGTGGGCCGCTGTCTTATCGGGCTGGGCGAAGACCGTCCGGACCAGGGCCGCCACCATCTGCTGTGCCGATTTCGGCACCTGCGACAGCAGGTTACGCATTGTCGTCGCCGGGATAAAATGGGTCAAAACGGCCGGAGAGAAGCTGGTTCTCCCGCAATTTCGATGCTGCGATACAGCCCATCAACGTAGACGACGCCTTGCCCCTCAACCCTGCATCGCCAGGAACCGTCGCCTCAAGAGTTCTATCCCGGCCCGGCCGTACATTTGCCGCTTCAAAAGTTTCAACTTGTTGATCTGACCTTCCACAGGACCATTACTCCATGGCAGCGTCAGAGCGTTCATCACCGCATCCATGTCCTTTTCGAGGGTCCTGGCAAAACCTCTCACCGGAGCCAGCGATGACTTGCCGGCACGCTCAAGCCACGACCTGAGGGCGTCGGCCTTCCTCTCCGCAAGGATCACCCGGAAATCTTGCAGGAACGTGTAGGCCTCCCGGGCTGCCGGTGACGCCTCTAGGATGCGGTTGAGGAAACTGCGCTCCTTTTCCCCAAGCTCGTCCTGGGGCCGGGTGAACCACCGGCGAAGCTGCTTGGGACCAAGGTGCACGTGACGAATAACGGGTTCTCCTCGTGCGCGGTTTNNGCAGTGTGGCGACAAAGTCCTTGACGATGGTCCTTGAGCCCGGATAACCCTGCCGGACGATTTCCCGATACAGCTCCGCCGCGTTGTGGCAACCTTCCGCCCACCGAGCCAGGATGTGGTCGCGGTAGGGATCGAGAATGCTTGACCTCTTTCCTCTTGGTTTGGGCTGCGGGCATTCGGGTGCATGGAGATACCTGCGCACCGTCCGGCGATCCATCCCCAGTCGGGCGGCGACGGCACGAATCGACTTGGTCTTCTCATAAAGTTGGTGGACCTCGTCATACAGTGCTTGCCGCCGCTGCTGCCGCTCGCGTCGCTCCGCGTCCTTGCGAGTCTCTCGGTCCTTGGGCTGCGGGGTGGAGGACGCCGTCCCGGCAGTTACCGTCTCCTCCACGGGAATCGGGGGCAGGGAGACACCCGCAAGAACGCGCTCCGCCACGTCCCCCAGGTTTCGCAGCAGGTGCCAGCGGTCAGCGACCTGTACGGCCTGGGGAGCGCCTAATGCGGCCCCGTCAGCGTACACTCCGGCCCGGTCCCGACTCACAACCTCCACTCCGGGATGACCGGCCAGCCATTGTGCTAGAACCTCCGCCCGGGCCTCCGGCAGCAGCTCCACGGGGCGTCCGGTCTCCAAGTCGCACACAATCGTCCCGTATCGCACACCCTTGCGCCAGGCCCAGTCTCGATACCGACGACTCGAAATTTGGTTGTAGGGGCGAGTTCCATGCGGTAAAGAAGACGCAGAATCGTATCCGCATTTACGGAGACACG
>LFTC01000035.1:0-347 GCA_001512915.1 Clostridiales bacterium DTU083 | reverse complement strand
GATTGGCACAACGAAATCCGCGCAGCAACAACTAAATGTTGACCGTCCGGCCGTCCGCGGGCGTGTCCATCAGCAGACGGATATAGTTGCTGTACTGGCGACGGGTGACACGACCGCACAAGGGACACGGCGGATCGGCCCGCACGCTCTCGGCGGTGATGGTAATGTCTGCCGAAGAAGATTCCTGTTGCCGGAACGCCAGACCGATACGTCGCAGAAACCTCTACAGATCGCGAGAACCCCACGCCAAGCGGCCGCGAAGGAGGTTCGCGGCGACATCCCATTTTCGGTGGTGGCAACATTTCCACCACCGAAGCCGAGGAGTTGGAGGCGGTAGAGCGGGAGCG
>LFTC01000071.1:20202-26036 GCA_001512915.1 Clostridiales bacterium DTU083 | reverse complement strand
CTCGTTTTGTTAACTGAGCAAAACGAGCTTCCTGATCAAACTCATTGGAAAGAGGTTATAGGAAATGACCAAGACTGATCAGGATTATATTCTCAGTATAAGAGATGTATCAAAATCATTTCCTGGGGTAAAAGCGCTTGATAGCGTTTCCATGGACATACGAAGAGGCAGCATACATGGTATAGTTGGAGAGAATGGTGCGGGAAAATCTACACTTATGAAAATACTTTCCGGAGTATATACCAGGGATTCCGGCACTATTGTTTTTGACGGGGAGGAAATAAAGAGTATAACTCCCCATGAGTCCATGCAAAAAGGCCTGAGCATTATATATCAGGAATTCAATCTCGTAAAAACCATGAGTGTAGGAGAAAATATTTTTCTTGGCCGTTTTAAGGAAATGAAAGGCATGAGAGGCACTCATGAAAAGGCGAGAGAATTATTGGATAGCATAGGATGTAATATAAGCACCCATAAATTGGTTTCTGAGCTTAGCGTTTCAGAAAGACAGATGATAGAGATTGCCAAGGCTCTGTCCTTTGATTCAAAGCTTATTATTATGGATGAACCCAGCAGCAGCTTGACAACTGAGGAAATGAGGAAGCTGGTTGATATTATTAATCAGCTTAAAGAGAAAGGAATAACAATTATTTATATAAGCCATAAACTAGATGAAATTTTCCAATTGTGCGATACTGTAACTGTTATGCGAGACGGTCAGGTAATCGATACAAGGCCTATCAGTGAATATACTCGTGCAGATATGATATCCATGATGGTAGGCAGGACGATAGAAAACGAGTTTCCTGAACGTCCGAATTGTGTGGGAGATATATTAATGGAGGTCCGCTCGCTTAATACCAGAAAGTTGCGCAATGTTTCTTTTAAGCTTAGGAAAGGGGAAATACTTGGACTGGTCGGCCTGGTTGGAGCAGGAAGAACTGAAATTGTCCGAGCTATTTTTGGCGCAGATAAGGTTAAAAACCATGAAATACTTATTGAAGGAAAACCTGTTAGAATTAGAAAACCCAGCGATGCCATAGAATATGGCATTGGCTTTGTACCGGAGGATCGGAAAATAGAGGGGCTTGTTCTGCCTTTTGCAGTAGATACCAATATTACCATGGCATGTCTCGATAGTCTGACTAAATATGGTTTTTTGAATGAATCATCCGAAAAGGGTATTGCCCAAAAACATGTAGATGCTTTAGATATTAAAACCCCTTCATTAAAGACAAGGGTTGAAAACCTCTCGGGGGGAAATCAACAGAAGTGCATAGTTGGGCGGTGGCTTGAAATAAAACCGCGAATACTGATTCTTGATGAACCTACAAGAGGAATAGATGTGGGTGCCAAATATGAGATATATCTCTTAATGAAGAAGATAGTTGAGGATGGCGGTTCCATCATACTTATTTCCTCTGAATTGCCTGAAGTTTTAAATATGAGCAACAGAGTTCTGACTATTTGCGATGGCCGGATTACTGGTGAATTTGATCCGACTAAAACTTCTGCAGATGAAATAATGGCTAGTGCAATAGGATTATGTGGAGAGGAAAATGAATATGAATCTAACTATGAAAGCGCAATCTAGTCTGAAAAAGAAGTTTCTGGGTTTTATCAAAGAGTATATGATCCTGGTTGCTATAGTTATACTGGCCCTTGTAACAGCAATAGCCGAGCCCAGGTTTTTGTCATTAGAAAACATGACCAATATAATGCGGCAATTTGGGCCATTAATAATGGTTTCCCTGGGGATGACCTTTGTAATAATTGGCGGTTTTATTGATTTATCAGTAACTGGCATTGTCTCTCTTGTGGCTGTTGTTACTCTTTCATTGATAGAACCGCTTGGCCAGATTCCCGCACTTTTGATAGGGCTTGCCTTAGGTGCTATATGTGGATTGCTTACAAGTACGATTATAATTAGCTGCGGTGCTTTGACACAGGCCGAAGCTCTGTTTATAACTTTTGGCATGAGTACTGTATATGGTGCAATTGCATTGATATATACCGGCGGTGAAACCAATCATTTAAGCTGGGTAACGAGGGATACCTCTTTGTTTAAAGCAATTGGCCAGGGGAATGTTGGATTTATATCAGTTTCTTTCCTGATATTTCTTGTAGTTCTTGCTATACTTTGGGTTTTCCAGAACAAAACTTATATGGGACGGGCTATTTCATTGACCGGCGGCAATAAAACCGCTGCATGGCTTACCGGTATAAACATTAACAGATGTATTAGGACAATATATGTTATCTGCGGTTTCATGACAGCTTTAGGTGCTATAGTTCTGTTTTCCCGTGTTACAACTGCTTCGCCGGTTCTTGGCAAGGGTTATGAAACCAATGCCATACTTTCGGTGGTAGTGGGTGGTACATCGCTTGCCGGAGGAAAAGGAAGCGTACTGCGTACAGTGCTGGGTGTACTTCTAGTGACGCTTTTGTCTAATTGTTTAAATATGCTGGAGGTTTCAGCTTATATGCAGGTAGTGCTCAGGGGAGCAATACTGATAGCGGCTATCTGGCTTGACAGTACCAGGCATAGATAAATAAGGGGGAGCCTAAATGATTAAAAGCGTGGTTTCTATTATTACAAAACAAAAAGCTTTTCTTGCAGTTGTTGTAATGTTTATAATAATGCTCTTCTTCCCAACTAATTTTTATACTCAATACAATCTGCTGGATATGCTAAACTCTGCTTCCATATTGATGATTATTGCTTTTGGAGTAACATTTACATTAATCGGGGGCGCGTGTGACTTATCCGTAGGTGGTAATATGGTGCTCGCCGGAATAATTGTAGTTAAGCTGTTGGAACATCTTCCAATTTGGGCTTCTATTCTGATAGCTGTGGCATTGGGCGGAATTATTGGGTTAGTTAACGGTTACCTCTCCGTTTATCATAAAACCGAACCTTTTATCATTACTTTAGGCATGGGTACCCTGCTTACAGGAATTGCCCAACAAATTACCGATGCTCACCCTGTACCATGCAGAAATATGGCATTTATGAGAATTGCAAACAGTCAGATTCTTAATGTTGTTCCTACATTGGTTGTCATAATGCTTGCTGTGCTGCTTTTTACTTACTGGCTGCTCCGTTTTACTCAATTTGGCAGAAATTTGTATGCCGTAGGCGGAGATTATGAGGTTGCAAAGTATTCAGGAATCAATGTAAGACGAACAAAAGCCATTGCTTTCGTATTATCAGGTATATTTGCAGCATTGGGTGGAATACTGCTGGCTTCAAAGCTGAATACGGGTGCTTCTACTTACGGCGATACCACTGCACTTGAAGTTAATTGTGGTGTAGTGGTAGGCGGTACTTCCTTTGCCGGAGGAATCGGAGGGATACCACAGTCTGCCATTGGTATGCTGGTATTTGCAGTATTGGAGAACGCCATGAATATGCTTAACATTGATGCATATGTACAGATGTTGTTTAAGGGTATTGTGATTGTTGCAATAATTTGGCTGGATTGCTACACTAGAAAACGCAAACGAGAAGCAGTATAAGAAGCAGTATAGGAAGGTATGTTATGAAATCAGGAGATAAAGGAATTGTATTCAATATACAACGATACAGCATACATGATGGACCTGGCATACGTACAATAGTTTTTTTGAAGGGCTGTCCTCTAAGATGCAAATGGTGCTCAAATCCAGAGTCGCAGGAATTAATGCCTGAGTTAAGTTATATGAAAAAGTCCTGTACTCAATGCTGCACTTGCGTACAGGTTTGTCCTAAAAATGCTATAACTCCGATCGAAGATGGCATAAAAATAGATCGAAATAAATGCGATCGATGTTTTAAGTGTGTCGAAAGCTGTGCTTCAGGTGCTTTGAAAATAGAAGGCAAAGAAATGACCGTTGACGAGGTAGTAGAAGAAGTAATGAAAGATGAGCTCTTTTACAAAAGATCCGGAGGAGGAGTAACACTTTCAGGAGGGGAAGTGCTTGTACAGTATTCCTTTGCTGCAGCAATTTTAGAGGCCATAAAGGAAAAAGGCATTAATACAGCTATTGAAACCACCGGTTATGCCAGCTGGAAGCATTTTCAACAGGTACTGGAATATACCGACTATGTGCTTTATGATCTAAAGCATACAGATGAAGAAAAACATTTGGAAGGAACAGGGGTCGGCCTTTCTTTAATTCTTAATAATCTATACAGAGCAGCTGAATCTGGTAAGGATTTAATAGTTAGAATTCCTCTTATTCCTGAATACAATATGGATGAGAATAACATTTTAAATCTTATTGAGATACTAAAAAACATTAAACAAGATGAAGTACATATTCTGCCATTTCATCAATTAGGCAGCCAGAAATATGAATACCTTGGCAGAAAATATGAACTTAGAAATCTGAAACCACCTGCTGATAATGAAGTTGAATCTATAAGGCAACTATTTGCAAAACATGGAATTAAAGCAACAATTGGCGGATAGTTTGTCAGAAAATATATAAGATTAAAATTTTAGTATATTACATTGACTTTTATGTGACAGCATGCTATATTATACCAAACAAAAATCTTTAACTCGGTACTGAGATGCCGGCAAGATTTTTGGTGTGGTTGTTTAATGTCAATATTTCATTTGACACCTCTTGAAAATCTTGCGGCCAAAGCAGGATTTTTTATTATGCCTTTTTACGGCTGAAGATCCTGGTTTGGCTGAGTCAGGCGCATTTCAGATCGAGTTTCCTTGTGAAAAATTAAAGCAAAGGAGACGAGATCATGAAAAAACAAATCAAAAACCAACAACATGTCGACATTGATTATTCCCACGAACCTGTTCCATCACATGCCCGCAGAGGCTTCTGGCCGATGTTCTTTATTATGCTGGGCTTCACATTCTTTTCAGCCAGCATGAGCGTGGGTGCCAAGTTGGGCAACGGCCTGGATCTTACAGGCTTTATCTGGTCAGTTCTGATCGGCGGTGCAATTCTGGGGTTGTATACAGGCATTCTGGCTTATATAGGCAGTGATACCGGCTTAAGTTTGGATCTTTTGGCAAAGCGTTCCTTTGGCAAATACGGTTCTTACCTGCCTTCTGCACTTATCGGCTTTACCCAGCTGGGATGGTTTGGTGTAGGAGTCGCCATGTTTGCAATTCCTGCATCTGAACTGCTTGGAATAAACCCGGTCGTTCTGGTTGTAATAGCAGGGGCATGCATGACCGCATCTGCCTACTTTGGCATTAAAGGTTTGGAAATAATCAGCTATATTGCTGTTCCTTTGATTGCAATACTGGGCACTTACTCCATGGTAACAGCCACCATAGACGGGGGCGGCCTGGAAGCTGTTTTTGCCAGGAGCGCCGGTTCCATATCTGTATTTACAGGCGTAGGCATGGTTGTAGGCTCGTTTGTCAGCGGCGGAACTGCAACCCCTAATTTCTCCCGGTTTGCCAGAAGCAATAAATCTTCAGTGATAACTACAGTAATAGCCTTTTTCCTTGGAAACACCCTCATGTTTGCCTTTGGTGCTGTAGGCGGTGCATTTACAGGCAAGGAAGATATCTTCTATGTTCTGATTGCCCAAGGCCTTGCTATTCCGGCCCTGATCGTGCTGGGAGCAAATATCTGGACAACTAATGATAATGCCCTGTACACTTCCGGCCTGAGCCTGGCAAATATGACCAAGAAAACAAAGCGGCCTATGGTTCTGGTGTCCGGCATTATAGGAACCGTTGCATCCATCTGGCTGTACAATAACTTTGTAGGCTGGCTCAGTTTCCTGAATGCCACCCTTCCTCCGGTGGGGGCCATCATTGCTCTGGATTACTTCATGCACAGGGAAAAATATGCGGAAGGAAGCGAGGTTG
>LFTC01000071.1:18824-20190 GCA_001512915.1 Clostridiales bacterium DTU083 | reverse complement strand
GGAGGAGCCTTGGCAGGCAATTACATTCCAATAGGAATAGCTGCCTTAAACGGCATGACAGTAGCCTGTGCCTGCTATGTTGCATATGAACTCATGTCCATTAAGAAGCAAGTTACCAAAAAAGCTGCCAAGACAGTTACAGAGGGGTAATGTAAATGTTAATAAAAAATGTATATATAGAAAACAGGGAAGAAAAAAGTGATATTCGCATTAAAGACGGTGTTTTTACAGAAATAGCAAGTGATTTAAGGCCTGAAGAGGGCGAAGAGGCAGTGGATATGGGAGGCAGGCTGGCGCTTCCTCCCTTTATCGAATCCCATATACACCTGGATACCTGCCTGACTGCAGGGGATCCGAAATGGAACCGCTCCGGAACCCTGTTTGAAGGGATTGAGACCTGGAGCCTGCGCAAGGAAAAGCTTTCAAAGCAAGATGTTAAGGAAAGGGTGAACAAGGCTGTACGTATCCAGGCCGGCAACGGCATCCAGTATGTGCGCACCCATGTGGATGTAACCGATCCCAAGCTGATCGCTCTGGAAGCCATGCTGGAGCTCAGGGAGGAGCTTAAAGATTATGTAACCATTCAGATTGTTGCCTTTCCCCAGGAAGGTATTTTAAGCTATCCCAATGGGAAAGAGCTGGTGGAAAACGCCCTGAAACTGGGTGCAGATGCTGTCGGCGCCATACCTCATTATGAGTTTACCAGGGAATACAGTGTAGAATCCTTGAACTTTATTATGGATCTGGCAGAAAAGTACGATAAGCTGGTAGACGTGCACTGCGATGAAATTGATGACGAAGCATCCCGGGGATTGGAAACCCTGGCTGCCCGGGCTTATGAGATGGAATTGTATGATCGGGTTACTGCCAGCCATACCACGGCCATGCATTCCTATAACAATGCATATGTGGTGAAGCTTATGAGACTGCTGAAAATGAGCCGGATCAACTTTGTAGCCAATCCGCTGGTCAACACCCATTTACAGGGCAGAATGGATACCTATCCCAAGCGCAGGGGCATAACCCGGGTTAAGGAACTTACCCAGGAAGGCATAAATGTTTCCTTCGGACAGGATGATTTCTTTGATCCCTGGTATCCTTTAGGCAACGGAAACATGAGGGATGTGGTCTTCATGGGCCTGCATGTGTGCCAGATGATGGGTTATGATGACATAATGAATTCCTACAAATTTGTTACCACCAATGCAGCAAAAACCCTTTACCTGGGTGATTCCTACGGCATCAGGGAAGGCAATCCGGCCAGCTTCGTGGTGCTGGACGCAAAGAACTATTATGATGCCCTCAACTACAATGCACCTGTACTGCGGTCTTACAGAGAAGGGCGCTTAATTGCAAAAACCGAGCC
>LFTC01000071.1:18288-18768 GCA_001512915.1 Clostridiales bacterium DTU083 | reverse complement strand
TTTCCCTCGGAGACAATATATAGTTGCGGAATTTCATGTCTGATATAAGAATATGCTGGGAAATCCAATCCGAAACAAAGGAGACAAGTTTAATTATAGTGTCCTGATTATGTATATCCAGATCATCTATCTGCCTCATTTTCCTGCGCAGATATTCATGCTCCATGGCGTGGCTGGTCAGATCCGGATAGCCTTTTTCTTGCATGAATTGTTCTTCCTTGGAGAAATGTTCTATGGTGTAATTTCTCAATTGGTTTAATATCTCGCTTACTTCTTCAGATTTATCCAGAATATCCGTAGTTCTTATGAGTGTCATAAGCTTTCTGCCTATGCCCAGAAGCTTCTTATGCTGCAAATCTATCTCTTCAACGCCCAGCTTGTATTCGTCTTTCCATTCAAAATACACGGAAAAACCTCCTATCTTTCTTCATTGTTATTTTTCTTATCGTCCGGCTTGGACTGGGGAGGAAAGGGTTCATC
>LFTC01000071.1:0-18239 GCA_001512915.1 Clostridiales bacterium DTU083 | reverse complement strand
AATCCCTGCATTTTATCACAGTTCATCCGTTTCAGATAGGAAACCTGGCTGTCCTTTTCCACGCCTTCAGCTACTATTGTAATATCCAATTGCTTGCATAAATAAAGAAGGCTTTCCGTCAGGCTTTCATGGTCAGTGCCTATTTTGTCAATAAAGGATTTATCCAGTTTTAAGGTGTTAATGGGCAATTGAGATAAATAGCTCAGGGAAGAATATCCGGTTCCAAAATCATCAAGGGCAATGCGGACACCTATATCCCTAAGCTGTTTCAATTTAGGAAGCACCAGATCATAAGACTGCATCAGTGTGGATTCGGTTATTTCCAGTTCCAGGTGCTCAGGAGATAAATCCAAAAACTCCAATGTTTCCTGAACGGTCGTTACAAAGTCATCCTGCATCAGCTGAACTACTGATACATTTACCGACATATTCAAGGGAGAATAACCCATTTTCTCCAGCTTTTTTAGAAATGCACAAGACTTGCGCAGCACCCAGGTGCCCAAATGCTCTATTAAATGGGTGTTTTCTGCTATTTCGATAAAATAGCTGGGAGGCACTTCGCCCAGTTCCTTGCTCTTCCAGCGAATCAAGGCTTCAAAGCCGTCTATGCTGTCAAAGTCCAGGTCCAGTATGGGCTGGTAATATATTTCAAATTCGTTTCGCTCAAATGCCAGCCGCAGATGGTTCTGAATGTCGGTTCTCTGTTTCAGGGCCTGGCTTAACGATGGGCTGTACACGGAATATTGGTTTTTGCCCTTTTGCTGGGCATGGTGCATGGCAACTTCGGCTGCCGTGATTATTTTGGAAACAGGCATGTCAACAGGCGGATTATCTACTATCCCAATATTTAAATTAATGTATATTTCATTACCCAATATTTCAAAACGCTCTTTAAAGCCTGCCAGTATATTGGCTGCCAAAACTTCACTCATTCCCCGGCGGCAGGTGTTGGGGAAAAGAACAATAAATTTATCCTCACTTAAGTGATATACCTTGCCTTTGGGCTGGGCCAGCGCCACCAGACGTTCGCTTACCTTAGTAAGCACCAGATCTGCATAGTCATGATCTTCAATTACGTGTATGTACCTGAATTTGTCTATGTCCACATATAAAATGGCTGTATTTTGGGCTCCATATTTCGACAAACTTTTTTTTAAATCCTGATACAGGGCTGTTCTGTTGGGCAACGGGGTCTGGGTGCTGAAAAGCTGAAGCTGCAAATTGTTTTCTTTAAGCTTTTGTATTATGGTTATTTGTATTATAAGTATTGACAGAAGTGTTGCGAGCATTAGTACGCAACATGCCATGATCACTGGTTCCATGTGAAGTTTTCCCCTATCTATATAAAATCCTCTCTATATAATATCGGCGCATACCCTTGTACATTATAACAAATTAACCTCAAACAAACCAGAATTTTGTAAATTTAAGTTGGATTATGGAGGTTATATTAATTATAAATAAAATCTGCAAAAAAATTTTTGCAACATAAAAACTTTTTCCTGGTCATTTTGGTATATATAGTGAACAGGGCAAGTGGAGGTGTATGAATGAATGATATCTTGCTGCAGCGGATAAAAAACAAAGACAAAAAAGCCTTCGAAGAGCTGTACAATCGGTATGCAGCCTACGCAACCAGGGTTGCTCTTGCAATTACCCGTAGGAGCGATTTGGCCGGCGACGCAGTTCAGGAGACTTTTATCCGTGTTTACTTTAACATTGACAAGTTTCAAATAGGCCGCCCCTTTGAGCCCTGGCTTTATAGGATTTTAGTCAATGAATGCAACCGCATCCTGAAACAAGGCAAAAAGGTAACCTATATCGGCGACTATATGGATTATGATGAAAACTTTTCCCATGAAGACCGCAGGTCCTTTGAAGAATACGAAGAGCTGTACAAGGCTGTCGACAGCCTGACCGATAAACTGAGAATACCTGTTATTCTCAAATACCTGAAGGGCTTTAAGGAGGCGGAAATTGCCGAAATCCTGGATCTGAATGTCAATACGGTAAAATCCCGCCTATACAAGGGCAGGCAAAAACTGAAGAAGGCCTTGGCAGGCAGGAACAGCAGCGAAGAAGGGAGGAAGCCGCATGTCAAATGAAAGCTTTGACAAAAAGGTAAGGGAAGCTCTGCTTAGGGGAACTTATGAACCTACAGATGAAATGCTGGAGAAAAATCGAAAGATCATTATGGAGAGAATTGAGAAAATGGAGGAAACTAACATGACCAGGAAAGCAAACAGATGGAAAAAAGCAGTTGGAATAAGCGCTGCGGCAGTTGTAACGGCACTTGCCCTGGGAGGCATTTTTACACAGCCCGGGCAGGCAGCCTTGGAAAAAATCAGGCAGTATTTCGAGCCTGAAAAGGTAGTGGAATATGAAATAGAAGGTGATAAGGAAGATATCGACAGCAGGCTTCAGCAAAGCGAAATGGGATATGTTATCTACTACGATCAGGAAAGATACAAGATTGTAGAGGATGGAGAAATTGACCGCATTGTAATGAAGGAAGAGTATCCTGATATTCCTGAGGTTTATATGGAAATTTCCCAGGAAGTCGATACCAGCCCGGAAGAGTTGGCTGATAAGCTGGCGGCTGATCTGAAGGGAGACTTCAGCAAGGTGGACGGCCCCAAAAAGGTTGATGAGCCTTTGAAAGCCGTTCATATCCATGCTATAGACGGAGGAACCCAGCCAACCGATCCAATTGTGAATTACTATCTGGTAGACAATACCAAGGGCGGAACCTTCGTTATTAAGATGAAGTACTTCCTGGAGGCTGCTGAAGGCCATGGAGCGCGTTTCCATCAGATGCTGAAAAATTTTGCCGTTGTAGATCTGGAAAACTAAAACTATAACAGGCTTTTCTATCACAGAAGAGGGCTCTGCATACAAATGCAGGTCCTTTTTTACTGTCAATTATGATCAAGCCAATATTCATAATTACATATTTCATATGTTATTATAGAGGAGGAATTATTGTGTAAAGGATGATAAACAAATGAAGATAGATGTTATAGGTGTGCCCATAGATCTGGGAGCCAGCAGAAGAGGAGTGGATATGGGGCCCAGTGCAATCCGATATGCAGGCCTTCGCAAAGAGCTTTTGGATATGGGGCTGGAATACCGGGATAAGGGCAATATTCCGGTGGATGTAATAGAATACCATGAGGAAAGCCCCAGGAGGGAGCGGCATATTGAGCAGATCAAGCAGGTTAATGAAATGCTGGCTGATCAGGTAAGCAAGACCCTGCGGGAAAGCCGTTTTCCTGTGGTGCTGGGCGGGGATCACAGCATTGCCATCGGCACGGTTATGGGCGTGCAGAGGGAGAAGAAAAACATAGGCATAATTTGGATGGATGCCCATGGGGATTTTAATAATCCTGAATCCAGCCTGACAGGCAATCCCCACGGTATGCCCCTGGCGGCTGTAACCGGCAACGGTGCGGCAGAGCTGGTTCCTTTCAATCTGCGCCAGATTCCCTTTGTCAACCCGGAGAATGTGGTAATAGTAGGCGCCAGAAGCATAGATAAGGAGGAAGGCAGGCTGTTGTTAAAATCCGGTGTCACCGTTTTTACCATATCCGATATTGACATGTACGGTATGAGAAACATCATGGAAAAGGCCATAAAAATAGCCGGCAGCGGCACAGCCGGCTATCATGTCAGTTTTGATATGGATGTTTTAAATCCCACTGAAGCGCCCGGTGTGGGCACTCCTGTCTATGGCGGGCTTACCTACAGGGAGGCCCACCTGGCAGCGGAGATGATAGCCGAGGACGGAAGGATAGTTTCATTGGAAATGGTAGAGGTAAACCCCATACTGGACAACAGGAACCAAACTTCAGAAATCGCGGTTACCCTGGTCTGCTCACTGCTGGGCAAGCAGATCATACATTCCGATTAACCTGGACCAGGAAATCCTGGATATTGGTTACGATGGAGGTAACGGAAAGACTGCCTCTGTCTTTCAGCTTGTTCACTACGAATTCAGAGATATCTACCGTATAGATGAAAACCGGCCGCACGGTGCCGCCCTGTACATGGTAGGAGGGGGTCATGTTGCCTGCTGCAATGGTGTGAAGCTGGGTAGCCAGGCCGATTAAGGTAGTGGCCTTGCGGGTGTGCATCCGCATGGCATCCTGTGCCTCATATACATCGGAATATACGTCCGGCAGGGGGCCGTCATCACGGATGGAACCGGCCAATACCAGGGGAACATTGTTGTCTATGCAGGCTTTGACAATCCCGGTTTTGATATTTTCTTTCTCTACAAATTCCTTTAGGGAAGAATACCTGCGGGCCTTATTTATGGTGTCTATATGATGGTAATGCCCTTTGTTCATGGGGGTTTGATGGTAAATGTCCTGCCCCAGGGCGGTTCCGAAAAGATCTGCCTCCAGATCATGGGTTGCCAGGGCATTGCCTGCCAGGATGGCATGCACATATCCTTTTTCTATTAATGAAACCATTGCATTTCTGGAGTCATGATCGAAGGAAAGGGCAGGGCCTAATACCCAGACTATATATCCATGTTCCTTTTCATATTTTAAAAGCTCATACAGGCGGTCATAATCCATGGAAAAGGCTGTTTCCCTGGATCGGCCGGTGCGGAAGGCAAAGGCATCCTGGCTGCTGGTCAAATCCTGCTTAAAGCCTGCGGCATGAACATATATCCCTTCCGATCCGTCATCGGTGCGGCTGACTACCACCCGGTCACCCGTCTTCAGGTTGCGAAATTCCTTGACGGACAGGGTGTTGTCATCTTCCAGCACTATGGCGCAGTCCATCCGGCTTTCTTTAAGCAGTCTCCATTCACCTTCTATTTTTACATATTCCGGAAAAATTGAGGTGGCATGATAGTTATCCGGCGCAGTGCCCGGATGGGTTACGGTTTCCAACTTGGCATCAGGGGAGCTTTTGAATGGTTCCTTGGTAAAATCCGGTTTTTGATATTCCGGTAACCTGAACTTCATTTTATCCGCCTCTTTCTGTTTGCTTTTTTCTTTACCGAATAACTTTTGCAGCACTACTTGTCATTATAACTGTCATTTTGATTTTCTTCCATGAATTTGCAGCTAAAAAATGAAAATAAAAAGAAAAAGAGCAGTCAGACGTGGGAGTGACTGCTCTTTTTCTCATGACATGATGAAATGGCATGGATAATATTTGCTTGTAATTAAAATATAATAATGAATTTAGCAAATTAGTACAAGTATTTATCGTTTTAATTCGACATACTTAATAAAAATCCTTCTTTGTTAAAAAATAATTTTTACACTTTTAAATATTTTAAAAAGCAGAACCAGGAAAGCCCTCTGCAGTGCAGAAGGCTTTCCTGGTTTTTAATCCACTATATATTTGTTTTATATAGAGGTCTAAATAGTCAGTTCGGCTAGAAAATGTTAAAAAGTTAACATTTCTTGTTAATAGCTTATACCCTTTTCAAATAATAGTCAAGGCTTTTTGCAAAATTTTTTGGCAAAAAAATAAAAATATGTAGTAGAAAAAAGGTATTTTTTTATGAGTAATTTGTGATATAATAAACGATAAGTTTTATTTTTCCTGAACGGATTATATATAAGCAAACGATTTTAATGTATTTTCATATATATACATTAAAAAGCTTTATCCCAAAATACTAAAGAAAGTGGTGAGAGTATGGAGGTAAAACACAAAGGCTTGAAAGCCTGGGTAGAAGAAATGGCTGAACTGTGCCAGCCAGATGACATCTACTGGTGTGACGGATCAGAAGAAGAAAACGACCGTCTGCTTAAAGAGATGGTTGATGCCGGAATGGCTACTCCTTTAAATCCTGAAAAGAAGCCGGGCTGCTATCTGTTCCGCAGTCATCCATCTGACGTAGCCCGCGTTGAGGAGCGGACTTTTATTGCTTCCGAGAAGCAGGAGGATGCCGGTCCTACCAACAACTGGATCGATCCTGTCGAGTTGAAGGATACCATGACCAACCTGTACAGGGGCTGCATGAAAGGGAGAACCATGTATGTTATTCCTTTCTCCATGGGTCCCATCGGATCCCCCATATCCAAAATAGGCGTTGAGATTACCGATAGCCCTTATGTAGTAGTTAACATGCGCATCATGACCCGCATAGGCAAGGAAGTTCTGGATGTTCTCGGAGAAGACGGCGAATTTGTAAAATGCCTGCATTCCGTAGGAGCTCCCTTGGAGGAAGGCCAGGAGGATTCCACATGGCCCTGCGCGCCTATGGAGCAGAAGTACATCAGCCATTTCCCCGAAACCAAGGAGATCTGGTCTTACGGCTCAGGTTACGGCGGCAATGCTCTGCTGGGTAAAAAATGTTTTGCCCTGCGCATTGCATCGGTACAGGCCCGAGAAGAAGGATGGCTTGCCGAACATATGCTGATCCTGAAAATTACAGATCCCAAAGGAAATACCAAGTATGTTGCCGGTGCTTTCCCCAGTGCATGCGGAAAGACAAACCTGGCTATGCTGATTCCCACCATTCCCGGCTGGAAGGTGGAAACCATCGGTGACGATATTGCATGGATGAAGTTCGGAGAAGACGGCCGCCTGTATGCCATCAATCCGGAAGCCGGTTTCTTTGGAGTTGCACCCGGCACATCCATGGATTCCAATCCCAATGCCATGAAAACCATCGCCAGAAATACCATTTATACCAATGTGGCATTGACCGATGACGGCGATGTATGGTGGGAAGGAATTGGCGAAGATGCGCCTGACCACCTGATCGACTGGCAGGGTAATGACTGGGCACCCGGTTCAGACAAACCCGCTGCTCATCCCAATGCGCGCTTTACAGCACCTGCAAGGCAGTGCCCTTCAATTGCGCCTGAGTGGGAAGATCCCAAAGGAGTACCGATTTCTGCAATCCTGGTAGGCGGACGCAGGCCTACAACAATTCCTTTGGTTTATGAAAGCTTTGACTGGGAGCATGGTGTATTCATGGGCTCCATCATGGGTTCTGAAATCACAGCAGCAGCTATTTCAGACAAAATAGGTAAGGTCCGCCGTGATCCCTTTGCTATGCTTCCCTTCTGCGGATATCATATTTGCGATTACCTGCGCCACTGGCTGGAAATCGGCAAGAAGACCGATCCGGACAAGCTGCCCAGAATATTCTCAGTTAACTGGTTCCGCAAGGATGAAAAAGGCAAATGGCTGTGGCCCGGATTCGGAGAAAACAGCCGTGTGCTGAAATGGATTGTTGAGAGAGTTTCCGGAGAAGGAGAGGCTGTAGAAACACCTATCGGTTATATGCCTGATGTTGATGCCATCGACACCGAAGGCCTGGACGTAAGCCGGGAGGATATGGAAGAGCTGCTTAAGGTTGATAAAGACCTGTGGCTCCAGGAAGTGGAATCCATTAAAGACCATTATGCCTTCCTTGGCGAGAAGCTGCCTGAAGAATTGAAGAAACAGCTGGAAGCTCTTGAGCAGAGGCTTAAAGAGGCATAAAAACAAGTAAGGCTGAAACTTTACAAAAACCCTCAAAATGCTTAATTAAGGCATTTTGAGGGTTTTATTGCTATTGATTTATTTTCACAATTTGGTATAATTATTTAACGTCCGTTATCCTTCTGAGTGTCAGGAATTTTTCCGGCAAACTGTGTGGTGACGCGGGCCTTCGTCTCTGTAGAGATTGAAGGTTTTTTTATCATCAGGGAAAGAGGAAGTGAATCGAATGAAGGAGTACAATCCGCAAAAAATTGAAAAGAAATGGCAGGAGATCTGGGAAAAGGAAGGCGCATTTCACGCTTCTGAAGACAAAAGCAAGCCCAAATATTATGCACTGGTCGAATTTCCGTATCCCTCCGGCCAGGGGCTGCATGTAGGCCACCCCAGGCCTTACACGGCCATGGACATCGTTGCCCGTAAGCGCAGGCTGCAGGGCTATAATGTACTTTTCCCCATCGGCTGGGATGCTTTTGGTCTGCCAACCGAAAATTATGCCATTAAAAACAAAATCCATCCCAGGATTGTTACTGAGAAAAATGTAGCCCGGTTTAAGGAGCAGTTAAAATCTTTGGGCTTTTCCTTTGACTGGTCCAGGGAGATTAATACCACCGATCCCGAATACTATAAGTGGACCCAGTGGATCTTTCTCAAGTTGTTCGAAAAAGGATTGGCTTATAAGAAAGAAGCAGCCATCAATTGGTGCACTTCCTGTAAGGTAGGGCTGGCCAATGAAGAAGTGGTCGGCGGTGTTTGTGAACGCTGCGGCGGAGAAGTTGTCCGCAAGGTAAAAAATCAATGGATGCTGAAGATAACTGAGTATGCCGAAAGGCTGCTTGAGGATCTGGATACGGTGGATTATATAGAAAGGGTAAAAACCCAGCAAAGAAACTGGATCGGCCGCTCCACCGGCGCTGAAGTGGACTTTGAAGTAACCGGCGGCAGCAAGCTGCGGGTATTCACAACCAGGCCTGACACGCTTTTCGGTGCTACATATATGGTAATAGCCCCGGAACATCCCCTGATTGAAGAGCAGAAGGATCGGATAAGCAATTTGGATGAACTTTATAGATACCGGGAGATGGCCAGCAAAAAGTCTGATTTTGAGCGTACCGAGCTGGCCAAAGAAAAAACCGGTGTGGAAATAAAGGGCATTAAAGCCATAAATCCCGTTAACAATAAAGAGATTCCTATCTTTGTATCGGATTATGTGCTNNGCCAAAACTTTCAACCTGCCCATTGTAGAAGTAGTGGCAGGGGGCGATATAGAGAAGGAAGCCTATGAGGATATAGAAGAAGGTGTGATGGTAAATTCAGGTTTCCTGAACGGCCTGCCTGTTAAGGAAGCCCAGCAAAAAATTACCGAATGGCTGGAAGAGAAGGGCATAGGCAGGGCAAAGGTAAATTACAAGCTGCGCGACTGGGTGTTCTCCCGTCAGAGATACTGGGGCGAACCCATACCGCTGGTTGACTGTGAAAAATGCGGCTGGGTGCCCATACCTGAATCCGAACTGCCTTTAATGCTTCCTGAAGTGGAAAGCTATGAGCCTACAGATACAGGTGAATCTCCTCTGGCAAACATTGAGGAGTGGGTGAATACCACATGTCCCAAGTGCGGATGCCCGGCCAAAAGGGAAACCGACACCATGCCCCAGTGGGCTGGTTCATCCTGGTATTTCCTGAGATATACCGATCCTCACAATAATGATGCACTGGCCAGCAAGGAAAACCTGGATTACTGGATGCCCGTTGACTGGTATAACGGCGGTATGGAGCATACCACCCTGCATCTTCTGTATTCCCGCTTCTGGCATAAGTTCCTGTATGACATAGGCGTGGTAAATACTCCTGAACCATATAAGAAGCGTACTTCCCACGGCATGATACTTGGAGAGAACAATGAAAAGATGTCCAAGTCCAGGGGCAATGTCATCAATCCCGATGATATTGTCAGGGAATTCGGCGCCGATACCTTGAGAATGTATGAAATGTTTATCGGCGATTTTGAAAGAAGCGTTCCCTGGTCCATGAACGGAGTGCGGGGCTGCCGCAGATTCCTGGACAGGGTATGGCGGCTGCAGGATATAATGGTGGATGACGAAAATATTTCGCCGGAAATGGAGACCAATATCCATAAAACCATAAAGAAGGTAAGCGAAGACTACGAGAACTTGAAATATAACACTGCCATCGCCGCCATGATGTCCCTGGTAAATGAATTCTATGCAGCAAACCGGGTAACCAAGGGCGAGCTTAAGACTCTCCTGATACTGCTTAACCCTGTAGCGCCCCACATAACCGAGGAACTTTGGACCATAATCGACAAGGATTCCCGGTTGATACACCAAACCTGGCCTGAATGGGATGAAAATAAGATAGTTGAAGAGACTGTGGAAATTGCCGTTCAATTTAACGGCAGGGTCAGAGGCAAGCTGGTTCTGCCTGCCGATGCGTCCGAAGAAGAGGCCAGGGAAGCTGCGTTGAATGATGAGAAGCTGAAAGGTTATTGGGAAGGAAAGAAAATCGTCAAGGTTATTTATGTACCAGGGCGGATATTGAACATAGTGGTAAAATAAAGTGTTTTGCTTAAAAGGCTCAGCCGCTGAAGCCATGCTGCCATAATGAGCAACAAATGCCTGTGTATAAAGCAGAATAGCTTATTTGACTTACTTAGTATGGAGGAATAGGATGCCGGTAAAGATACCTGATAATTTGCCAGCAGCGCAGATACTGCATGATGAAAATATATTCGTAATGACGGAGAAGCGTGCCACTTCCCAGGATATAAGGCCGCTTAAGATAGCCATTTTAAATCTGATGCCCACCAAAGTGGTAACTGAAACCCAGCTGCTGCGGCTGATTGGTAATACACCGCTGCAGGTGGATGTTGTGCTGCTTCATATGGAATCCCATGTATCCAAGAATACTTCTGCCGAGCATTTGACTGCTTTTTACAGGACCTTTTCGGATGTTAAGGATGAAACCTTTGACGGTTTGATCATTACGGGTGCGCCGGTGGAACACCTGCCCTTTGAGGAAGTGGATTATTGGGAGGAACTGAAAGAGATCCTGGAGTGGAAGATCCATAATGTATTTTCCACATTCCATATATGCTGGGGAGCCCAGGCAGGCTTGTATTACCATTACGGCATTCCTAAGTACCATATGGGCAAGAAGCTTTTTGGTGTGTATCCTCACAAGGTAACCAAGAAAAATGTCAAGCTGCTGCGGGGCTTTGACGATGTGTTCTACGCGCCCCATTCCCGTTATACGGAGGTAAGGCGGGAAGACATTGAGAAGGTGCCTGATTTGGAGATTTTGGCAGAATCCCCCCAAGCAGGCATATATATTGTAGCTTCCAAGGATGAAAGACAGATATATGTTTCCGGGCATTCCGAGTACGATGCCAACACTCTGCTGCTGGAATATGAGCGGGACATAGCCAAGGGGCTGGATATAGATCCTCCGGAAAACTACTTTCCTGATGATGATCCAAGCAAGCCGCCCCTGGTTACCTGGCGTTCCCATGCCAACCTGCTCTTTGCCAATTGGCTCAACTATTATGTATATCAGGAAACTCCTTATGATCTTAATCAGATTCGTTATTAGTGTGCATACCTTTGCTATTAAAAGGCATTGAATTTATAATATAGAAAAAGTTAACCTGTGAAAGGTAGATGAAGATACCCGCAGAAGGAAGGTAAGGATATAATGAAGCATCCCTTAAAAAACATTGTTGAAGCGCAAAAAAAAGGCATCCCCAAAGGAATTTATTCAGCATGCACTGCCAATGCATTGGTTCTCGAAGCTGTAATGGAAAGAGCCATGAAGGATGGCGAGTATGTTCTGATTGAGGCTACGGCGAATCAGGTTGACCAGTATGGCGGTTATACTGGCATGAAGCCAGCAGACTTTGCTGAGTTCGTATATAGTATAGCCAGTAAGACAGGCTTCCCTGAAGATAAGATTATTTTGGGCGGCGACCACCTAGGACCTCTTACATGGAAGGATCAGCCTGCCGAAAAAGCTATGGAAGAGGCAAAAGAACTGATACGGCAATATGTGATGGCAGGTTTTACTAAAATACATATTGATACCAGCATGCATCTGGGAGATGATGATGCCAATATCAAGCTGGATACAGAACTTATTGCTGAAAGGGGAGCAATTCTTGCAGATGTGGCGGAAAAAGCTTATACACAGCTGAAAAAAGAAAATCCCAGTGCACTCACTCCTGTATATGTTGTAGGCAGTGAAGTTCCAATTCCCGGGGGAAGCCAGGAAGAAGAAGAGGGAATACAAGTAACCAGCGTTGCTGATTTCCATGAAACTGTAGATGTATATAAGAAGACTTTTGAAAGATATAAACTTAAGGAAGTATGGGACAATGTTATAGCCGTAGTCGTTCAGCCGGGAGTGGAATTCGGCGATGATGTAGTTCATGAATATAACAGGGAAGCAGCAGCTGAATTGGCCAATGCCATTAAAAAATATCCAAATATAGTTTTTGAAGGCCATTCTACTGATTATCAGACACCTCAGGCATTGAAGGAAATGGTGGAGGACGGCGTTGCCATACTGAAGGTAGGCCCTGCCCTTACATTTGCGTTGAGGGAAGGACTATTTGCATTAAATCTGATTGAAAATGAGCTTTTTTATGGCAACAGCAATGTTAAGCTTTCGGGTTTCATGGAAGTATTGGAAAAAGTGATGTTGGAAAATCCGTCAAATTGGATTAAGCACTATCATGGAGATGAAAACAAGCTGCGCCTATCCAGAAAGTACAGTTTTTCCGACAGATGCAGATATTATCTTCCGGCAAAAGAAGTTAATGACGCTATTAATAAATTGTTTGATAATTTAAGATCAGTAGAGATACCTTTGGTGCTTATAAGCCAGTACATGCCGATTCAATATACAAAAATCAGGAACGGCCTTCTGAAAAATGATCCTGTAAGCTTGGTTAAGGACAGGGTAGTCAACTGCATTGATGAATATCTCTATGCCACCAGTGCAAAGTAACATTACAGGATGAATAAAAGAATAATTATATAAGAGAATCGCAGCGCCGATAAGTTGATGTTCAGTAAAATGAGATTTTTAATCGGCTGAACATAATTATCGGTGTTTTTTTATTTTGAAAATCCTATTTTCAAAGCTGATTGTTCTATGTTATAGTTAGTACGATATGTCAATTTAAGGGAAGGCAAGGGCAGGGCTCTGACATGCATAAAGGGAAAGCCGACACATTAAAAAACATACCTTTAAAAGACAAAATAGGGTATGGTGCAGGGAATCTCACCTTTGGGGTGGTTATGCAGATAATCTCCACCTATATGGTATTCTACTCCACCGTAATACATAAGCTGCCGGGCGGCATTATAGGTCTGGCAATTGGCGCAAGCGTGGTGTGGGATGCAGTAAGCGATCCCCTGATGGGGCATATCTCGGATAACACCAGTTCCAAAAGATTTGGAAGGCGGCATTTCTACATTCTTATAGGCACCTTTTCAACAGCCTTATTCAATTTTCTGCTGTGGGATCTGCCTCCTGCAATGGCGACGGCTTGGAAAATTGTCCTGGTAATTACCTTTCTTATGATAGTTAAAACAAGCACCACCATATATTCGGTGCCCCATACGGCTTTGGGCGCAGAACTTTCCGATGATTACAACGAGCGGAGTTCCATACAGGGAATACGTACTATATTCTTTATTCTGGGCCTTTTCAGTGCCAATGTTATGGGCATGTTCCTTTTTTTCAGGCCCACTCATGAATATCCCCAGGGGCAGCTGAACCCTGCGGCTTATCGGGATATGGGAACTGCCGCTTCCATAATTGCTCTTATATTTGGGCTAATATGTTATCTTTCTACCAAAAAATATATTCCCGCCTTGAATGAAAAGGCTGCAGCAGACAATTCTGAACCGGGCAATAAGCCAGGCGTCAGACATTTAATTGTAAGCATATCTTCAGCAATGAGAAATGCTGATTACAGGTATGTTGTGCTGGGTTATATGTTTACCAACATTTCATCGGCCCTCATCGGCTCCATAGGCATGCATGTATTTACCTATACCTTTAGATTCGGGAATTATGGAATAGCCCTTATATTCGGCGTACTGTTCGGCATGAGCATTCTTTCCCAGCCCGTATGGGTGAAAATATCAGAAAGAATTGATAAAAAACCTTCCGTTATTCTGGGGTTAGGTTCAACCTTGGTTTCAGCATTCTATTTTCTGATTCTGGTTTTTCTGAAGGATTCAGTTGCAGGCCAGGTGAGGTGGTTCCTGCCCTTTGCGGCTTTGTCCGGTTTTGGGATGGGCGGGCTTTTTACCATGCCCCTGTCCATGGTGGCGGATACCATAGATGTGGATGAACTGGCAACCGGCGAGAGGAAGGAAGGATTATACTACGGCTGCATGACCTTGTGTTATAAGCTGTCCCAATCGGCAGCCATTTTCATACTGGGAGTTTTTCTGGATCTGATAAAATTTGATTCCAGCCTGCCGGCACAGCCATCCGGCACGGTGCTGGCTTTAGGCATAATACTGGCTGCAGGGTGCATTTTAAGCATCGGCACCGCCATTTTATGCTATGCCAGATATAAACTGAATAAAAGCAGGATTGAAGAAGTTCAGCGGCAGCTGTAACCTTGTCCCTTTTTCGCAGAAACTGTCTAAAAATAAACCCCCTTGCATATACCTTTTATGTAAGGGGGTGTTTTGGTTGAAAATTTTCTTCTTGCCTAAAAACAGTCTCAAATGGGGCATCGCTCTCATAGTTGTGTTAATTGTTGTTTTAATACTCTTTATTAAGGGCTTTTGAATATTATGATCTAAGCCGTTCTATCTCCTTGAAAAATCCAGGAAAAGATACATCCACCCATTGTCCGTCGGTGATTATGGTCTCACCTTCAGCAATCAGGCCGGCTATGGCTGCCATCATGGCAATCCGGTGATCCATATGGCAGGTAACGGTATTGCCGGTAAGCGGGGCGGGGCCGTGAATTATCAGGCCGTCTTCAGTGGGTTCTATATTGGCACCCAGGGCTCTAAGGCACTGTACTACCGCATCTATACGATTGGATTCCTTCACCTTAAGTTCAGCAGCATCCCGGATTACGGTGGTGCCTTGGGCCTGGGTTGCTGCCAAAGCCAGTATGGGGATTTCGTCTATCAGGCGGGGAATCATGCTCCCCCCTATTTCTATGCCCTTGAGCCGGGAATAACTTGCTGTTATATCCCCTGCAGGCTCTCCGCCGGACTCATCTATATTTTCAATGGTTATGTCAGCCCCCATTTGCCTGTATGCATCCAATATCCCTGTTCTGGTAGGGTTTATGCCTATTCCCCTCATGGTAATGCGGGAGCCGGGCACCAGCAGGGCGGCTGTAATAAAATAGGCAGCGGATGAGATATCACCGGGTATGCGGATATCCTGTCCATAAAGTTCCCGGGCAGGGTAAGCGGTCAGGGTAAGGCCCTGGGCTTCAACTCTCCCGCCAAAACGGCGCAGCATTATTTCTGTATGATCCCTGGACAGGGCAGGCTGATGGATGACAGAAGGGGAGCCGGTATACAGGGAGGCTAATATTATGGCGGATTTGACCTGGGCACTGGCAACCGGCAGGGCATATTCAATGCCTTTCAGCCTGCCTCCCCTGATAGTCAGGGGCAGGGTGCTGTTTTCTGATTCAATATCTGCTCCCATGCGCTTTAAGGGCTCGATTATACGGCCCATGGGCCGTTTTCTCAGGGACTGGTCCCCGTCCAGTATAGCTTCAAATGACTGGCCGGCCAGGATTCCTGCCAGCAGGCGGGCGGTGGTGCCGGAATTGCCTACATATAAGGGCTTGCCAGGTTTTTTTAACCCATGAAGGCCTTTGCCCTGGATGATGACCTCAGTATCTTTGCTGCCATCGTCCTTTAATACAGATTCCAATTCGATCCGGATACCCATCTGCTGAAATGCCTTGATGGTGTTCAGGCAGTCATCCCCGGCAAGAAAATGGGACAACCTGCTTGTTCCTCTTGCAATGGCGCCCAGCATGACGCCTCTGTGGGAGATGGACTTATCTCCCGGTATAACCGTCTCGCCGATCAGCTGCCGGACTGGTCTGATCACTGCACGCATGGGTTTATCTCCTTTCTCAACCAGCGTATGTCATCATCCCATATAGGCATGACAGCCGGATTTGTTTAAAACTTCAACTGCCTTCTCCTGGGCAGCCTGGTCGTCCAGCGTCAATACCAGGCAGCCCGGTTCGTTTTCCCGGCTGTTGATAATCCTGATGTTTTTTATGTTAATGTGGTGTCTGCCCAGTATGGTGGTTACGTGCCCTATAATGCCGGGCCTGTCCTCCACGTCCACATAGATCTGGTAATAGGGCAGAAGGTACAGGCTTTCAGATGAGGGTATCTCCTCCCGGTAATCCCTTGCTTCCTTGTAAAAGCTTTCAATTGCCGGTACATTATCCTTTTCCAGATCATTTTTAAATGCTTTCAGGCAGTTGATTATTTCCGATACCAGGGGCAGAATCTGTTCCTTGTTGGACAGGCANNTTCCGGATAAAACCTTCAGAGCTGTCCGCTTCCTTTACCGTATTGACCAGGGCAGCAGCAACAATATGGGGAAGATGGCTGACTGCTCCCACAATTTTATCATGGATAAGGGGATCCAAAATCAGAGGTATGGCGCCGGTGGAGGAAATCAGGTTCTTGAGTTCCTCCAGGGCTGATCTGGGCGTATCCTCTCTGGGGGTTAGAATATAATAGGCGTTTTCAAACAGATGGGCAACAGAGGCGGAATAGCCGGAACGTTCTCCTCCGGCCATTGGATGGCCTCCGATGAAATAAACGTCTCCGGGAAGTATTTGCTCTGCCTCTTTCATTATGCTTGATTTAATGCTGCCCACGTCGGTTATGACAGTGCCCGGTCTGACAACCTGCCCTAAGGAGCTTAGCATCTCAGGCATCCGGCTGACAGGCGTACACAGAAAAACAAATTGTGAATCCGACACAGCGCTTTCATCTAACTTATTGCAGATATGGTCAACTGTGCCCTCCTCCTTGGCCAGACGAAGGTTTTCCGGACTGGTGTCAACTCCGGTTATAATAAAATCATGGTTGGTGCGGCGAAAGGCCTTGGCCAGGGAGCCTCCTATCAGGCCTAAGCCTGCTATGGTAATCTTTTTGGTGCTCATATCTATATCTCCCGTCCAAGAATTACTGCAATTTTCCTGATGTCTTCCATCAAGGCAGTAAAGCTGTCATAGTTCAAAGATTGGGGCCCGTCAGACAAGGCTTCCTTGGGATTGGGATGCACTTCGACTATAAGGCCGTCTGCTCCTGCTGCAATGGCAGCCCTGCTCATGGGGATTACCAGTTTCCATCGGCCGGTGCCGTGGCTGGGATCTGCAATTACCGGCAGATGGCTCAGTTCCTTAACCGCCGGAATGCTGCTTATATCCATGGTATTGCGGGTATAGGTTTCAAAGGTGCGGATACCCCGTTCACATAATATAATATTGTAGTTCCCTTCGTTCATAATATATTCGGCCGCATTCAACCATTCCTCAATTGTTGCGGAAAGGCCTCTTTTCAGGATAACCGGCAGCCTGCTCCTGCCCACTTCCTGCAACAGGTGAAAATTCTGCATATTCCTGGCACCGATCTGTACTATGTCGGCATATTTGGCCACCTGCTCCAGTGAACGGGTGGACACTGCTTCGGATACGATTAAAAGCCCTGTTTCTTTCCTGGCCTGGGCCAGGATTTTGAGCCCTTCTTCCTCAAGACCCTGGAAAGAATAAGGTGAAGTTCTGGGTTTATATGCGCCGCCTCTTAAGAAAGTTACCCCTTGCTCTTTCAGGAAACGGGCAGTAGAGATGACCTGCTCTTCGCTTTCCACGGCACAGGGCCCGGCCATGACAACTATCTTGTTTCCGCCGATTACCTGACCGTTCACCTTAATGGTTGTGCTTTCCGGATGAAATGCCCGCCCTGCAAGTTTGTAGGGCTCTAAGATGTGCACAACCCGGTCGACGCCGGGCATGAGTTCCAGCGGTGTTTCCGCCAGCTTGCGCTTATCGCCGATAACTCCTATAATGGTCCGTTCAGAGCCTTCTGAGATGTGAACACCGAAATCAAGATTTTTTAGGAGCTTTTCAACTCCTGCAATTTCTTCCTTGGTTGCCTTAGGCTTCATTACTATTACCATGCTTCTAAAACCTCCAATAACAACTGTTTTCTACCATACTTCCATGCTTCATGTAACCGGCTGCAGGTTTATTTCTCAGGCCAGCAGCTTAAATGTCAGCATATTTATTAAGAATTTCATTGCGGGCTGCATCCAGGGCCTTAAGAACCAGTTTGGTGTCGATATCACGGAAAACCTTAACTTTTCCCGGAGCAACAGGCAGAACAAAAACAATTCTGCTTCCTACATTTTTCTTATCATGCTGCATCCAATTAAGAAGCTCCTGGCTGTTTAAATCCGGCATTAAAGTCGGCAGACCGGCCCGGGAGAGAATTTTTGAAATTCTTGATATGTAGTCCGGTGAAATAAAGCCGGAAAGCTGCGCTATATAGGCTTCTGCTATCATGCCTATGGAAACGGCTTCTCCGTGGGTATAGGTGCCGTATCCGGTTGCTGCCTCAATGGCGTGGCCTACGGTATGCCCGAAGTTAAGGATGACCCGGAGGCCGGTTTCCTTTTCATCCTTGGCTACCACATCTGCCTTGATCTCACAGGAACGGTGAATGGCCTGTATCAGG
>LFTC01000049.1:21017-27727 GCA_001512915.1 Clostridiales bacterium DTU083 | reverse complement strand
TAATGAAATGGCAAGAGGATTGAAAACTAATCGTTCTATGACAGTGGGCATATTAATACCCAATTTGGAAAATATATTTTTTACCAGTATTATTTCCCATGTTGAGAATATACTGATACAACACCGGTATAGCACTATTATCTGTGATTATAGGGAGGATCCGAAGTTAGCTGAAGAAAAAATCAATTTTCTGGTTAATAAAATGGTAGATGGAATTATTATGGTGCCCAAATCTGCCAATATTGAGAGCATAAATCAGGTTATCAATAAAGGCATTCCGGTTATATTCATCGATCGTCTGTTAAAAGGAGTTAAGTGCGATGTAGTTTTATCTGATAACCTGAACGCATCCTATGATGCAGTTGAGCAGCTGATAATTCGCGGGCACAGGCGGATTGGCATAATATGCGGCCCAAAGGATATATACACTTCCCAGGAACGTCTGAAAGGATACTTAAGGGTACATGAAGACTATGCACTTGGTATAGAGAAAGATCTCATTCTGTATGGAAATTATGATATTGAAAGCGGCTATCAACTACTCATTCATTTGGCGGAAATGAAAAATCCTCCCACTGCAGTTTTTGTAACCAATTATGAAATGACATTGGGTGCAATTATGGCCATCAATGAAAGAAATATTAAGGTGCCGGATCAATTATCAATAATAGGGTTTGACAATATTAATATGGCGAAAATAGTCAAGCCTCCATTGTCCATTGTAGTCCAGCCCATGAAGGAAATTGGAGAAAAGGCAGCTGAAGTTCTCCTGTCCAGGCTGCAGGGTGAGAATAACGGAGAATACTCTATCTACAGGCTTAAGACAGAGGTATTGATCAAGGAGTCTGTTAAAACTATAACAAACTGATAGTACCGCCGGGTTATAGTTTCCCTGGCGGTATTTTTATGTATTAAATAATATATTCATCTTTCTTTTTCGGCCTGGCATCCAGTTCAGCCTTTTTCTCTTCATATCCCGGTCTGCCCAGCAAGGCATAGGTTGCATTTTTGCCTTCCTCAACACCGGGCTGGTCAAAAGCATTAATACCTAATAGTTCTCCGGCAAAGGCGGTTTCCACTTCCATAAAGTACAGGAGCTGGCCGACTGTAAAGGCATTGACTTCAGGCAGGTTTATTGTTCTGTTCAACCTTTTTGCTTTCAAGAGTGCGTACTCGGTGGCAGCCTGTTCGGCGCTTATAAGCTCATTTAAGGTATGGCCTCCTAAAAAGGATACAGCAGGTATGTCTTCAAATCCTTCAGGGATATCCATGCTTGTGCGGTACCTGCCTACGGTCAGAAAGGTTATAACCTTATCAAAAGGACCTTCTGTATACAATTGTATTTGAGAATGCTGATCGGTCACACCCAAAGCTTTCACCGGTGTCTGCCCGGCAAAAATTTCTTCTCCCTTGAGGTTGTAACGCTTGCCCAGGCTTTCCGCCCAGAGCTGAGCATACCAGTCGGCCATATATTTCAAAGAATCGGCATAGGGCATCATAACCGATATGTTTTTTCCTGCTCTCATGGCCAAATATTGCAAAGCTGCCGCCATATAGGCGGGATTATCATACACATTCTCTGCTTCGCATATCTCATCCATAAAAGCTGCTCCAGCCAGCATCTCCCTAATATCAATTCCGCATACTGCAGCTGGCAGCAAGCCTACGGGAGATAACTCTGAAAATCTCCCTCCCACGCCGGCAGGAATGTAATAGGTTTTTAATCCATATTCTCTGGCTATTTTAATCAAATTGCCCTTTTCTTTGTCTGTGGTAGCGATTATATGGTCCTTAAACCTTCGGCCAAGTTTATCTTTCAACATGTTCCATACAATTAAGAACTGGGCCATGGTTTCGGAAGTGCTTCCGGACTTGGTAATAACATTGAACATGGTTTTTTCCACATCTATGATTTCAAACAAGGCCTCCATACGTTCAGGATCAATATTGTCTACAACATAGAAGCGGGGATTGCCGCCCCTCTGCTCCCTGGACAATTCATTATAATGCAGATGATTCAAAGCCTGCTGCACTGCAATTGGACCTAATGCTGAACCGCCTATGCCAAGCAATACAAATGCATCAAATTCTTTCTTTATTTCTGATGCGGTTTTCAAAATATCCTCTACCACATTATCCTGGTCATATGGAAGATCTCTCCAATCCATCTTCCCTTCCTTCCGCTTTATGCTCATGGCCTGGGCAGCTGCTTTCAGCTGATCTTCCATAGAATCAAGGTCTTCTTTTTTTATACCCTCTTCTTCCCCTATAACATCTGCCATCATATTGTTAAAATCAAAGCTTATTCTCATAGATTCCATCCACTGCCTGTCAGTATAACGTTTCATTGAAGAATCTCCCTTCAATTTCTATCTTTTCATAGTATTTACCATTATATAATTATCTTACCACATAAACGGTGCTTATGCTAATAAAAAGCCTCGTCTCTATATTTGTAAGACTATTAAAGCTTAGTTAATCAGAAAAAAGCAAGACAGGCATAAAAAAGGCAGCCCTCTTAAGAGAGCCGCCTTTGCTTTAAGCTTAGTATTAGTCATACAGTAATTGTGCAATTGATGGATCATCCATGTTGTCTGCATTGTAGAACTGGCATCCGGTGTCCACAATCTCAGGTACTTCTTCACCATTGATAGCCTTAACAGCTAATTCAACTGCTTTGTATCCAATCTGATATGGATCCTGAGTTATAGCACCATAGAACCAACGATTTCTTACAGCAGTCTTCTGGTTAGCGCCAGCGTCAAAGCCAACTGCAATGAGATCTTTATACTTACCGTTTTCTCTGTCAAGATCCTGACCGTCGGAAGTAGCAGCCAGTACGCCGCCTACTGCCAGTTCGTTAGACATGAACACTGCTACCAGGTTCTTTTTCTCAAGCATAGCCTGTGCTACAGCCTGAGCGTCCTGCATGTTAGTGGTCGGCGGAATCTGAACATGAAGCTCTACAACCATGTCACCTTCAGCGTCTTCATTATATTTGTCATGGCCTGTAATTGCAACGCCGCCGGGATGAATAGCCTCGGCCAGTTCTTTAGCTTTCGTCAGGAAGCCAACTGTACGTCCAACTACTGATGCAGAGGTAGCATCCTGAGAAATTACGCCGAGCACAACAGGATTATCGGGTGTTGCATTTTCTATAGCTTGCTTAACTGATTCAACCTTAAAGATTTCCTCTGCTGCTATAGCACCGCCTTTTTCGTTGTCGGTGGAAGCTGTGGATACGATAGTTCCTTCAGGCGCATTCGGAACACCGGAGTCAAAACCGATTACCGGAATGCCCTTTTCTTTAGCCTCCAACAGCTGTGCTGTTACGGATTCGGTGTCCAATGCTGCCAAGCACACAGCATCGGGATTCTTTCCAAGTGCAGCATTCAACTGATCCAATTGTACCTGAATATCTGATTCAGACGGTGGACCGTCAAATGTAATATCTACATTCAATTCTTTTGCTGCATCTTCTGAGCCTTTAAGTACAGTCTGCCAGAACTGATGCTGGAAACCCTTGGAGATAATAGCAATATAGGGTTTGTCACCGGAATCTGCTGGTGTTTCTGCAGGAGTCTCTTCTGCAGGAGTTTCTTCTGCAGGTGTTTCTGCTGCAGGTGTTTCTGCTGCAGGCTCTTCAGGTGTAGTACCAGCTCCGCCGCCGCATGCTGTGAATACCATGCTAGCCATGAGCAACAAAGCAACTAGTACCAGTAGTTTTTTCCTCATAATATAACCTCCTGATTATTATATATTTCAAGGGATTTAAATCCCCTCGAAATCATATTCATAATGTCAATCAGCCTTTATCTTTACCTTTTGTGCCTGGGCTATTCTGTAGTTATCCAACAGCACTGCACCAATAACAACAATTCCTGTAAAGAAAGTCTGCCAATGTGCCTGAAGGCCCATGGACATTAATCCCTGTTTCAGTATACTCATGATGAATACACCAATGATTGTGCCGGATATGCTTCCAACACCGCCTGTCATTGATGTTCCGCCGATAACTACACCAGCGATAGCAAGAACTTCCAGTCCGTTTCCGGTGCTGGGAATGATGGATGTATATACTGCAGCGTAGAATATACCGGCCAAACCGGCAAAGAATCCGCACAGTGTATATACCAGGGCCTGCCAGCGCTGAACTTTTATACCGGAAAGCCTTGCTGCTTCACGGTTGGAACCAATGGCGAAGGTATATCTTCCAAACTTTGTTTTATTTAATACTATGGATGCTATTATAAATGCAACAGCCAGCCAAACTGCTCCCACTGGGAATCCGGTCGATGTTTTATAAAATATATTCTTAAAGAAACCGTCTGGAGTTCCTACAGTAGGATATCTCATTGTCATAACCTTGGTAACAATAGCACCAAAGCCCATGCCCACCATTTGAGTACCTAATGTTGCAATAAACGGGGGAAGCTTCAAGTATGCTATGAGCAGTCCATTAATAATTCCTATTATTGTAGCAACTACAACTACCAGTATAAGAGATTCTGCTATGCCCCAACCCCAAATATTATAGGCTGCTCCTCCAAGGAGTGCACCGCACATCATGGTGGTTCCCAAAGAAAGATCGATACCGCCGGTGATTATGACGAATGTTACACCAATTGCCATAAATCCGATAAAGTACGATGCATCAAGAATATTAACCAGATAGGTCCATGAGAAGAAATTGTTGCCGAATATGGCAAAGAAAATATAAAGTAATGCCAATACACCTAAAGCTAAAATTTTTTGAAATCCCATTGATTTGCTAAAATTATTTGGTTTCATGGTACACCTCACATATTCATAGTCGCATAGGACATTATTTTTTCCTGTGTAGCTTCGCTTATATCAAGTTCGCCGGTAATCCTGCCCTCACACATGACAACTATTCTGTCACTCATGCGAAGCAACTCAGGTATTTCAGAAGATATCATTATTATAGACTTACCTTCATTTACCAACTGCTCCATCAGATCATAGATCTCGCTCTTTGCACCTACGTCTATGCCGCGTGTTGGTTCATCAAAGATAAAGATTTCACTGTCCTTGATCAGCCACTTGGCTACAACAAGTTTCTGCTGATTTCCGCCGGACAGGTTTCTGACCAGCTGGTTTATGCTGGGTGTCTTTACAGACAACTTTTCAACATACTCATTTGTAACATCAGCTATCTTCTTGTCATCCATGAAGAGTGTACTGGAGAATTCCTCAATGCTTGCCATTACTGCATTTTCCTTAACGGATAATCCGATGGCAAGCCCAAAAGCCCTGCGGTCTTCGGAGAGATAGCTGATTCCATGAGATACAGCGTCATAAGGTGACTTAATCTCAACCTTTTCGCCGTTCATATAAATCTCACCGCTTGCCAGAGGATCGGCACCAAAGATAGCCCGCATGGTTTCTGTGCGGCCGGCACCCATCAGGCCGGCAAAGCCAAGGATTTCACCTTTTCGCAGTTTGAAGGAAACATTTTTAACATTATTTGCAACCAGGTTCCGTACTTCCAATATAACCGGCGCGTCTTCCGGAACATTGCTCTTTTCTTTGGGATCGTAGTAGATTTCTCGCCCAACCATCATGGAAATGATTTTCTGTCTGGTTGCATCCTCTATATTTAGGGTATCAATATATTGTCCGTCTCTCAGGACTGTTACCCTGTCTGCAATCTGGGGCAGTTCTTCCAGACGGTGGGAAATGTAGATAATACTCTTTCCTTGAGCACGTAAATCCCTGATCATCTTGAACAGATCCTGGATTTCACCTTCAGTCAGAGCCGCTGTAGGTTCGTCCATTATAAGCAGAGATGTGTTCTCAAAGGAAAGCGCTTTTGCAATTTCAACCATCTGCTGCTTGGCGATGGAAAGTGTATTTACTCTTACTGTTGGATCGATATCGATATTTAATGAGTCCAGCAACTCTTTGGCCATTTGATTTGATTTTGTATCATCAACAAAGATGCCTCTTGTCGGTTCCCTGCCGATGAAGATATTTTCTGCTACAGTCAGATGCGGCATGAGGTTCAGTTCCTGATGGATCATGGTAATACCCATGATTTGAGCTTCCAACGGTGAACTTATTTCAACCTCTTGGCCTTTATAAATTATAGAACCCCCATCTTTTTGGTAAATGCCGCTTAGTATTTTCATGAGGGTGGATTTTCCTGCACCGTTCTCACCGACCAATGCATGTACTTCGCCAGCATTTATTGAAATCGATACATCGTCCAGTGCGTGTACTCCTGCAAAATATTTTTGGATATTTTTCATTTCCAGTAATATTTCTGGCATCAAACCACCTCGTTTTATTCAGTTGAGTACCTTTTTATTCTAAATGTACTCTTTGTACTCTTTGATATATTATATATGGTTAAACGTTTAACTCTTTTTGATAAATTTTAAAATAATATTGCACAAAAAAATCTATTACATATTTACTGTAATAAGAAATTTTCATATCATGTTATTTATTTTACGAACTGTAGTGCAATATTACCAAAATCATGTGATACTTGAATGTTAACATACAAGTATTTTAAAGTCAATAACAAAATTCTAAAGTATTTTTTGTAAATACATGTAAATATACTAAAATAAACTTTTTTGGTTGTTAAAAAAATCTCAATCATTGCTGTTCATTACATGTATAGACCATCCTTCATCTTTATAATTCATTATTACAGCGCCATGTAAATCATTCCTGTATAT
>LFTC01000049.1:343-20979 GCA_001512915.1 Clostridiales bacterium DTU083 | reverse complement strand
TGTCAGGCGAGACTGCATCCAGAAAGGCCTCTGTGCTGGAAGTGCTGCTTCCATGATGAGGCACCTTCAGTACAGATGCCTGTTTTTTCATTCTCCCTGCCAGATAGTATTCTGCCTCTTTTTCTATATCTCCTGTAAAAAGGACGGAAGCATCTCCGCATTCCAGCAGCAGCACAAGGGAAAGATTGTTTTCATTCCCCTGGTACAGCATCGGTGCGGCGTCCTCATCCGGATACAGCACATGTATCCAGGTTTCATTTCCAATACGGTAGGATTTTCCTCCTGATGCTGCAATTACCTTGATGTTCTTCTTTTTAATAATATCCTTCAATTCCAGATAGGCAGCATTGAGCTCCGTAGGGGGATATTCCATAAATGCTTTTACCCTGAGCTGATCCAAAACATTAGGCAGCCCGCTTATATGATCTTCATGCACATGTGACATGACCACCAGGTCCAGCGAAGATATGCCGTTTTTCAAAAGAAAGGGCAGCAGGACTTTCTCACCTATATCCTCCCCTTCCTGGCTTCCGCCGTCAATCAAGATATTTTTTCCGTCCGGGGTCTGTATAAAAGCACAGTCACCCTGGCCTACGTCCAAGAACACTATCTCCAGTTCTTTTGGTTCCAGGTATCCTGCCAGCAGATTTCCCGCCAGGAGCACCGCTGCCAGGCACATGCTCACAAGCGCGGGCTTCCGGATAAAGGAAGGCCTCTCCCTGGATAGCATCCATAAAATCATATAGGCTGCGGCTATTGAAAACAAAGAAGGAGAAACCACCCGTATATAAGCATAAGGCAGATTGGCTGCAAAATCAGTGATTGAGAATATTAATCCGCATAAAAAGCGGATAGGAACAGCCAATGCAGCGGCTGCAGGAAGAAAACACATGCCCAGTAAAACTATCAGAAATCCTCCTGCACCCACAATTCCCAGTAAAGGCACTGCCAACAGGTTGGCAAAAACTGAAACCGGCGAAAATATATTGAAATAATAGGCGGTCAGGGGAAGTGTGCCTGACTGGGCGGCCATGCTGGCAGCAATAAGGGCCGAGACCTGTTTTGGCAGGAATTTCAGCGCTTTCTGGATAGGATCTGAGAGCAATGCTATGGAACAGACGCTTATAAAGGACAATTGAAAGCTGATTTCCTGAATATCCATTGGGCGGATTAACAATATGATGAAAGCAGCCGTGCCTGCACTGTTGATTATATCGCTTTTTCTGCCCAAGGCTCTTCCTCCAAGATAGATAAGAGACATGATGACAGCCCTGGTGACTGAAGGTGAAGCGCCGGTCATCAGGCAGTAAAGAATTAAAATTATACTCTGAAGCATAAAGGCTCTGCCTCTCTGAAGCTTTAAAACAGATTGAAGTGATTTTAACAATACTACCAGAAAGCCTATGTGCAGCCCTGAAATAGCCAGGATATGCGCCAGGCCTGTTTTTGTAAAAGCATCCTCCGATTCAGGCTCAATAAGCCAGCGCTGCCCAAGCAGAACAGCCTTGAGGAAATTGCCTTCCCTCCCGCCGACGGTATTTTCCAGCACCTTCGATGCTTTATCGCGGAATAAGGCAAGAAGCCTGTCCAGGGAAAGGCCTTTTACTTGTCTGACCAGATCAATATTTTTTTCCTTAACCGAAATAATGGAATAAATGCCCCTGCGTTTTAAATAAGTTTTATAATCAAAACCTTTTGGATTTCTGGGACCGTTGGGCTCCTTTAGAGTGCCGGTTGCCTCCACAAGGTCTCCGGTTTGATATACCTTCAGTACTTTTGCTTTCTCATCGTAACTGTCCGGATAGACACTTACTCTTATCTTTGCTTTAACTGGATAAATTTGATCACCGGTTTTAACGAAAACGGTTTCTACTATATATAATACTCTGTTTTCATCTGCCTGCGGAGCACCTTTTACTATTCCCCTAAGAGTAATTTCCTTATCAACAAACTTGATCAGTGGGTTTTCCCTATAATGGAATACGGATCCCCTTAACATGCCAAACAAGATAAGAAAAATAAGCAAAGCAGGAAACAAAGCCTTTTTTCTAAAAAAGAAGCCTGCTGCTGCAATTGCTGTCATGGGCAGCAGAAGATATACAGGTTTTATTGGCAGATATATGGAAAAAGCTATGCCTGCTCCGTATGCAAACAGAAACCACAGGACAGGCCTTTTGACCCAAATCTCCCATTTTTTCTTCAAAATATCTCACCTGCAGATGAAACTTTCATATATATTAGTCGTCTATTAATTTGAATAGTTTAACATTCTGATTAGTTTACAACCAGCATTTCACAATTGTCTAAATCCGGTAAATTTAAAGAGAAAGGAATTGTAATATGGAGCTGCTGCGTATTGAAAACCTGACCAAGATAATTCGTAACAGAAAGATTCTGGACAAGATTTCCCTGTCGGTGAACGCCGGGGAAATTGTAGGATTCCTGGGACCCAATGGTGCAGGAAAAACCACTACCATCAAGCTGATACTGGGCCTTTTCCATATAACAGAAGGCAGTATCAGCATATGCGGCCACGATGTGGTAACCGATTTTGAAAATGCAATGAAGTATGTAGGCGGTATCGTGGAAAACCCGGATCTCTACAAACGGATGACAGGAAGGGAAAACCTGGAATACTTTGCTTCCATGCATGAGGGCGTAGACAAGAAAAACATCGATGATATAGTTGAACTTGTCAAAATGTCCGAGCGCATCGACCACAAGGTAAAAACTTACTCATTGGGTATGTGCCAGCGTATAGGCATTGCACAGGCCCTGCTCCACAATCCGCGGCTTCTGGTGCTGGATGAGCCCACCAACGGCCTGGATCCTCTGGGTATTAAGGAATTAAGAGATATGCTGAAATATCTTTCCAAGGAGGCAGGCGTCGGAGTGTTTATTTCCAGCCACCTGCTGTCGGAAATGGAACTCATGTGCGACCGCATTTATATCATCGACAACGGGGTCATCATCGGAGAAAAGCGGATAAATCAGGAAGAGGAAACCGTTGATGAAATTCTGTATGAATATACATTTATCACCGACAACAATGAAAAAACAATGGAAATACTTAATAAGCGCAATATAAACTACGAAACAGCAAACGGTGGAATTAAAGCTGTAATGAATCGCAGCGATATTCCAGGCATTATAGAAAAACTTGTCCATGAAGGCATTGGCATATATGCTGTAAATCAAAAACATCAAAGCCTGGAGCAGGATTTCCTGTCCATTACCACCGGCAGCAAGACACAGATCAGGTAATAAGAGTTGGGAGATGAGATATAATGAAGAGTTTTTTGAAACAGATAAAATATGAGATCAGGAATATTATTAAATCCAGATTTATGCTGATTATCGGAATTCTGCTCATAGTATCTTCCATAGCCTTTCCGATAATCAATCTTATAAATGATCAAAGAAGCCCTGATTCAGATAACGGCATTGTAAGACCTCTGCCCATAGATATAGGTGCAAGAGGAGCCATAGCTTTGCCCGAACCCATATACCCGGGCACGGATCAGGAATCAATCACCATAGATGGCATAACTATCTACTCTACCAACCCGTTTTTCTGGCAGATTTCCTATGCCATGCAGGAAAAGGAGATTATGGAAAATGACAGGGAACGGTTCACCAATCCGGAAGCTCTGGATCTGGCCCTTTCCCTCATGGACGCAGAAATTCAGTATTACCTTAATTTCGCAAAATATATTACAGAATACACCGATTACCGCATAGACCTGGCTGCAAGAAGCCTGGACAGCCTGTATGATAAATTCATATTTGAAAATATTGATGCTCCTGAAGAAGCATTGCTGGAAGCGGTAAGCCAGAAGAAATATATGGATGAGGAGCTTTTCCGTTCCAAGTATCTTGAACTCAGCTCCGAAGACAGGCTTGCCGCCTTGGAAAAACTGGACGAGGAACTCAATATTCTCTACAGTATTGTGGAAAGCAATGATTTTTCGAAATACATCGAAATGCGCATTGAACAGGAGAACAAAGCCATTGCAGATCTGCAGGAGCAAATTGCCATTCAGGAGCAGGAAATTGTGAAAAACCCCTCCCAGGAAGATATAATAAATGAAATGATAGAAGAGCTTAAGCGAAACATTGCTATAATAGAGGAAAACACCATACCTATTTTGGAATTGCGCCGGGAGAAAAATATAATACCTGGAGAGGATACCTGGCAGAACAGGGCCATCAATGACATAGAAATGTACCGCCAGCAGCTGGCTTATACTGAAATCTTAAGCGAAGAAGAATTCAGGCAGCAGATGTGGCTGGTTCAGCAATACGGAAGCTATCAGAATTATGTAGCTGAGATGCAGGCTCAAATCGATGAGATGAACCATGCCATTATCATTGCTGAAAAATCCATTTACGCCGACAAACCGGACATGAAGTTTGTACCAGGCGGCCCCAGAAACAGAACTACGCGCTTTTTGAACTATTCTGTATTTGTCACCTTGTTTGCCGTTCTGCTGGGAGGCTGGCTGATGGCCAGCGAATTCCAGCAGGGGACCATACGCCTGCTCCTGATACGGCCGAAAAGCCGCATTAAAATACTGGCGGCCAAGTTTGTATCCGCTCTGATTGTATGCCTGGCAGTATATATAACAGGCTGCTTGCTGAATGCGCTTGCCAACGGTATTTGTTTCGGTTTTTCAGACTATGCATTCCCCAACTATACCCTGGCCGGCGAGATTGGATTTATTGTATACTATCTGCCTAAAATGCTGGCATGCGCCGTTCCCATCATATTCGGATATGCTTTGGCATTCATGTTATCGGTAATTATAAAAAATGTTGCTGTTTCCATTGCAACACCTATAGCCCTTAACATTGCCAGCATAATTCTCATGGGCACCCTTGCTTTTACTTACAGAACAGCAAACAAATGGCTGGCATATACCCCGCTTCCATACATGCATATATCGGCATATGTAACTCAAGGAAGTTCCGCTGCACCAGGAATCAGCAGCAGCATACCGATAAACCTGACCTATGGCATAATTCTGCTGCTGGCCTTGTCAGCTTTGTGCGCAGCTGTATCATCAATTATTTTCAATAAAGCGGATATTGTGAATTAAAAGGAGAAAAACCAATGGATAACAAGGAGAAAAATACTTTTTTAGACAGGTATAAAAGTAAGATTACAAAGAATAAAACGGAAAATATAAGCCCGCCAGCTGCTGACAAGAAGCAGCCGAAAGAATCCATTACGGTAAAAACTCCTGCAAGGAACAACAGGTTAACAGCCGTTATTGCCGGTGCTGTAATATTGGCACTGGCCGTAACTGCCTTGGTGCTGTTTTTGAACCGCGGAATAGAAATGATTGATCTTACCAACTGGACAGAAAATGATGCACAGCTGTGGGCAAGAAACAATGGAATTATGCTTCAGATTGAACACGAGTTTAATGATGAATATGAAGAAGGCAGGGTAATGTCCCAAAGCGTGCCTCCAGGCAGCCGGGTTAAGAAAAATGAATTTGTAAAGCTGATAGTATCCGCAGGGCATGACCTTTCCGTTACCCTGCCCATTCCCGATTTTATGTCCATGACCAGGCAGGAAATTGAAGCCTGGGCTGCTGAAAATTTTATGACCAAGGTGCGCGTCACTACAGAATACAGCGATACAGTAGAAGCAGGAAGAGTCATAAGGTTTGAGATCAACGATGACAGAGTTGTAGATGAGGTCAGAAGAGACAGCCCGATTTATATCATAATATCCAAGGGGCCTGAGGATGCCCAGGCAGCCCTTGTCCAGATACCGGATTTTAAAGCCATGTCCATTACGGAAGCCTATGTCTTTGCCGATGAAAACGGCATTGTACTTAATGTAAAGGAAGAATATGACGATTTCGCGCCTGCCGGATCAATACTTTCTCAAAGCGTCAAGGCAGAGGAAGAAGTGCCTAAGGGGAGCGAAATTGAAATCATTGTTTCCAAGGGAAAAAAAATAATAGTGCCTGATTTTTCAGGCATGAATAAGGAAATTGCCGCCTCATTGGCAGCTGAACTGGGCATCACGGTAAGCATAAATGAAAGATATTCGAACCAGCCTGCCGGGGCATTTATCTCCCAAAGCATCAAACCCGGCAGCATATATGAATCGGGCCAAGTGTTGGAACTTAACTATTCCATAGATAACCGGATCCCCCTGCCCTCTTTTGTGGGCCAGACCAGGGATGCCATCGAAGCCTGGGCCCAGGAACACAACAAAAATGGCGCCTCCATCACCATCAAGGCAGCCAATACCAGAAGCAATTCACCGCCGGGAACCATTCTGTCCCAAAGCAAAGCCAATACCTTGATAGGCGTCAACACCACCATAAATATAACGGTATCCAGCGGCAAGGTGGTATATGTGCCGGATTTTGTGGCCCCCGCCGGCTCCGGTTATGACGCCGCCATAACCAGAGAAAAAGCCATTGCCATTTGTGAAGAGCTCAATATAGTGCCCATATTCGTGGAAGAGAAAAAATCGGGAAGGCTGCCCGGTGAAATATGGTCTCAAAGCATCGCTGCCGGTAAAGAAATATCCGAAGGTACAACTATTACGCTTAAATATAACCCTGTAAATGTTCAGGTAACCGTGCCTGACTTCACCAATATGACCAAAGAACAAATATGGGCAAAGAATTATCACAAATCCTTGGACATCCGTTTTGAGGAAGGCACAGAATACAAGGAAGGACAGGAAGGCAGGGTTTATGAGCAATCATTGTGCGCAGGCACAAAAACTGCTTCAGGAAGTGTAATAAAACTCACCGTCAGGCCCAAAGAGATGGGAATGCCTGATCCGCTTCCGAATCCGGAAGAAAATGAGGATTAGCTGTCAATACCGATATACCAGAAACTTATCGTATTCATCACCGGTTTCAGGTATACTTACCTGTTTAACCAGCCTGAAAGGTGTCTTGTTCTTAAGGAACCGCTCATATTCCGGTGTGGGATAATAAAGGATAATATCCACAGAACGCCTGTGTTCCATGACCGATTCCAGGATATTTGATGTCACCTTCTTAAAAACATGTACGGAAAACGGGTTGAAAAAGTAAAACCTGTTTTCCTCAGGCTCCACCTTATAATCCTCCGCAGCCCCATAATGAAAATGGACAGGGGCACTTATATGCTTATGATTTTCCAAATACACGGCCCTGTTTTTCAGGGCCTGTTCGTATGTTTCCCTGTCCACTTCCACGCCTTTTACCGGTATTTGAAAACGATTATGGATATAAAGGGCCACCCAGCCTCTGCCGCATCCAAAGTCTACCAGCCTGTCACCGCTGCTGAACTGGTATTCCTCAAAGAACATATCCAGATGATCATAAGGCGTGGCTTCATAACGGTAGTAATGCATGGCCTTATACATCCACTTGTGGAGCTTGTCATATATGTCATCTATCATAGTTCATATACCTTCATTTCCTCAGCCATAATCGGTTTGCTGTAGAACCTGGAGGCTTCATTGATTATCTCCTGCTCTGAATACTCCGGCCATATATGGCTGAGTATGAGATTTTTAACCCCGGCATGGGCAGCTATTTTCCCCACTTCTTCTGCTGTCAGATGAGTCGCCGGGTCTGCCTTGTCCTTCTCCAGCAATCCTGCATCTGCTACAAAGTAATCGGCATCTTTTGCAAAATCTGCTATTCTATTGTTCATATTTGTATCCCCGGTATAAACCAATCTCTTGCCTTCATCTTCCACAGCCATGGCGTAACTTACAACCGGATGGGTCATCTCGCAAAAGGTAAAGGACAAGCCTCCGATTTCGGTTCTAAGTCCGTCTTTTATTATCTCAGGGCTGAAAGCCGGCGAAGATGCGATAAGTTCATAGGTTTCAATCGGGCTTTCAGGCAGGTAAAGGGGGATGGGATCCATGTCCAGAATGCCTCTGACCCTGCCTATTTCCAAAGCGTATCTTAAGACCAGCATGTCTGCCATATGATCGCTGTGCAGATGAGACAATACAATGGCGCTTAAATCCTTTATTTTGCAAACCTGCTGCAAACGGGACAGGACGCCGTTGCCGCAGTCGATCAGCACGCGGGTGCTTCCCTGCTCTATCAGGTATCCGGAACATGCCCCTCCCGCTGCGGGATATGGCCCGTATTTTCCCAATATGGTTAATTTCATTTCTAACCCTCCATGTCTGAAACTGCACCAAATTTTTGAATGCCGTGCTTTGTAACCAGTCCTAATACCAGCGGCCTGAGCTTTGATCTGGCACTGCGGATCTGAATTGCTTCCATAAATATTTTTGAAGCCTCATCAAACTTATTTAAATCATTTACATGGAATTCGGCAAGAATATCACCTTTTTGTACCTGGTCGCCCAAGCGTTTATACATTACTAAGCCAACTGCCGCGTCTATATTATCTTCCTTTTTTGACCTTCCTGCACCAATAAGCTGAGAACTCAATCCAACCTTATAGGTATCTATTGAGGAAATATAGCCTTCTCTTTCAGCCTTTACAGGAATAATATGTTCCGCACTGGGAAGCAGGCTGTAATCATCCAAAACAGCCCGGTCTCCTCCCTGATTCTCTATCATGTCTCCCAGTTTCTTAAGTGCCTCTCCGGTCTCCAGAGCATCTTTGACCTTGTTGAGCGCTTCTTCCAAACTTCCACAGGCTTCTGCCGTCACCAGCATGTGGGCAGCCAGATAAATGGAAAGATCCCTGAGAGGACCATGCTGCTTATTCTTAAGTACCTCAATCGCTTCCCTTACTTCCAGGGCGTTTCCCACAGCCGTACCCAAAGGCTGGTCCATATCTGTGATTACTGCCATGACTTTCCTGCCAGCCCGCACGCCTATCTTCACCATTGCATCAGCCAATAAGAAGGAGTCATTTACCGACTGCATAAAGGCGCCGCTGCCTGTTTTCACGTCCAGGACAATAGCATCGCTGCCCGATGCAATCTTCTTGCTCATAATACTGCTGGCAATCAGGGGAATGCTGTCAACTGTGCCCGTAACATCACGAAGCTCATACAGCATTTTATCTGCAGGAACAAGGTCCTTGCTCTGGCCGGCTACAGCCAATCCCACGGTTTCTACTGACTGTATGAATTCTTCCATGGATAAATCAGTCCGAAAACCCGGAATGGATTCAAGCTTATCAATTGTACCCCCGGTGTGGCCCAAACCCCGGCCTGCCATCTTGGCTACCGGCACACCGCAGGCTGCAGCCAGGGGAGCTGTAATCAAGGTGGTGGTATCCCCGACCCCTCCCGTGCTGTGCTTGTCCACCTTAACTCCCTTTATTGGTGACAGATCCACAGTTTTGCCTGAGTTTGCCATGGCCAGGGTTAAATCCACTATCTCCCAGCTGTCCATCCCATTACAGCATATAGCCATAAGCAGGGCAGACGCCTGATAATCGGGGATGCTGCCGTTTACAAATCCTTCTATGAAAAAGTTTATCTCTTCCTTAGTCAAAGCTTCCCCGTGCCGTTTTTTTGTTATAATATCAACCGCGCGCATATTTTTCTCCCCTTCTTATTGCTGATTGCTTTTTTATTATACCAGAATTTTCATTGATATTTTTTCAATCTCTCTCATGCTGCCTAATGCAGCAAGCTGAATTAAGCTGTAATCCGGCTCTTTTTCAAATTTTCTACAGGTGTAAGATCAACAGGAATACTTCCATAATGCTTTTTAATTTAATTATACCAACCCGCCTGCATGATTCAAGAAATTATTAACAATGCAAGAACAGATTAACTTTTCACTTACAATCTTGACATTATCTTATTTCTCATTGGATAATTGATGTATATAATTATATGGTAATATAGGGGTATAAACCAAACATGCTGATTAATACACATAGAATATTTCAATGACTCGGAGGCTTTTAAGCAAGATGAAAACTAATTTGGACACTAATATGATAAAGTCAATGCGTGCCATAGGTGTGGAAATTCCTGAGATCATGCTTCCAAACAAGCAGGTTGACCTTAAGAAATGGGCGGTTGTAGCCTGTGACCAATACACTTCCCAGCCTTCCTACTGGCGTTCAGTTGAGGAATATGTTTCAGACAGCCCGTCCACCCTGCATATGATTCTTCCTGAAGTATACCTGGAAGATGAGGACAGCGGCCGGCGCATCAAAAACATTTCCAAAGCCATGCGTAAATACATAGATGAGAATATCCTGGTTCAACTGCCTCCATCCATGATCTATGTGGAACGGACCTTGAGTACCGGAATCCGAAGAGGATTAATGGCGGCACTGGACCTGGAAAAATATGATTATCATGAAGGTGCTCAGACACTTATACGCGCAACGGAAGGAACCGTGCTGGACAGGCTGCCCCCGCGCATTGAAATCCGCAAAAATGCTGTACTGGAAGTTCCCCATATAATGGTTTTAATAGACGACCCTGATAAAACCGTTATTGAACCTGTTTCTAAAGAGGTTTCTGAAACTGATAAACTATATGATTTTGAGCTGATGATGAACGGCGGCAGGATTGCCGGCTATCAGGTAAGAAGCCAGGCTGCTATCGGCAGAATTGTTGATGCTCTCACACAGCTGGCTGATCCCCGGGCTTTCAGGGAAAAATATAATGTGGGCGAAGATAAAGGGGTTATGCTGTTTGCCATGGGAGATGGGAACCATTCCTTCGCTGCCGCAAAGGCATGCTGGGACAACTTGAAAGCTTACTTAAACGAAGAGGAGAAGAAGAACCATCCTGCCCGTTTTGCCCTGGTGGAACTGGTAAATGTACATGATGATTCCCTGATCTTTGAGCCCATTCACCGGGTTCTCTTCCAGGTGGATGCCGGTCATGTATTAAAAGCAATGAAGGAGTATTATGTTTCAAAAGATCAGGGATTTGATTGTGAATCCTTTTCATCTGAAGAACAAATGAAGGAAAGATATGAAGCCCTGAAAGAATCAGGACAGAACAATATTCATCTGATCCCCTGCATGAGTCCCGATGCGTGGAGAATTTTGAAAATTACTGATCCTAAGAGCAACCTGGAAGCCGGGACACTGCAGGCTTTCCTGGATTATTACCTTGAGAACAACAAGGAAGTATCCATAGATTATATTCACGGCGAAGACGTCACGGCAGATCTGGGCACCAAAGAAGGTAATATGGGATTTCTGCTGCCCATTATGGACAAGAATGATTTATTCAAAACCGTTATTGTAGACGGCGTGCTGCCCAGGAAAACCTTTTCCATGGGCGAAGCCCATGAAAAAAGGTATTATCTTGAATGCAGAAAGATTGTTAAATAATTATTTTCTGATCCTTCTTCTGCGTCTTGCCTCCAGCAAGGCACTGGTAAAGTCCTCGGTTTCTTTTGCCTGAGGGCTTTTTTCTTGTTTCTTGCGCTTTATTCCGCCGTCTGTACTTGCTTGCTGCATTTTTTCAGTTACTGGTTTATCAGCCTTCTGCTCAGGCTCCGGTTTATTCCTTAATGAAAGCCTGCTTTTTTCAGAGTGCCCCTCAGCTGAAGCAGCCGGCTTGAAAGCGGAAAACCAGCTCTTAAACCGGGCAACTGCTATTGTAACTGCCCTTACAGACGGCATCAGCATTTTATCTGCCATAAACCTTAAACCCAGCCTGCGCAGGGCAACATCGATGAAGAATAGCATTAATGCCGCAAATAGAAGTGCAGGCCAAATTTCATGCTGTTTCCAGACCGGCCGGGATTCATCTGTCAGAATATCCTCCGGTTTTTCCAGCAGCCTTCCCCCGGTCCGGCCGGCAATATGTTCCGCCAGATTGCGCGAAGGCATAAAGCGGATATCATATTCCGGGGAATAAGGATATGAAAGACCGGCTTCCATTGCTGACCTGGAACCGTTTTGGCGCTGCTGTTCAAGGCGAATTAAATAAACCCCTGTTTCATTCAGTTGAAAATTCCCCTGGTAATAGCCTGGTTTTGATGGCTGCAGCTTAATCCTGCTTTCCTCACCGTTGGGGGATGCAATTATGGCATGGATTTCAAAACCTTCATCCGCTTCATCCAGCGATACGGATATACTGCCCATATTTCCTTCCCTGCCGGTTTCAATCTTTCCATACTGATTGCTGCTGCCCGGCAGAACCGATGAGATGGTATTCAGCCAGAACACAGCGGCCTTATCCCATTTCAGCCAGTTTTCTGTCCATATTCCTTTTGCATCGCTGGTCCATGCGGCAACCCTGCCCAAGCCATATTCCCAGTAAGCCAGCACAGGATCATCATCCTTATGGCTCACCAGCACCGGAACCGCCCCGCTTTTCAGACTTGTAGTTATATATCCGTCCAATGAGGGCAGCGAATCAATGCTGCTGAGTATGGGCGAACTTCCCAAGGCCTTGGGATGGAATGTTTCGTTGTTAATATAGCTTCGTGCAGCCATGTATGTTTCCTTGGTGAAGATTTTAGGAATGCTGGAGATATCATCGGTAAAATAGTATCTTCCCTTCCCCAGCTCGGCGATCCGTTCCATAAGCCTTTCATCTGCGTCCTGCCCTACTGCAACGGCAGATACGGTAATTCCGCTCTCCGCCATTTCCGAAACCAAGGATTCAAAATTGCCGCCTGTTGTATGCCCGTCGGTTAACACAATTACATGCTTAAGTGCCGTATCCGCATTTTGCAAAGCCTGGTATGCCATGCTGAGCCCGGGATACATATTGGTCCCGCCTCCGGGCTGGATGGAGGCGATGGCTTCCTGCACAGCTTCCTTATTTACTGCCTGCTGCAGTTCTGCAACCCAGGCAGCAGCAGAGTCAAAAGCAACCACTCCCATATAATCTTCATCCCGTAACGCTTCAGCCGAGCGGATTGCCGCTTCCTTGGCCAGTTCCATTTTATTAACTCCCTGTTGTGTTTCCGACATGCTGCTGGATTTGTCTATTACCACTGCCAGGGCCAGGGAAGGTATATTTTTCTTCTTGGATATATCCATATCAACCGGCAGTATCTCTTCCAGCTTGGTGCCCAGCCATCCTCCAAGGGCATAGCTGTTATCGCCCCCGGTTACAAGCAGCCCCCTGCCCATGGACTTTACATAAGTATCAATAAGGTCGGCTTTGCTACTGCCCAAGGCATCGTATTCCACATTGGCAAGTACTATGGCATCATATTTAACCAGTTCTTCCAATTTATCGGGCAGGGTATAAGGTGTAAACACCCTGTGTCCCAGGCCGCCTGCTTCCATTATCTTTGCCAGCTCCCTGCCTTCTCCGTCCTGCCCTTCCACCAGGGCTATGACAGGAGGACCTGCAATACGCGCATATGATGCTATCCGGTTATTCTGCCTGAATGTATCATGGCCGGTTAATGGATCCAGTTCAGCCTCATAAATTATGGTGCCTGCTTCATCAGCAGTTTCGCTGAAGATAAAAACATTTTTTCCTTTTTGTATTTGCACCTGGCGGCTTCCTGCCGGTTTCCTGTTGGCATATAAGCGCAGCACGCCTCTGGTTTCCACCGTACTGTCAATTTCCACCCGGATATCGTAGTTTTCTCCCTGGTACAAAGAAGAGGGCAGCGTCAGCTCCGAAAGCTGCACCTCACTGGCCGGTGCAGTTTCCATGTACACAACATCCACTGTAATTCCCCGCTGGCCCAGTGCATCTGCCCTGAGCACTGCATCTCCCGCATTCTCCAAGCCGTCGGTAAGCAAGACTATACGCTTGCGGCTGTCTTGAGAAAACAGCCCGGCTGCCCTCTGCAAAGCCTGGTCAATATTGCTGTAATTGGCATCCGGCTTTGAATTAAAAGAGTAAAAGCTCTTTGAACTGCCAAGTGACTGTTCGATTAAAGCATTTCCGCCAAAGGTAACTATACCCCCATTGTAGTTCTCCGGCAGCAGCTTTAATGACTGGGAAATAAAATCCTCCATTTCACCTTGTTTTGAGATGGTGCTGTCGGAAAGATCAGCAACAAACAGGATTTCGGTAAAATCAACAGGGATTTTTATGACAGGTTCCATAAGAGCGAATACCAGCAGACTAATGATGACTAATCTGAGCACCAGAGGAAGAATCCCGCCGTTTAGGCTTTTCCCCTCATATTTGCGGTAAATGTACACGGAAACCAGCACAGCAGGCACTATTGCCAGCAAGGCCAAGGGATTTTTTAATTCAAGCGCCATGATGATACACCCACCATTCTGTTAAAAGCAGAAGTAATAAAATCCACCCGGCTGCCATCCAGATATTCCTCTCAAACGGGGATGTTTTTGCCTCAGCTGCCTCTCCTCTCCCTTCTGGAACTTCACCTGCTGTTCTAAGATCGGATATATCATCAGTCGGCACCGATACAATAAAGCTGCCTTCATATTCCTGCTCTTCTGCCTGATGAGTAATTCTATAAATTCCAACTTCCTGGGTGTCGTAAAACACAGGCGGAGGATAAGCGTCAAATTCGTATTCCCTGCCTGAAGGTGATATAACGGTTATGCGGGATGCATCTGGATAGGATTCGATCTGAAGAGATTCGCCGGAAAAAATCTGCCCTGCAAAGTATATATCCTGTGGAAGCAGCCAGTTCAGCAAATTCTGCATCAGTATTGGAAAATCCGCCTTCAAAGGCAGGTTGGACTCGTGCAGGGAGAAAGCAAACAAGACTATTTTCCTGCCCTCCTGTTCCCCCGCAATAAGCAGAGGATCTTCCCGCTCATCATAAAGGAGAACGGTAAACCCTTCCGGTACATTCATTCTTCCGGCCCTGGCTATCTGATATCCTTCCGGTTCCACATACTGAAGGAGTTCGGAGTAAACGGACAGGTCATTGGCAGCAGCCCTGGAAGGCCGTATTTCCCCTTCAACAACTAAACCTATATGTTCATGGGATGAAGGGGCGAAGGCAATTATATGGCCGGTATCAGGCAGCTCCTCCGGAAGAGCGCCGTCATAAATATATAAATGAAAATCCGTGTTGTCAGGAATTTCAGATGTATCTGCCTTTAACAGCTCAATATCCTCACGCAGAGATACAGCCCGCTCCAAAAAGACATTGCGTTCTGTCACAAGCATGACCTTTGCCTTATAACCATCACTTACAAGAGCCAGGCCTGAATTATCCAGCATCAAGTCATCCTCATCCGATATGGATACCTCCATCTTCTGTACTGATACGGGAATATCGGGCCAGTATACTGCAACTTCTTCATTTTCAGGCACGTTTGCTTCTTTTACATTAAGCAGCATATCATCTGCCTTCAATTCCAGGGTAATATTCCGCTCAGGCCCAAAGTTAGCAACACGGGATATGACGCTTATGCTTTCCCCTGCCCTTTCATAACCCACATGGGTTATGGCGGCATTTTTTCCATTGCCTGAAACCAGGTGGAATACCAAATTCTCCTCATCCAGGCCGGAAGGGATAAAATCGCTGAATACATGGATCCGGCCGCTGTTTTCACCTCGTTCCTGCAGTATGGCCTGGGCCAATTGAACCGCAGCTCCTAAATCGGTTTTGCCATTGCCCGCCTCTATTTCCTCTGCAGCCTGTTTCAATGCTGCCTTGTCATTCGAAGACCCTGCCAGAACCAGCGGCTGCCGCCCGGCTTGTACGATGGACATGATATCCCCGGGATTCATGCTGTCAATCAGTTTAATGAGAGCATTGCGCGCAGCTTCCATCCGGTTTGGCTTTACATCCACGGCCTGCATCCGGGCAGAAGTGTCAATGACGGCAATAAAATGACTGCCGCCCATACCCCTGCTCCAGACAGGCCGCGCCAGGGACAGGGCAAAGAAGATTACCGCCAGGACCTGCAGAATCAGAAGCAGCCGGGTGCGCAATCGCTGCCAGGGTTTGGCTGCCTGCAAATCCTGCAGAACCCGCTGCCAAAGCATGGTGCTGGAAACTGTATAATCTTCATGCTGTTTTCTTAACAGGTATAGCAATATAATGGGAATAATGAGCAAAAGTGCCAATAATGCCCATGGATTATTAAATGACAATTCAGCCTCTCCCCTAACCAATGATACCTGCCTGCTTCAGTTTTTCAAACACCAGCTCTTCCAAAGAAACTGCGCTGCTTACCTGAATGCATGCAATATCCAGCCGGTTGCAGGTGCTTTTAAACTCTTCCAAGTAGGAATGCAATGCTTTTTGATACATATTCAAAGTACGCGGACTCATCTCCACTTCCACCTTATCTCCGGTTTCCTTATCTATCAGGCGCAGAGAGCCGGAGAATCGGGGGTTCAGTTCTTCCGGCGCAAGGATTTGCACCGCTGTTATATCCTGCTGTTCGTACATTAAATACCTGAATGCTTCCTTGTACCCGTCTTTTGCAAAAAAATCCGACAAGATTATGCTGATTCCCTTGCGTCCTCTGAGCGGAGTAAAACCGGCAATGCTCTTGTTCAGGCTTGTCCTGCCGCTGAAGGGCAGCCTGTCTATAAACTCCAAGGCCTTAAAAAAGCCTGGTTTGCCGGAAAAATAAGGATATCTGTCTGATATCCCATCATTCAGGGCAGCAATTCCTACCCGGTCATAATTGGCCAGCGCAATGTATGCAAATACAGCCGCCAGCTTTTTGGCCAGCACTCCCTTGCTTGGCTGTCCGTAATCCATGGAAGCACTGGTGTCCAAAAATATGGTTATGTTGGCTTCCCGCTCTTCCATAAATAGTTTTATGAACAAACGTTCAAACCGGGCATAGGCATGCCAGTCAATGGCGCGGTAATCATCCCCCGGGGTGTATTCCCGAAAATCCGAGAATTCAATGGAGCTTCCCTTGGCTTTGGATCGGCGTCTGCCCCCGGTTCCGCCCTGTATTAATTTAGTTCCCGGCAATGTCAGCCGTTCCAGTTTTTGCAGAAATTCAGCATCAAAGGTTTTCATGTTAATCCCTTACTCTTCTGTAGCCTCAATAATCTCCCTGATTACATCATCAGGGCTTTTCCCTTCGGAAAGAGCCTGGTAATTCAAAAACACCCTGTGCCTTAGGGCAGGAAAAGCAGTATTGCGGATATCCTCAAAGGAAACATTATACCGCCCTGCCATCAGTGCCCTTACCCTGGAAGCCTGGATAATCGCCTGAGCCCCTCTTGGGCTGGAGCCATACCTAACCAAACGCTTGGTAACTTCCGGGCTGCTCTCCAGCTGCGGATGGGTGTTCATAATCAGGCGCAGAGCATAATCCTGCACCGGCTTTGCAATGGGCACCTGCATTGCCGTTTGCCTAAGCTCCAATATTACAGATGCGTCTGCTGCTTTTTCGGCTCTTTGCTGCTCTCCACCTGTGGTCAGATCAACTATCTGATGCAATTCCTCCAGGGAAGGCAGGTTCAGCAGCAACTTAAACATAAACCGGTCCAATTGTGCCTCAGGAAGGGGATAGGTTCCCTCTTGTTCCAGTGGGTTCTGGGTAGCCAGCACAAAGTAAGGCTGGGGCAGGTTACTGGTAACCCCGGCAACAGTTACGGTATGTTCCTGCATGGCTTCCAGCAATGCGCTTTGGGTTTTGGGCGTGGCACGGTTTATTTCATCTGCCAGTACCAGATTGCTGAAAACCGGGCCTGCCTGAAAACGGAATGTGCTGCTGCCTTTTTCATCCTTTACAAGAATATTAGTGCCTATAATATCCGAAGGCATCAAATCCGGCGTAAATTGTATCCGGTTAAAATCCAGGTCCAATACCCTGGCCAGAGTTTTAACCAGCCTTGTTTTGCCCAGGCCAGGCACTCCTTCCAGCAACACATTTCCTCCTGCAATCAAGGCCGTTAACACATGGTCAATAATATCCTTGAGCCCTATTATCTCCTTGCCTATTTCCTCCTGAATTCTTGCCACCGTCTTTGAAAAATCTTTTACGTCCATAGCCATGCTTACCTCCCAAAGCCAATATGCTTTTTTCAATGTTATCCAGCTATGCTTTGCCATTCTCATTTTACTGAAATAATGCTGCAACAATTAAGAAACATAAGCTCTGCATACCCAAGCAGGATGCTTAAATTATGCCTATTCCAAGGTTTCGAAATATTTGCGCACTATTTCCTGAATAGCGGGCGGAAGTGTTCTTCTGTCCATGCTTCTCATGGCTTCATTCCTATACTCCTGGTAAACTTCCTTGTATGGAATATAACCCGACAAGTCTCCTATGCCTTTTCCGCCGGTTTCAGATATTACCTGGCCTTCTCCGGTCGGCCGGCCGGATACATGAGTTGCTTCCCCGCCATCCCCCAAACGCTCTGGTGCATAAATCTGTTCATACACGGTCTCAGCATTCTCATCTCCCATCTGGCTGCTGCCATTCCGGCCGCCGCTGGTGCCTGCGCTGCTCTGGCCGGAACCCTCGCCGGCAGTGCCGGAACCAACGCCGGAACCAGCCTGTCCGCTGTCTCCCCGGCCTGCAGCAGCCCCCTGGCCTGATCCACTGCCTTGGCCTTGTCCCTGTCCGGCTCCCTGCCCCTCACCGTTTCCTCGGCCTTCCCCGCTGCCAGACTGGCTGCTTGGGTTATGTGCATATTGTATTTCCCCGGCCGCCTGGGCAATGCCGCTGCGCATCTGCTGCAGGGCATATCTGGCATCTCCCATGGCGCTGCCGGCATTTACAGCCTGGCTCATTGCTTGGCCCAACTGACCAAGGGCTTCACTCACCCGGCCATTGCCCAGGCTGCCGGACGCTGCGGCAAGCTTATCCTTTATCTCTCCATCAGGTGTGGATTCAGCTGCTTTTTCCAGTATATCCTTAAGCCTTTCCGCCAGTTCCTTATTATCTGCCGCGTTTTCAAGCTGCTCTTTTAGATTGTTCAATTCATCATCCAGGTCAGCCATGTTCCTGTCATGCAATGCTCTTGCCAAGGCACCGGTCTCTTCCAATGTTCCAAGACGCTCTGCCAGCTGCCCTATGCTTTCTTCCCTTACTTTATCGGCAAGGGCTGTCAGCTCCTCCTCTGCCTTGGAAATCTCCTTTAATGCTTCCTTGTATTCACCGGTTTGTTTCAGCCTTTCAGCCAGCTCCTTCATCAGCAGAGCCAGCTGCTGCCGCTGCTCATGAGCAAGTGACTCCTGTTCCAGCACCTTCTCCCAAGCCTTCTCCAATTCTTCCAATTGCTGATGTATTTCAGCCCTCAGTGCTTTCCTTTCCCGAACGATTCTGCCCATGGGGTTGGGAATCAAATTAACAATAACAAGGCTCAGCAGAAGCAGCATGAAGGCAATTCCATGAGATTTGGGAAGGCGAAGCGGAATCCGCTTTACATCTAATGCTGAAAGGCTTTCAATGGCATCCTTCCTTTGAAGTTCAGCCATTATATCGTCTCTTTCATCCAGTTCACAGGCTGTCAGCACCTTCTCCTGCAAACCAAGCCTGTCCACTATTCTGGCGGTTTCATATACGGAAGGTCTCTTATACCATCCTGCAACCAGCCCAATAACAATTGCACACAGGACGGCAGACAGGCAGGCATGAATCAAGTATTCAAAGGGAAAGAGGAAAGATAGGGCAGAAAGAACCAATGCAGCAGCCAGGGAAGATAGAATTCCTAAAGACAGGCACTTAAGCATATGCTTAAGCAAAACCCTTCTCTGCACTGGTGCAAAAGCATGCTTCCACTCGGCATGCTTCCACTTAATATGCTTTTTTTCCAAGTACTGCTGCCGAAATTCAAATTTTCGCTTTCGGAGCGATCTCCCTGAAATCCTGTCAATAGTTTTCATTTTCTTTTCTTTCCTTTTTTAAAGCTGATACGCCGTACAGGATTAATTTTATACATGCTGATAATCAAAAGCATGGCCGCAACAACCAGCATTACCATGGAGTTTACTATCCAAAAATCCAGCCTGCCTACGGGCCCTATTGACAGCCCGAGTAAAGTGCTGAACCCGCCAGGCTCAGTGACTAATATATCCGCAAGACCTACAGCCGGATTTATATACAGCACAAAAGGAACAGTTGGATTGGAAGGCTGGGGCATTGTTCCGCTGTATTGAATGCTTATCATATATGCACCTAAGATCACGCTTACCAATCCTAAAAAGAAAATGGTGATATAGGTTACCACCGTTGACATTACCGTCCGCTTGAACAGGGTGGAATAGAATATGCCGATGCTGCCAACGGCAAAGGCAGTTATCATATAGAAGATAAATAACTGTAACATATCTCCCGGGGTGACGCCGCCAAACAGGAATACCAGGCTGAACAGGGGAATGGATGTAATGATCAAAAGCAGAATATAGGACATTGAAGATATGAGCTTTCCAAAAATAATGCCGACGGAGGAGATTTTGGTAGCCAGAAGCAGATCCAGGGTCTGCTTCTCCCGCTCACCGCTGACGGTGCCGGCAGTTTGTGCGGGAGTTATGAGCAGAATCAAGGCAAATTGTACTACAGCCAGTGCAATATAAATCTGCATACCTGCTTCCTGCCGGGCATTAACCGAACTGTTCCAGGACATATTGGTCTGTATGAATGCCATGTAATACAAAAATCCGATCAGCATTAAAACGCCCAGATAGGCTGCAATTCCCAGAGCTGTCCTCCAACCCCGCATTTTTATTTTCATCTCACTGGTTATTATAGGGTTAGATCGCACTTTACCGGTCCGCATGCCTGGTCACCTCCATGAACACCTCTTCCAAACTGCCTTCTTCCCTGGTAAAGGACAATACCGGAATGCCGTGGTTTATAAGCAGCCT
>LFTC01000049.1:0-155 GCA_001512915.1 Clostridiales bacterium DTU083 | reverse complement strand
ATCAGCAGCTCAGGGTTATGGATAAGGCTGCGGGCCAGGCAAAGCCTCTGCTTCATGCCCCGGGAGAGGGTATCAACATACTCATGTTTCTTATCCCTTAAATCCACCAATTCCAGCAATTCATTAGTACGCTTGCTTCGTTCAGCTTTGGACAG
>LFTC01000070.1 GCA_001512915.1 Clostridiales bacterium DTU083 | reverse complement strand
TTTAACGAAAAAATCTGTCATGAAAGGAACGAAGAAAGAATGAGAAGGACTTTGAAACATTTAGTTGTGCTTTTGCTTGCTGCACTTATTTTGGTAACCGCAGTTGCTTGTTCGTCTTCACCTGGTACTGGACTGTCACCTTCAGCCAATGTAACATCCGAGGACGGGGACCAAGAAGTTGATGGAAAGCTGGTTTTCGATCGAGAAGAAGAGTTGGAATTTGCTGCGGAGTTTACCCTGACTCACTATAAGGGTGGGTATAAGGAATTCACAGTAAGTTCCGCGCCGGAGAAGAAATTTCTCATAGTACCTGAAGGCAAAAGCGTTCCTGATGGGTTAGACGCCAACACGGTGGTGTTAAAGCAGCCTCTTAACAGGATCTGCCTGAACAGTACGGGCATGGTTTCCCTTGTCGATGCCATAGGTGGTCTAGATAACATAGCAACCGTTGGCTATGATATAGATTCCTGGTACCTGGATAATGTTATCGCCAAGATGCAAGCCGGTGAAATTAAATACTCGGGCAACTATAAGGCACCGGACTTTGAAATGCTGACCAGCGAAGGAGTTAACCTGGAAGTTGACACCACTAAGCTCCTCAACCATCCCGAAGTAATGGCCAAGTATGAGGAGCTTAACATACCGTATTTCATCGAAACTTCTTCTAAAGAGGGGCATCCCCTCGGAAGAGTTGAGTGGGTCAAACTCTTTGGTGCCCTGATGGGACTGGAGGACAGGGCAAATACCTATTTCCAAGAGCAGGTTAATAAGCTTAAGCTGGTTACAGCTACCGAAAAAACAGGAAAAACCGTGGCTATGTTCTTCCTGAGCACAGACGGCCAAAAGGTTTACGCCAGAAACGGCGGGGACTATATGGCGCAAATGATCGAATTAGCCGGAGGAACCTATATCATGGCAGATGTGGCGCCGGATAAGTCCGGGACCACTTCCACGACCATGGAGGATTTATATTCCCGCTGTATGGATGCCGATTACCTGTTTTATGTGAATTTCGCGCAGAAATTCAGCTCAATAGAGGAAATGGTCGAAAAGATGCCGCTGGTGGCCGATTTCAAGGCAGTGAAAGAAGGCAGAGTCTACATAACAGCGCCAAATTTCACCCAGTCCACTGCGGCAATTGGCGGCATCATAGAGGATATGAACGCAGTCCTTAGAGATCCCGGCATTGACAGCACAAATAGTTTAATCAAACTCAAATAATCACTGGGCATGCCCGGCGGCGCTCCTCCCGCCGCCGGGAAAAAGGAGCGTATATGAACAAATCTAAAATTCTTAGATATCAAATCGTCTATATGGTGCTTTTGTTCCTGATCGCTTTGGCTTTGGTACTGAATGTGAATACCGGCAGTGTCAACATGTCGCCCGTGAAGATTTTCAAAATAATATTTATGCGCTTTGAGGAGGGAAGTGTTGACAGCAACATCATTTGGAGAATACGACTGCCGAGAGTGTTGATGGCCGCCATCCTGGGCGGGGCGCTCTCTGTTTCCGGTTTTCAACTGCAGACTTTTTTCCGCAATCCCATTGCAGGACCCTTTGTGCTGGGGATATCCTCGGGGGCAAAGCTTGCGGTTGCCTTTGCGATTATCTTCATCTTGGGTACATTTAGTGGGATATCCCCTTATGTCATGGTGCTGTTCGCTTTTTTAGGCTCCCTTATTACCACGGGTTTTGTGCTCCTATTCTCACAAAAGACCACCAACATGTCCATGCTGCTGGTCATCGGGATCATGATCGGGTACATCTGTTCAGCCGTAACGGATTTTATGATCACCTTTGCCAAAGATAATCACATAGCAAGCCTAACCTACTGGTCCATGGGCAGTTTCTCCGGAGCTTCCTGGAATTCGCTCGGGATCATTACCGTTGTGGTAGCTATTGGACTCTTTTGCTCCATGCTCATCTCGAAACCGATGGAAGCCTATCAACTGGGCGAGGGCTATGCCAAGAGCATGGGAATTAATATTAGGCTCTTCAGGCTCATTCTTATTACACTCTCCAGCCTGCTTTCAGCCACGGTAACTGCCTTTGCAGGGCCAATCTCCTTTGTAGGGATAGCCGTGCCTCACATTGCCAAAATGCTGATGAAGACCTCCAAGCCGCTGGTGATCATACCGGCATCTTTCCTTTGCGGGGCGTCCTTTTGCATGTTTTGCGACCTCATCGCCAGGACTGCCTTTGCTCCCACCGAACTTGCCATAGGCACGGTGACGGCTTTGTTCGGTGCTCCGATTGTAATTAGCCTTATGGGCAAGCAGCGTAAAAACAAACAGTAGGGAGGGAAGGGCTTGTACTTTCAGACACAAAAACTCTCTGTGGGCTATGCCGGTAAGGTATTGATCAAAGATATCAGCTTTTCCGTGGAAAGGGGAAAAATCCTCTCCATTATCGGGCCTAATGGCGCAGGAAAATCCACCATCCTCAAAACCATCAGCAGGCACCTGGAGAGAATTGGGGGTACCGTAACAATTGAAAAAGAGAGCATTTTTAAGCTCTCCAACAAAGAACTGGCCAAAAGACTCTCCGTCATGTTGACCGAGCGCATTGACCCTGACCTCATGACTTGCGGTCAAGTGGTGGCTATGGGCCGCTATCCTTACACCAACAACTTTGGCATGCTGACACCGGAAGACAGGGCCGTGGTAGCAGAAGCTCTGCGGATGGTACATGCGGAGGATCTGGAGGACAAGCTGTTTTCCAACACCAGTGACGGACAGCGCCAGCGCATTATGCTGGCCCGGGCCATCTGCCAGCAACCCCAAATCATGATTCTGGATGAGCCCACTTCATATTTGGATATACGTCACAAAATAGAACTTTTGGATATCCTCCGCAATCTGGCTACAGAAAAAGAGCTGGCGATCATCATGTCCCTGCATGAAATTGATTTAGCAGCCAAAATATCCGATCAGATTATTTGCGTCAAGGGCGACACCATAGAAAACTGCGGAACGCCTGAGGAAGTGTTTAACGGTGATTTTATAAAATCCCTTTACGATATAGAAAGCGGATCATTTAACACCCTATTGGGAAGCGTTGAGCTTGTCGCTCCGCAAGGAAAGCCCGATGTTTTCGTGCTTGGGGGTAACGGAAAGGGCATACCTATTTACAGGCAGCTTCAGAAACACCGGCAAGCCTTCTCAACCGGAATCCTGTTTGAAAACGATGTGGATTTTCAGGTGGCTACTGCCCTTTCCCAATGGGTTGTAGCGGCGGAGCCTTTTAACCCGGTGCCTGGTGCAAAAGTCGCAGAGGCGAAAGCGCTTATTGATCGGGCCCGGTTCGTTATTGACACCGGTGTACCAATCGGCGCTTACAATCAGTTTTGCAAGGAGCTGCTTAAGTATGCCAGGGTGCGCGGCAAGCTCATCTTGCACCATGTTGAAGAGCTTGTCAGCTAATCAGGCTGCTTACCCATCTGCGCCGGACGGGTGAGACAAGTTAGGAAACGCTCGGGAAACTCAGAAACATTTTTGTAAGAAGCGAAGAACTACTTGAGGAGAGACATAATGATCGAAATAAAAAACATAAGCAAAACGTACCCGGGACAAAAGGTGCCGGCGCTGAAGGATATAAGCCTTACCATCGAGACAGGCGAGTTTTTCGGACTGCTTGGCCCTAATGGCGCAGGTAAAACGACCATGATCAAGCTGCTGGCCACCCTTTTGAAACCGAGTGCGGGTGAGATTTACATTGACGGGGAACTGCTGGAGAGGTCAAATAGAAACGTTAAGCGCAAGCTGTCGATGGTAACGCAGGAATTTTCCCTTCGCTCCAATATGACCCCGGAGCAGGTGATGGAGCTTCAGGGGAGACTGTACCATGTCCCCAAAGACAATATCAAAGAGCGTACGAGGGAATTACTGGCCTTCTGCGATTTGTATGAACATCGCAAAAAGATCTGCCGCCAGCTTTCAGGTGGCATGAAGCGCAAGCTGATGCTCTGCCGTGGACTGCTTACTGAACCGGAGATTCTCATACTCGACGAGCCTACGGTTGGGCTGGATCCTTTTGCAAGAAGGCAGATGTGGGATCTTCTTAAACAGCTAAACGATAAGGGGATGACCATTCTCCTTACCACTCATTACATAGATGAGGCACAATACTTGTGCAAGCGCATAGCTCTTATAGATCAGGGAAGGGTAGATAGGGTAGAGAGCCCGGCTGTCCTGATCAAAGAGCTAGGTATCATTGCGGTAGATGAATTTGACGGCAATCATACCAAAAGCAAATTCTTTGCAGTCAGGGATGAAGCACTGAAATATGCGGCCTCTCTTGCAAACGAGTTTGTGATACGCAGCACTACCCTTGAAGATGTGTTCGTGACACGGATTGGCAAAAAATTGGAGGTAAAGTAATGGGGATTGTAACCGCTATATGGGAAAAATGGGTGGAGTTTAAGTTTGAATGGTCAAAGATTACCGCCGCTGCTGTGGTAAGCCCGTTATTATATATGATAGCACTGGGGTGGGGCTTGGGCTCCATGACGAGAATGGATAATATCAGATATATTGATTTTCTGGTGCCCGGCTTAATTGCGATGAGCACCATGAATAACAGCTTTTCCGCAGTGGCTAATGCCTTGAACAACCAGCGTATCTTTGAGCACTCTTTTGAGCAGGTCATTATTTCGCCTACATCCCTAGGTGAGTATGTTATTGGACAATCAATCGGCGGCTCATTGCGCGGTATATACAGCGGTATCTTGGTACTCCTGATTGCTCTTCCCTGCGGTGTGAGCCTGAAGCTAAGTCCCGGTTTTTTCCTGGTCATGTTTTTAAACGGGTTAGCTTTTGGTGCTATGGGTGTGCTTGCGGCAATCCTCAGTGTCACCCACTCGGATGTGGGCAGGTTTTCAACCTTTATCATTACGCCGATGACTTTTCTGTGCAATACCTTGTTTCCGCTGGAACAGATTCCAAGAGCAATTCAAATACTTATAGAATGGATGCCTCTTACACACGCCAGCAGCCAGCTTCGTAGCATATCATACGGACAGGCGCCCTCGCTGTTCAGTATATTGGTTTTAGCTGCCTACTCGGTGTTGTTTATGGTGCTCTCAGTATTCTTTATCAATAAGAAGAAAAACCTGTAGGGAGAAATGACTTGATCTGCCAATCTGCCGGTGGGCAGTCTTTTTTTGCTCCGGTTACGTTAATTCCCCGGGTTGCCCCAGGATCCAAGACAATTTTATGCGGAGTAACTGGCAGACAAGCTGTTTGCCAACATCAGCGACGGGCAGCGCCAGCGCATTATGCTGGCCCGGGCCATCTGCCAGCAACCCCAAATCATGATTCTGAATGAGCCTACCTCATATTTGGATATACGTCACAAGATAGAACTCTTGGATATCCTCCGCAATCTGGCTAAAGAGAAAGAGACGGCGATTATTCTGTCCCTGCATGAAATTGATTTGGCAGCCAAAATATCCGATCAAATTATTTCCGTCAAGGGCGACACCATAGAAAACTGCGAAACGCCCGAGGAAGTTTTTAAGTACGCGAAAAAGCGCCGCAAGATCATTCTCCACGGCGCTGAAGAACATATCGGCCCATGATGACCTCTCACATTTTGAACATTAGAACAGTACTATGCAGATCCTGAGCAAGTTGAGTTAAGTTTTCATTTGCTTCGGACAGAGTTCTTATGGCGGCAGCTTGTTGCGTTGTTATAGAATTGACCTCTTGGGTAGCTGCAGAGTTTTCCTCGGCAATTGCCGACAAACCTTCCATGGCACTTAAGATGACATTTTTCATTTCAACCATTTCATTGCCTAAGGAGTTCAATTCCGCAACCGCTTGCTGGCATCCTCTGATCGCCTTATTAATTTGGTTATATTTTTCTTCGCATTTGGCAACACTGCCGGTCTGTTCTTTTCTGATTGCAGACGTTTTCGCCATAGCAGTGACGGCATTTTGGGCATTTACTTGTAGTTCTTCAACTATTTGCTTGATGGCCTTGGTGGAAGCTGCTGACTGTTCCGCCAGTTTTCTAATCTCCTCTGCCACAACCGCAAACCCTTTTCCTGTTTCTCCCGCCCTCGCTGCCTCTATGGCAGCATTTAAGGCTAGAAGATTAGTCTGTTCAGCAATAGAAGTGATTATGTTGCTGGCCTGGTTTATTTTTTGGGCGCTTTCGTTTGTTTTAGTGATTATATCAGAAACAGTCTTGTTGACTATATTGTTTTCTTCGTTGATCTTAGTCAGCTTTTCAATTTCAACAAGCCCCTCCTGCACAGCACCGGTAACATTATTGATGATCTCGCTGATATTATTGGCCTGTTCTATATCTTTATCAATGATATTTCCCAGTAATACCGCCTTTGAAGTACCCATTTCTGTACTTTCGGCTTGTTCTGAGGCACCCTTGGCAATTTCTTCGACAGTTCTTGAAACTTCATCGATGGCATTAAATGTTTCCTGTGCTGAGGCAGCCATTTCTTGTGAAGTTGCCGCCAGCTGTTCAGCCGAAGCATTTATCTTACTGATAATACTCCGGAAACTCTCTCTAATACTTTGTAACGTTTGCGCCAGTTCTCCAAGCTCATCATGTCGCTTTAGATCTTTTTGGGGAACCTCTACTTTAAGGTTTAATGCTGCTAATTGCTGGGCATAAGCAACTGCGCTTTTTATGGGTCTGGAAATGCTGTTAGACAACAATATTCCGCTGATTAGAATGACCACGACGAATATAGACATGATGATGATACAGGTGTTTCTGAAGTCATTAAGTCCGGCCCGCACCAACTCAACATTGTAATCAATTCCCAGGATGCCACAAACAGTCCCGTCCTGATCTTTCAAGGGATAATAGACGCTAAGAATGGTTCCCCACTTTTTATCATGAAAAATATTATCGTCTGTATAAATTTCACCGCTCCAGGTCCGTTCATATTCAGGAGCCGCTTCCTCTCTTTCACCTACATGAGAAAATCTTCGTCGGGAGAGCCGTCGACAACATACATGAAATCGCCTTCGCCGGTTTTTCTCATCGTATAAACGTATTTCGCACCACTTAATTCACGAACCTTAATAAGTTCTTCTCTCATCTTGATATAGGCAGGAGAAGCTTCAGATTAAGTCTATATAATGGTGTAAAAAGAAAAATAAGTTGAGCCAAAGCTCATGCCTC
>LFTC01000076.1:8912-9332 GCA_001512915.1 Clostridiales bacterium DTU083 | reverse complement strand
GGTTCTTCATCACCCAGTACCTGCTTGATTAAGTCAGGATTGATTTCGCCTGGAGCTTTGCCGTATTCACCCTTCAGGTATGCCTTAACTTCCTTGGCAACGCTCTTATAACGTTCTCCTGTCAGAACATTGAATACAGCCTGTACGCCCACCATCTGGCTCATGGGGGTTACCAGCGGAGGATAGCCGAGATCTTTCCTAACATCCGGAATCTCTTCCAGTACTTCATTCAGCCTGTCCAAAGCATTCTGGGCTTTCAACTGGGCTATCAGGTTGGACAGCATGCCTCCGGGCACCTGGTATACCAGCGCATCGGTCTCAACTCCCATAACAAAGGGATTCATCTGACCGGAATTAATATATTTTTCTCTGATGGGCTTGAAATAATCATTGATTTCTTTTGTAATTTCTTCATCCAGG
>LFTC01000076.1:0-8902 GCA_001512915.1 Clostridiales bacterium DTU083 | reverse complement strand
CGGTTTCATAGCCTGCCTGCTTCAAAGCATAATTCATGGTTTCTGTCGGAGGCTGGGATGTTCCGTTGGAGAAGGAAGAAATAGCACAGTCTATGCCGTCACAGCCTGCTTCAACAGCTTTCAGGTAAGTCATGGGGCCTAGGCCCGTTGTGCCGTGGGTATGGAAGAAAACAGGCACCTTTACGCTTTCCTTAAGGGCTTTTACGATGTCATAAGCTTCCTGGGGACCGCAAATACCGGCCATGTCCTTAATGCAAATGGAGTCTACGCCCATTTCTTCGAGTTCTTTTCCCAGTTTTGCATAATTCTCCAGGGTATGAACAGGACTGGTGGTGTAGCATATAGCACCTTGCGCATGGGCATTGCGCTTTTTAACCTCATCCAAGGCTACGCGGATATTTCTGAAGTCATTTAAAGCATCAAATATTCTGATAATGTCAATGCCATTATCCACCGCATGAGCAACAAACTTTCTGACAACATCATCGGGATAATGCCTGTATCCTAACAGATTCTGCCCTCTCAGGAGCATCTGCAGCTTGGTGTTTTTCACCTTATCCCTTATTTTGCGAAGCCTTTCCCATGGATCCTCGCTGAGATACCTTAGGCAGGCGTCAAATGTAGCGCCTCCCCAGCATTCCAATGAATGATAACCAGCCTTGTCCATGGTTTCCAGGATTCCTTCGAAATCGGAGAAGGGCATTCTGGTGGCTATCAGGGATTGGTTTGCATCTCTGAGTACTGTTTCACTGATATGGACCTTCCTCATTTATATCAACTCCTCTAAAAATGTTGGCTTTATTTTGTACACTATCTAATATACCCTATATAACACAGAAAAAGGGCGGAAAAACTCAAAAAACAAGTTTTCCACCCGGGAAAACTATGGGATTTTGAAGGTTATCTTGTATGAAACATATGTAATTGCAAAAGAGCCCACACTTGCCTTTTTATATCATAACACAGAAATCCTGCATTGTAAATAATTTAACAAACAAAAAACGTGTCAGTTTCTGAATAAATTTGCCAATCTATATTATCATATATTGTTCATATTCGAAAAGAAAAGGCGCTCCTCTGAGCGCCGCTTCATTCTGTTTCCCTTTTCATATGTTCATCAAAATTTTTGGGCACATATCCGCCGGTTTTCTTCCTCTGGCGGACACATAGGGTAAGCAGGTACTCGATCTGCCCGTTGATAGACCGAAAATCATCTTCAGCCCAAGCTGCAAGTTCCTGGTATAAATCTTCAGAAATGCGCAAAGGAATCTGTTTTTTCTTCTTGCTCATCTTAGTACAGGCTTCCGCTATTCACAACGGGCTGAGCATCTCTGTTACCGCAAAGCACAACAAGAAGATTGGATACCATGGCAGCTTTCCGCTCCTCATCAAATTCCACCACATTATTTTCATTAAGCTTTTCCAGGGCCATTTCAACCATGCCCACGGCACCGTCAACTATCATCTTTCTGGCATCAATGATTGCTGCTGCCTGCTGTCTTTGCAGCATGGCTGCCGCAATTTCCGGGGCATAGGCAAGATGGGTGATGCGGGCTTCCAAAATTTCAATGCCGGCTTCCTTTACTTTTTCCTGGATCTCCCTGCTTATTCTCTCTGCAACTACAGTACTGGACCCCCTTAGGCTTCCTTCATCGGGTATGCCGTCTCCTGTAGTGTCAATGCCCGGAGATACATCATAAGGATAAATCCGGACAATATTTCTTAATGCGCTGTCACACTGCAAGGACAGGTATTCTTTATAATTGTCCACGTTGAAAACAGCCTTGGCTGTATCCACAACCCTCCATACAACTGCTATTCCAACCTCAACAGGATTGCCTAGAACATCATTTACCTTCTGTTTGGCATTGTTTAAAGTCATAATCTTTAGTGAAATCTTTTTGCTGACCGGTACATTGGCCTGTCCTTTGTTTTCAATACTGCTTTCAACATCCCCGCTCTGGCCCAGGCGGGTTGCAGCAGCGGGATTGACTGCCGAAGAAAACGGATTGACAAAATAGAAGCCGGGTTCTCTAAGAGTCCCTATATATTCTCCAAACAGGGTGAGAACCAAAGCCTCCTGAGGTTTAATTACTTTCAGGCCCAGGAAAGGAATAAACCCGATAACAATCCATATAATCCCAACTGTCAACGGCAGGGCACCAATATTATTTTTATTGTCCAGCAGCATTCCTCCAAAAATTGTAAGGCCTATGGCTGCCAGATAAAGCAAAATTAACAGAATCAACATGGGCATGCCGCTTCTGGCTTTTAAAATTTTCTCTTCCATTGTCCTCCTCCTCACCCGATATAATGATATATAACTGATATCATTATGATATCCTATTTGCTAAATTCTTGCAATAAATAAATTGAATGTCAATGCTGAGAGCATAAAAAAGCGGCTGGCAACAGCCAGCCGCATTAATGAATGAATGTTTATTTTCCGCTTCCTGTTTTTATATTCAATTGGGCTAAGAAATTCCTTATGAAACCTCCGCCGCTTTTTCCGTTTACAGTAATTGTATTCCATACCATAACCAGCAGCAGCGCCCCGCCCCAGAAGAGAGGTATATAGAAACTGGATATCTGGGGGAAACGGTTCAGGCCTGCTGAAATCATCTGCAGAACACAGATGGCCAAAACAGTTCCGCTGATGCGGCCTTTGCCGCCTGTGGGGCTGGTTCCGCCCAGAACCGCTATGAGTACGCACTGAAGTGTGTATACCGTACCGTAGTCAGCCCTTGCAGAGTTATAGTTGGCAAGCATTATCAGTCCGCCCAAAGCCGCACATATGCCGGACAGCATATAGGTTTGGATCAAAACCGTGTCTGTGTTATGCCCGCTGAATTCGGATGCGGTTTTGTTGGTTCCCAGCATATACAGCTTGGTGCCGTAGGTGGTTCGGTTTAACAGGAAGGAAAGAATTATTACCACAACTACAAAGAATACCAACTGAATAGGAATTATACCGAACAGCTTACCTGCTATGGTTTCTGCATATTTAATAGGCAGATTCGCCACTGCCTTACCCTCAGTTATAATTATTGCTATGCCTCGGAAAAGCTCATATGAACCCAGGGTAGCCAGTATAGGCGGAATTTTTATTTTTGAAACCAGAAGACCGTTAAAAATTCCGGCAAAGGCACCTATCAGCACCCCAAGCAGCATTATCAGAAGTATTCCGCCTCCGGTTAATTCACCGGATCTTTCAGCAAGAATTTTCAAAAGTTCACCGCATGCTATGGATGTAAAATTAGCCACGCCTACCACTGACAGGTCGATACCCCCGGAAATCATGCACAGCATTACTCCAAGGGCCATCAAACCAAATTCAGGAAACTGGGCCGCCATAGTCTGAAAGTTCAAGAATGTGTAGAACTTATCAAAGCGGAAAATGGCCATGAAAATCATCCATAATATCATCAGAGTCAGCAATCTTCTGATGTGAGTATCCTTCACAAAAGAAGCAACGTTTCTTCGGCTGGTGCTCATTGCTTCACCTCCCTGACCACGGAACCTTTAGCTTTGGAAGCACGTGTAACCTGGAGCGCACTTATACCCATACCTGCAATTATCAGAACTCCCAGGAAGAAGCTCTGCCAGAAGGTGGGCACGCCCAGCAGGATAAGAGAGTTTTCTACCATTACAATAAGAATGGTTCCCAGCATGCACCCTGTCAGAGTGCCTGCTCCGCCGGTGATAGCAGTGCCGCCCAAAACTACACCTGCAATAACCATCATTTCCATACCCAGCATGTTGGTTGGATGTGCCTGCGTCATCATGCTGGCACGAATCATTCCGGCCAGGGCTGAAATCATGCCAACTCCCACATAGAGGAGAAACTTAATCAGCCAAACATTGAAGCCGGCACGGTGAGCACTTACTTCATTGCCGCCTATGGCATACAAGCCGCGGCCGTACATGGTATGATTCAGGAAAAAGTATACAATTATCAGTACAATAACCAATGCCAGAAATGCCACCGGCATGCGGGAGGTAAGTCCCGACTGCGGATTTTCGGCAACAAACAGGGCAGCTGTTCCAAAGGAAGACATTCCTTTCGGTATAACAGCCAGCTGCTTTGAATTAAGCACCCCTTGCATTATTCCTCTGAAAACACTGGATGTACCCAGCGTAACAATCATGGGAGGCAATTTGAAGGTTGCTATCAATACGCCGTTGAAAGCGCCCAGTATCGCTCCGAAAGCCAGGGACATCAAAATCGGCAGCCAAACCCCGCCCTGATAATTGACATCAAGCAGTATGCGCGTAGTGGCATACATGCTCAGCGAAGCAAGTGCGGGAAAGGAAACATCCACTCCGCCGGAAACGATAACCATAAAGGCTCCCAACGCAAACATGCCCGGTACAATCAGTGCGGAAAGCAAATCCACTATATTGTTGGGTGTGAAGAACTGTCCGGAACGCAATTCTATCAATACTCCCATGACTATGATTACCAGAAAGATGTAAAACTCATTGCGTTTGGTCAAATCTTTGAAAAATCTGTTATTCAATTCATCCACCCCCTACATCATATACCGGGTCAGCGTCTGCTCATCGGCCTCTTCGGCTGAAAGCTCTGCGCTGATTCTGCCGTTTTTCATAATCATTATTCTTGAACAGTTGGTGATAATTTCCGGAATGTCGTCTGATATTATAATTATACCCAGGCCCTGTTCAGCCAGGCCTCTCAGGATCTGATGAATATCATACTTGGATCCGATATCCACCCCTACTGTCGGACCATTGAGGATCAGCACCTTCAGATCTCTTGCCAGCCACTTTGCCAGCACTACACGCTGCTGATTGCCGCCGGACAAGGTGCTGCAGGCATTGTTGGGATCGGGTGTGGCAATTGCAAGCTCTTTAACCCAACGGTTTATCTCCTGCTTTTTCTTCTCCTCATCAAAAACTCCCAGCTTGTTGGAAAGCTTATCCAGCTCAGCTGCTATGGTGTTTTCCCCGATGCTCAGGGGCAGATGCAGACCTTCTGTCAGCCGGTCTTCAGGCACATAGCCGATTCCGTTTTTTATTGCATCCTGCGGTGTATTTAATTTAACAGGCTTACCTTCTATAGTAATGGTACCGGTATCTGCCTGCTGGAGCCCAAACAAAGCAAGAGCAAGCTCTGTACGGCCTGAGCCCAGCAAACCGGTTATTCCTAAAATTTCTCCCTTATGCAGTGAAAAACTGATATCTTTAAAGAATCCATTCATTCCCAGATTCTCTACAGTCAAAACAGGTTCTTCAGAAACATTCTTCGGTACAAAAGGCTCTTCTTCAAATTCCCGCCCAGTCATATAATAGGTAAACTTTTTGTTATCCAGCTCCGATGTATCGCCGGTAATAACCTTTTCGCCGCTTCTCAGAATAGTAAATCTTTCGGATATCTCGAATACTTCGTCAAGTTTATGGCTTACGAACAAGGTCGCAATGCCCTGTTTCTTAAGGTCAAGAATAATTCTGAACAGAGCATCCACTTCTTTTCGCGTTAAAGCGGTGGTGGGCTCGTCCATAATAATTAATTTGGCATCAAACATAAGTGCACGGCAGATAGCTACAAGCTGTTTATTGGCAACGGAAAGCGAGCCGACTTTAGCGTCCAGATCTATGTCAAAGTTAATCTTTGCAACTGCTTCCTCGGCTATTTGCCTCATGCGCTTGCGGTTAACCAGCCTGCGCTTATTTGCCAGCTCCTGGTTGAATGCCAGGTTCTCCATTACGCTCAGGTTAGGGAAAATTGAAAAATCCTGGTAAATTACCTGAACCCCGTTGCGAATGGATTCTATCGGCGTTAATCTTTCATATACCTTATCTCCAAAATGAATTTCGCCTGAATCAGGTGTATACACACCGGAGATAATCTTTATAAGCGTGGATTTGCCGCTTCCGTTTTCACCGGCAAGGCAATGAACTTCCCCCGCTTTTATCTCCATGGAAACCCCTTTAAGCGCTTGAACCCCTGCGAAGGATTTCTTAATATCCACTACTTTTAATATATTGTCCTTCAACAAACCTTCGCCCCTTTCCTACAACAATTAAAAGAAAGGGCTGTGTCGGCATCAGATTACAGATGGACAACAGCCCCATTCTATTTACATAATTAGAAACCGAAGCTGTCTACGTTATCAGCTGTAATGGTTATCCAGCCTTGTCCTTCAAGAACTGTTTCGCTTCCTTCCTTGAAGGTCATGTTTGTATAACCTTCTACACCAAGGTCAACTCCATCGGTAATTTCTTCGCCGCGCAGCACTTTTACAGCAAGAGCACACATGGCTTTGCCTGCCAGGGCAGGATCCCACAGAGTCAGGGACTTAACAATGCCGCTCTTCAGCAGTTCTGCGTTGTCAGCGGGCATACCTGTACCGGATGTAAAGGCCTTGCCAACCAGACCCAGCTCTTGGATTGCACGAGCTACGCCAGGAGCGTCAAAAGAAGAAGTACCCATAATACCCTTCAGATCAGGATACTTTTTGAACAGTTCCTTAGCTTTCTGATAAGCTACGTCACCATTGTCCTCGGATTCTACGCGAGGCTCTTCCTCAAGCAGCTGCATGTTAGGATATTTTTCCTTCTGGTGTTTCACACCGCCGTCTGCCCATTCATTGTGAGAAGCATTGGTAACGTGGGCAACCATTGTGGTGTAAACTCCTTCTTCGCCCATGGCTTCAGCCAGGTTATCCATGATGAATGCACCGTACTGTTCGTTGTTGAATGCTTCAATGTCATAGTGCACATTCTGAAGTGATGCACCTTCATGAGCAATAACAACGATGCCGGCATCCATAGCCTGTTTAAGAACCGGCTCCAGGGAACCTGGATCAACAGGTACTACGCAAATAGCATCAACATCAGCTGCAATCAGGTCCTGAATCAGCTGGGACTGCAGAGTTGCATCGATTTCCGGTGTTCCTCTCTGATAAACATTGAGGCCGGTTTCTTCAGCAAACTCATTAACTCCTACTTCCATGCGAACAAACCAAGGATTGGAAGCATCCTTAGGTACAACAACTATCTCCCAATCTTCATCCCCGGAAGCAGCAGGCTCTTCAGGCTCTTCTGCAGATGGTTCAGAAGCAGGATCAGTAGCTGGCTCTTCCGTGGAAGGTTCAGTAGTATCAGGTGTGCTTGGTGAGCACGCAACTATGCTGAACACCATTAAAAGCACCAGTAACAATGAAAGCGTTCTTTTCATAGAAAAGTTCCTCCTTTAATATGGATTAAATGCCGGTTTTTCCGGCAAACTTGTTATCTGATAACAAGAAATGCATCTACATGATTTATATATAATATATACAAGATTAATGAACGATACTATTATAGATGAGAAATAATCCATTGTCAAACAGGGTTTTTTTGGAGATTATCAATCATAAGCAGAGACGCCCATACGGGCGTCTCATGCAAATTGACAGTTAATTATCTCTTAAATTGTACTTCCTTTTCGTATTCTTCCATTTCCCTCAGCCAGGATGTGCCTACACCCTTGCCTTCCTTCAGACACAGGTAATCCCACACAGCATTTACAGGCAGATTGCGGAATTCCTCCATCAAGGCCAGCCTGCGTGTAAGATCGTTCTTTCTTTCTGCTTCCTTCAGCAGATGGCTGGGCTCCAGCAGCACTTCAAGCAGGGTTCTGCCTGCAGCACGCAAGCCGATAATCCATGAGGTTACCCTGTTGATTGTGGCATCAAAGAAGTCCAGGCCCAGATGCACCTTCTTGTTAAATAAATCCTGCCTCTTGATCTCCTGCAGCATGGATCGCAAATTGTCATCCGTAATCAGGCAGTGGTCACTGTCCCAACGGATACCGCGGGTCAGATGCAGGTTTATGGCCTCCACAAAGGGAACAAGGGCGGTAATTTTATCGGCTACGTCCTCTGTTGGATGATAGTGTCCGGTATCTATTGTTACTCCTATGCCCTTTTTAACCGCATATGCTATATAGAAATCATGAGAGCCTACCACAAAGCTTTCAGTACCAATTCCAAATACTTTTCCTTCCAAAACATCGATCATGTTCTTTTTGTCATAGGGTTTCTCCAGGATTCTGTCCAAAGAATCCATCAGACGCTTGCGGTATGCCCCGCGGTCGGCAGGCATGTCCTTTGTGCCGTCAGGCACCCAGGTATTGTTGATGCATAACTGGCCCAGTTCTTCACCGATATCATTTGCAATTTTTCTGCCTCTGATTCCAGCCTGAATCCAATACTCTCTGACTGCTTCATCATCGGATGCCAAAGAGCAGCCGTCTTTCATCATCGGATGGGTGAAGTATGAAACATTGAAGTCCATTCCTATGCCCAGTTTCTTGCACCAATCAATCCAGTTGCGATAGTCTTCCGTATCGTATTCATTACGGTCTTTTTTCTCCTTTGGCTCAGCATACATGCTGTGCAAGTTCAGCTTATGCCTTGCAGGAGAAAACTTAAAGGCCTGCTCCAGATCCTGCCTCATCTGATCTCCATTTTGGGCTCTGCCGGGGTAGTTGCCGGTAACTACGTTTTCGCTATGTACACCTTCAAAATCTTCAAATCCTGTTACGTCATCGCCCTGCCAGTTGTGAACAGATATAGGAATTGTCTTAAACTTTTCAATTGCCGCATCTGTGTCTACGTCATATAATGCGTAAACCTTTTTTGCATTTTCATAGTTTTCCAGTATAAGATCTTTGTTTATCAGTTCATTTTTCATAATATATCTCCTTTCTTACAGAATAGTTATTGAAAATACAATGCGTTACATAGGTATGATATCATAGTTTTAACAATTTTACACACTTAAATTTTATTCAAGATCAATCCACTCTGCAGTCAAATCCCCATTTGTTATGGTAATTTTCCCAAGGCATACAGGAAGCCTGAATCTTTTTGGACCCGCACTGCCGGGATTAAAG
>LFTC01000036.1:5054-5248 GCA_001512915.1 Clostridiales bacterium DTU083 | reverse complement strand
GGAGAAAGGGCTGCCCAGTATGCGATTGTTCATAATCTGGAAGGTTCAGTAACTATCCACAGGGTAGGCAATTATGCTGTGGATTACAAGCTTACCGATATTAAGGAAATTGCAGCATTGACCAAGCTGATGCCCGATGAATTCATAAATGAGGAAGGCAATCATGTAACCGAAGCTTTCCGTTCATATGTAAG
>LFTC01000036.1:3510-4992 GCA_001512915.1 Clostridiales bacterium DTU083 | reverse complement strand
CAGCTACATTTTATAAAGATACCATTTGCAGCTGTTCAGCTCATATTTGAGCTCATAGATTCTTTCCATATTGTTGATTACGCTTTGGCAGGTAAAAACCAGCATACGGTTGCCTGCCAATTTTTCTTCATGTTTTTTAATAACCCGGTCAATTCGGATGGTTACGGAAGACTCATCAGGCAGGCTTATATTGAAACGTACAGGATTCGGCTTTCCGTTTTCATCGAACCAGGCTATCATTTTAATCGGCTTCATTAAAACTTTCATGGCAGTGCGGCGAATGCCGGCTTTTCCCCCTTTCACCCATATTACCGAACATATGTTCTGAGTATTATATAGTATAACACTACATTTTGAAATATACAAGGGGGTGCCATGGGGAATTATTATCCACATTCAACAGTTAAGGCCTGCCAGGTATCCTGTGGAAAAGGCAATCTGCAGGTTGAAGCCGCCGGTATAGGCATCCACATCTATAACTTCGCCGGCAAAGAAAAGCCCTTTTACCAGCCTGGATTCCATGGTGCCGGGATCAATTTCCTTAACCGACACGCCGCCGGAAGTAATGATAGCCTCTTCAATCGGCCGGAAGCCTTTAATGTTAAGCTCCAGCCCTTTAAGAAGTGAAACTATGGTCAGGCGTTCTTTTTTTGTAATCTGGTTTACGGGTTTGTCATGGGGAATGCCCGACAGTTTGATGATTACGGGAATCAGTTTTTTTGGAAGCAGGTCATCCAGGCTGTTGGAAAAGTGCCTGCGGGCATACTTGAGGAAATCCCGCTGGACGCGTGCATCCAGCTGTTCCAATGTCAAAGCGGGTTTCAGATCTATTTTAATCCGGTATTTGCCTGCCTGCATTTTTCTCATATAGGAGCTGGCGGATAGGATAACGGGCCCGGAAACGCCGTAGTGGGTAAAAACCATTTCCCCGAAGTCTTCATATATTTTTTTGCTGTCCTCATCCAGCACGGTTATTGAAACATTCCTGAGGGACAGGCCCTGGGCCTCTCTTGGCCAGCTCTCAACCGTTTCCAGGGGAACCAGGGAAGGTCTGGGAGATATAATGGTGTGGCCCAGAGCTTTGGCAAAACGGTAGCCGTCCCCTGTGGAACCTGTGGAAGGGTAAGACATGCCGCCTGTTGCCACAATCACGCTGTGGCAGGGCAGCAGCCTGCCGTCTTTAACCCTCACTGCCGTAACCTTTCTGTTTTCAGCTATAATTTCGTCTGCCTCACCGGTCAGCACCTTGACATTATTGTTTTTAAGGTGCTTCTCCAAAGCCCTGATTACATCGGAAGATTTATCCGATGCGGGAAATACCCGGTTTCCCCGCTCTACCTTGGTCTTAAGCCCCAAATTGTTAAAAAGGGCAATCAGATCCTGATTGGTAAAGGTGTAAAAGGCACTGTACAGAAATTTTCCGTTGGTGGGCACATTGGCGATAAAATGCTCAATATCTGCATTGTTGGTTATATTGCAGCG
>LFTC01000036.1:0-3391 GCA_001512915.1 Clostridiales bacterium DTU083 | reverse complement strand
ATCCATGTTATAATAGTGTTGCTTTAAAAAAGTCATCAAGTTTGCTGTGCTAGATGGGGAGGTAGCGGTGCCCTGTAACCCGCAATCCGCTATAGCGGGGTTGAATTCCTGCCCGAGGTTTGATGCTTGCAGGGTCTGGCCTGAGTAAGTGGTGTTGAGTACCGGGTCCTGCGCAACGGAGACCCATGAACCCTGTCAGGTCCGGAAGGAAGCAGCAGTAAGTGGTGCCCTTCGTGTGCCGCAGGGGTGCCTGGTAGGAGCTAACTGCTCGGTTACCGCCTGTGAGGTCAGATCGGAGGCAGGTGCACAGCTTAAATTTTTATGGGCAAGCCATGCTATCATGGCTTGTTCTTTTTTTGGTTAACATTGATCTTATCTTTATGATATAATGATGTGGTAATATTAAACAAAGCCGGGAAGGCAGGTGAACCCTTATCTATACAGCACTTTACCGTAAATGGCGTCCGGACACCTTTAAGGACGTTGTTGGGCAGGATACCATTGTCCGCACCCTGAAAAATCAGCTGGCCGGCGGGCACATTGCCCATGCATACCTGTTCTGTGGTTCACGGGGCACAGGAAAGACAAGTACCGCCAAGATATTTGCTCGGGCTATTAACTGTACATCTCCTACGGAACACGGCCCCTGCGGCAAGTGTCAGGTATGCGTAAGCTTATCTTCAGACAATAATATGGATATCATAGAAATCGACGCGGCATCCAATAACGGGGTCGATGAGATACGGGATCTGAGGGATAAGGTTCGTTTTCCGCCTGCCGTTGGAAGGTACAAGGTATATATCATAGACGAGGTTCACATGCTGTCCATCGGAGCTTTTAATGCCCTGTTAAAAACTCTGGAGGAACCTCCTTCCCATGTAGTGTTTATTCTGGCCACCACCGAGCCACATAAGCTCCCGGCTACTATTCTGTCCAGGTGCCAGCGCTTTGATTTTAAGAGAATTTCTCATAAGGTGCTGGTAGCCAGGATGAAAACTATCTGCGATCAAATGAATGTAACAACCGATGAAGAAAGCCTGCACACCATAGCCCGCTGGGCGGAAGGCGGAATGAGGGATGCTCTCAGTCTCCTGGATCAATGTATGAGCTTTTGCGGAAATCACATCACAAACAACGATGTTCTCAATATAATAGGAACTGCAGACCAGGATTTCCTGTTTCAGATGGCAGATGATATACTGACAGGCAACTTACAGCGCCTGCTTTACAGCATCGGCCGCCTGTCAGATGAGGGCAGGGATTTCAGCGCCTTTCTGAAGGACTTGCTCAATCACATGCGTAATCTATTGATTGTAAAATCCTGCGATAATCCTGAATTTCTGCTTGATGTGGCCGAATCCACCTTGGAGCGGCTGAAACTTCAGGCAAAAAATGCAGGAGAGGGAAGGCTTATCCGAACTATAGAACATTTGTCTTCCCTGGAATCTGAAATGAGATACAGCACTCAGCCCAGGGTGCTTTTTGAGCTGGCAGCCATAAAGCTGTGCAGACCTGAACAGGAAGCATCCCTGGAAGCACTGCAGGACAGGGTAGAAACCCTGGAGAGGAAGCTGAAGGGCGGCGGTGCAGTTATATCCCGCCAGCCTGTGTCACAGGAGCTTTCTGATAATAAGAATAAGGAAAAAGAAGAGCAAAAACCAGATGCTGCTGAACAAAGAGATCCCTTCAGGCAAGCCGGTTCGGGTTTTATAGAAGTGGAACGAAAGCCTGCCAAAACAGAGCCAGTGCAAAAGCAGGAGAAGACAGCCGGAAAAACAGTAGAGGGTGCTTCCAAAGCTGATGCCGATGAAAAGGGATTGAATCCTGCAAAAGCTTGGCCTCAGGTAATGGATGAGATCGGAATGGAGCGGCCCTCTATCCAGGCATCTTTGCTGGATGCAAAGCCCCGTATGGACAAAAACGGAGTATTTACTTTGGTATTTCCCCCATATGCAGGCTTTAATGTAATACTGATTGAGCAGGGAGATAACAGCACTTTTATTGAAAACGTGATAAAAAAGGTAACGGGGCAGCAGGTAAGGCTTAAATGCATACTGGATGATCAGAAGGAAGAAGAGCAGGCTGTCGATGATGATTATGTGGTGGAGAGGGCTATAGAAGTTTTTGGTGATGACAAGGTTGAAGTGGTTGATGAAGAATAATCATTATGCATATGGTATAATGGAAACATAATTCGTGGAATCTAATTCGAGGAGGAAGTAAAATGGCAAGAGGCGGATTTCCAGGCGGAATGAATATGAATAACCTGATGAAACAGGCAAAAAAGATGCAGGAACAAATGATGAAGGTACAGCAGGAGCTGGAGGAAAAAACCGTAGAAGCCTCCGTTGGCGGCGGTGTTGTAACGGTTGTTGCCAATGGCAAGAAAGAGATACTGGAAATTAACATCAAGCCTGAAGTGGTAGACCCGGATGACGTAGAAATGCTGCAGGATCTGATTATAGCTGCAGTAAATGAGGCAACCCGCAAGGCTGATGAAATGATACAGAACGAGATGGGCAAATTAACCGGCGGAATGGGCATGCCGGGATTGTTCTAGCGCAGGAATTGCCAGCAGCATATATTAAGGAAAGCGGTGGGTAATCCCCATGAATTATTATATTGAACCAATTGCCCGTTTAATAAATGAATTGTCCAGGCTGCCGGGTATAGGAGGCAAAACCGCCCAACGCCTGGCTTTTCATATAATAAACATGCCTAAGGACAGGGTGCTGGACTTAACCAAAGCCATAATAAAAGCCAGGGAACAAGTCCGCTACTGTTCTGTCTGCTGCAACCTTACGGATAAGGATCCCTGTGCCATATGCAGCAGCCAGGCCAGGGACCGGTCTGTCATTTGTGTGGTTAAAGATTCCAGGGACGTGGTTGCCATGGAAAAGATGCAGGATTACAAGGGCTTGTACCATGTTCTTCACGGAACCATCTCTCCCATGGAAGGAGTCGGCCCTGATGATATACGCATCAAGGAATTAATCCAGCGGATAAGCAATGATCAGGTCAAAGAAGTGATTATGGCAACCAATCCCGATGTGGAAGGTGAGGCAACCGCCGTATACATTTCAAGACTTCTAAAACCCATGGGAATAAAAGTTACCCGCATTGCCCACGGCATACCCGTAGGCGGCGACCTGGAATATGCGGACGAGGTTACTCTTGCTAAAGCCTTGGAAGGGCGCAGGGAGATGTAGAAAGCCGTTTCTTATTGTCTACATCAAATAAACTTCTTTCATTTTTCAAATGTTTGAGAAGGAGTAAATAAAGTTCTTTTAGAAAACATGGTTTATTAGGGAGAAGAAAAGCCCTGTAGGCCATGTTTTTTGTTTAGAAGTTTTAAGGGATAAGGAACAAGGAATAAGGCTAAAAGCCAGAA
>LFTC01000030.1:47007-58177 GCA_001512915.1 Clostridiales bacterium DTU083 | reverse complement strand
CCTATAAATGCTGTTGAAAAGCGAGTGCCCTGAAACTGCAAAGGTACATCCAGCTTGCTCCAAGGTGCTAAAGCGTCTATTTGTACCTGAATCCTTTGCATTTCTGCAATGGATTCAGCAATATGTCTGTTCAGATTTATAATGCGCTCAGCTGTTTCTTTAAATTCCCTTTGTTTTTTCGCCAAAACTTCATACTCAGCCAATGTAAGTTCCTGCCTGCCTTTAAGGGAATCAAATAATGAAGTTTTTTCTGGGTCATAGGAATCCAGCACTTCAATTGCTTCATCCACCATTGCCATTTCCCGTTCAGTTTTTACAAGGTCATCAATAGTAGATTTTTTAACAAAGAATTCATCTTCACTAAGATTTTCAATATGAACAGAACCAAGCTGTTGCAATTTACTAAGAATTGATCTTTGATCTTTCAATAAAGCATAGATATGTATGCGCTTCATAGGCAGGATAGCCATGTATTGATTCCTCCCGTAAATTATTGCTGCATCCAAAAAAATACGCTGTTAATAAAGTTCCGATATTATCAGCTTAATGACTTCCTGTTCCTTTTCCGATGCCGCTTTCTTCAGTTCATCAATTTCTTTCTCAGCCTCTTTTAACCTTTGGGCAATTATTTCATCACCCTGTTTTCTTGCTGATTCCAGGATTTCTTCCGCCTTAGCTCTGGCTTGGCTGGTTATGTTGTCATACAGCCTGGCCGCTTGTTCTTTGGCATCTTGTACAATTCTTTCACACTCGGCAGCCGTTTCCTTTTCCAACTGATCTGCCTCCTGCTCCGCTTTACGGATAATGTCAATGGTTTCCTGAGCCAACTCCTACACCTCTTTTTTACTCTTTTTCCAATATATATAAAATGATAAGATTGTCTATTTTTTAGCAATGTTGCATAAAACCGTTTGAGATTTATTATACATTTTTTTAGCAAATCCTCAATTATTATTACCCATTTCATCATAAATGTCAAGAAATGAATATTTTATACCATCTTTTTTCCAGCCTAGTATGGAATTTAAGTTTACATTTCCTGCTGAGTTAAATATAGCTCTGTCTATTTCCTTATGAGTTTTTTTCAACTCCCGGATGAGTTCTTTCATTTCCCTGCGCTTACTGGAAGTCTTCTTGGCTGCCACCACACATCCGCAATTCATGGCTGAAATGCCGTTATTGGCTGTAAACTTGATTATATCTTCCTCGCGTATGTAGTACATAGGCCTGATCAGTTCCATATTTTCAAAATTCCTGGACTTCAATTTAGGCAGCATGGTTTTGAATGAACCTGCATAGAACAGATTAAGCAGAGTTGTTTCAATAACGTCATCATAATGATGGGCTAAAGCCAATTTATTGCATCCCAGCTCCTGTGCTTTAGAATATAAAGCACCTCTCCGCATTCTTGCACACATGTAGCATGGATAATCATTGGCTATGTGGTCTACAATATCAAAAATCCTTGATTCGAATATCTTTACCGGAATGTTCAGATATTCACAGTTATTTAGCAGCAGATCCCTGTTGGACTGATGGAAACCGGGATCCATGGCTATAAATTCGAGTTCAAAATTGCTGATTCTATGCTTCTGCATCTCCTGAAACATTTTTGCCATAAGCAGGCTGTCCTTGCCGCCTGATATGGCCACCGCTATCCTGTCTCCCTCTTCTATCAGCTCGAAATCTTTTACTGCCTTATGAAATTTTGCCCACAGCTGCCTGCGATAAGTTGTAGTAATGCTACGTTCTATATCTTTCAAAGGTTTTCGTTCATTAAGCGGAATTACCAGTTCACAACCGCTGCCTGCTAACTTTTCCAAGCAACTCACCTCTTTGTATTTTCTTTTTCATATCGGTATTGAGCTAACAATAAATCTACCATCCTGCCATAACTCCGTTCTCCATCCTTTTGATTATTAGCTTTTAAATATGCATCATTGGTTTTTGTTAAAGCCTCACGGACAGGTCCGGCATATTTGGCATGATATTTGGCATTCTCAGCCAAATCCCTCTTAATTCCATCTGATAGTTTATTGTACAAATCTTTCCATGCTTCCGGATCCTGGGAATACACTGCATTCATGGAATAATTAAGGGCATGCAATGATCCGGAATATCGAAAATCTGCATCAGGATGGTAAGAACATGTCAGGTAGGAAATGTAGTTGGCTTCATCTTCTCTTGCAAACCCAATCTGATGGGCAAACTCATGCATCATGGTGGAAGGAAGCATGGGAGCCGGAATCTTCGTATTAATATTTGGTTCCCCGGTAAATGGGCTGTAGATCCCCCATATATGCGTGTAAGCAATAGCGGATGAAAAAATCAAAGGCTTCGGCCTGCCGTAAACCTTACAAATACCAGGAATATAATCAGCAGCCGCCAGATAACCCTTTCCTGCACGGGCGAAAGCTCCTTCTGGTCCTCCGTCAAGGACCGTAATTCCGTCCTCATCTTCCTGAACTTCTTCACGAAGCTTGTTTGTCTTTTCAAGCAGTTCTTCGGTCATTTCAACTAATTCTTCCAATGTTGAAGGCCTGACTTCCAAATCCAGAATATCTGCCAAATTCCTGCGGTTATAATTTAAACCCCATAGAGCTATAAAAAGAAAGTAGGCAATGCTGACAACCAATAATGCATCCATTATCCCTTTTCGAAAAACTGCCCAGCGTTTTTCCCTGTCCCTTATTAATCTGCCAATCCAAACCGCAATACGCCACAAGGCAATAAGCATTAGAACAGGAAAAAGCAGTTCCATTACGGAAAAGGGCAGCCAACCCCAAAGATTTCCAATTAACCAGGAAATGCCACGATATAAGCCGTTGGAGTAAACTGCTTCAGTAACGGTGCTGCTGGTTCGAGACAGTAAATTGAGCAAATATCCAAATGGCAAGAGTAAAATCAGCAGATACTTTTTCTGCAGTTTGTTTCTCATCCTATAAACCCTCAGCAATGACAAAAACACTGTTGTTTATTAATGAAATTATAACAATTATAGTGATAAAACAGTTCTTATGTCAATAAACACAAAAGCCCGGTAATTACCGGGCTTAATCTGACAACAGTTTATCATTACCTGATAATTCTGCGGGCACAATTATACCTGCTCGGATAACTTCCTGAGTTAAGATCACTTATAATTACTCCCACCCCATAAGTCGAGGCATGGATAAACTTCCCATTTCCAATATATATACCTACATGGCCTATAGTCTTCGTTCCTTTTTTGTTAAACAGAACCAGATCACCAGGAGCCAGATTATTCTTTGACACAGGGGTTCCATTTAGAGCTTGGTCTCTTGAGCTTCGGTAAAGACTGTATCCGAATTGCTTATAGACATAGCTGGTAAAACCGGAACAGTCAAAGGCATTCGGGCCGCTGGCTCCATAGCTGTAAGGCCTGCCTAAGAATTTTTTTGCATAATTTACTATATCGGAGCCGGACACAGATCCGTTGCTTGGTGCAGGCACATCCTTATAAGAACTCTTTGAAGAAACATTTTTTGAAGAAGCATTATTTGATGAAGCATTAGATGAACCGGAATTTCTGCCCCTGGACGAAACTGCCTGCCTCTTGGTGCCCACTGCTATTATTTCCTTAACAGGTTCTTCTACCACTTTTTCCTCTATCAATTCACGGGTAACTTCTATTCCATTTTCCCGGATAATTCTTGCCTTGATTTCCTTTGTCCCCTCTCGGCCTTCCTGTATAACCCTGGTTTGGCCTCTTAAGAGTGTATTATCCTCCCTCTCTTCCGTTTCATATGGAATTTCTTCCTCATAGGTAAATATTTCTTTGGTTACCACATTCACTAATTTCTTTTCGCCTGACAATACTATGGTCTCCCCCGGCTTGATTCTTTCAGGGTCTATACCGGGATTAAGGGATATGATTTCATCTACGGAAATATCGTTTTTGAGAGCTATATCCCAGAATGTATCATCATCCTGTATGGTATATTCAACTTTATCTTCAACGTTTTGCTGCAATTTATCAAGAGCTTCCTGCTCATCCGCCAGCTCATCATAGTCTACCGTAACAGGCTCAAAACTTATATTCTCAGAAAAATCAACTTCCTCAAGTTCAGTATCCTGGAGGGATTTGATTTTATCTATATAGGGCTGTTTTATTTTTTCTGCCAGACGTTCTGCTTCCTGCAGGGTTTTTACATAGCATAGCTGCTCATCATTTATTGAAACGGCATAGGCCTTGGTCTTTATCTCAACCGCTTCTTCCATTGCTTTTTTCAATTCATATACACTGGTGTATGAAGAATTGCCGTTAATTTCCCTGAAACGAACATCTGCCCGGATGCTGACATCATTTGGATATCTACCTGACAGCTCCTGTATGAATTCATCGTAATATGCAAGGCCTTTTGCAGCAAATTTTACTACTCCTACCTTTTTGTTATTAACCAGCATCTCATAGGATACGGATTGCTGCTGGCTGAAAAAGGTAAATGAAACCATACTTGAAGCAAGCACTGTCACTAACAGCAGCAATAGTGCTGTTCTTGGAAATTTCATAATGGAGCCCCCCAGGTTTTATATATTACATTTATATTTCAATATTTTGCAATTGTGTTACATTGCTATAAATATATTCGATTTATTTTAAATAATTCCTGCTTAAATTTATTTTTTTNNTTTTTTTTGAAAGATTTTTATCAGCTCTGAATAATTTCCCCTTTATGGAATTGCTGAAATGCATTTAATGCCTGCCCGCAGCTGCTTAAGTTGATAATATTTATTATGCAAGTTATAATACATATATATCTTATAATTGACATATACCAATACACCACATAATTTATTACACACTTGTTACATAAAAGGAATAGGTGAAATAATGGATTGCTACATAGGAATAGACATTGGTTCGACAACTGTTAAAGCAGTTGTGCTGGACGAATGCAAAAACATAATTTACAAGCATTACAGCAGGCATTATGCACGTGTGAGGGAAACTACGGTAGATTTGATCAGCAGCATGAAGGATTTACTTCAAGGAAAGCATCTTAGAGTTGCAATTACCGGTTCAGCCGGACTGGGCCTGTCTAAGGATGCAGGCCTTGAATTTGTACAGGAAGTATTTGCTACCAGGATAGCAGTGGAGACCTTTTTAGATAATATAGATGTTGTTATAGAGTTAGGCGGAGAGGATGCAAAAATCCTCTTTTTAACAGGCGGAACTGAGGAGCGCATGAACGGCACCTGTGCAGGGGGCACCGGGGCTTTTATTGATCAGATGGCATCCCTTCTTAATGTTTCCCTTGAAGAATTGGATCTGCTCAGCTCTGAACATAGAAAAATATATAATATAGCATCACGCTGCGGCGTATTTGCCAAGTCGGACATACAGCCTTTGTTAAACCAGGGCGCCAATAAAACTGATATAGCAGCAAGTATTTATCAGGCAGTTGTTGACCAAACAATTGCAGGCTTGGCTCAAGGACGTGAGATTAAGGGCAGAGTGGCTTTTCTGGGCGGGCCTCTCACCTTCCAGAAAGGCTTGCAGGAGCGGTTTGTTGAAACCTTGGAACTGACCCCCGATGAGGCCGTATTCCCACAGAATGCTGAATATTTTGTTGCCCTGGGTGCGGCCTTATACAGCATGAATCGCACCTGCATGGAATACGATCAATTAATGGACAAACTTGAGCATGCCCAATCTGTCAAAAGTTTAGTTCAGTATCTTCCACCCTTATTTGAATCCAAAGAACAATATGAAGCATTCAAAAAAAGGCATAATAATGACAAGGTAAGCATAATTGACATCAAAACCTATGAAGGTGATGCCTATCTTGGCATAGATGCAGGTTCAACTACAATAAAACTGGTTCTGATCAATCCGGACGGGGATATTCTATACTCATTTTATCAGTCCAATTACGGAGAACCCATTCCTATAGTGAAAGAACATCTGCAAAAGATCTATGAACTGGGTGGTGATCGGATAAGAATCCGATCGGCTGCTTCCACAGGGTACGGTGAAGAATTAATTAAAAACGCCTTTCGTCTGGACGGCAATGTAATTGAAACCGTAGCCCACTATTTTGCTGCCCGGCATTATGATCCGGATGTAGATTTCATACTGGATATAGGCGGACAGGATATAAAGTGTTTTAAAATAAAAAATGGCGCTGTGGATTCCATCATGCTGAATGAAGCCTGTTCATCCGGATGCGGCTCATTTATGGAAACATACGCCCACGCTTTGGGATATAGCGTTGAAGATTTTGCAAAATTGGGCCTGTTTGCGAAACATCCGGTCAACTTAGGCACCCGCTGCACCGTATTTATGAACTCATCCATTAAGCAGGCTCAAAAGGATGGGGCTGATGTTACAGATATTGCAGCCGGTTTAGCCATAAGCATAGTGAAAAATGCATTATATAAGGTTATCCGGGTTTCTTCTCCCAAAGAGCTGGGAGATCACATAGTAGTGCAGGGCGGAACTTTTCTAAATGATGCCATCTTGCGAAGCTTTGAGATGGAAACCGGAAAGAAGGTTATAAGACCGCCCATTGCAGGGCTGATGGGCGCATTTGGCGCAGCTTTATATGCAAAATCTTTAAATAAAGAATCTTCATCCATTCTCACTCCTTCAGAACTGAAAGCATTTACTCATATTGCGAAAGCAGCCCAATGTAAGAGATGCACCAATAATTGCAAACTGACTATAAATATATTCAGCGGAAATGAAAAATATATCTCCGGCAACCGGTGTGAGAGAGCTCTGGGCGGCAGCAAGCGATCCCAGCTTCCCAATGCTTACCGATATAAACTGGAACGGCTTAAGGGTTACCAGCCCAGAAAGAACGCGCCCCTCGGCAAGATTGGCATTCCCATGGGTTTAAACATGTACGAAAATCTTCCTTTTTGGCACACTTTGCTTAGCAAAATAGGATTTGAGGTTGTAATCTCCGGTGAATCTTCCAGAGAAACCTATACTAAGGGACAACATACCATACCATCCGATACAGTCTGTTATCCTGCAAAGCTGATACACGGACATATAGAGCTGTTGCTGGAAAAAGGGATAAATACTATTTTCTACCCTTGCATGACTTATAATTTTGATGAACTTTCCGGAGATAACCATTATAACTGTCCTGTTGTTGCCTATTATCCTGAATTGCTCCAGGCAAATGTTTCAGCCTTGGAGAATGTAAGATTTCTTTACCCCTATTTTTCCCTTTCTAACCAAAATGAATTTACAAAAAGAGCCTGTAGCTTTTTCAATGAAAATTTTGGCGTACCTGAAAAGCTGACCCGGGCAGCAGTTAAAGAAGCTTACAGAGAATATCACCAATACATGGAAGACATCAGGGAATATGGCAGAAAGGCAATCCAGTATGCAGAAAAGCACGGGTATACGATAATAGTACTGGCTGGCAGGCCTTATCATATTGATTCGGAAATCAATCATGGAATAGATCAATTGATCAACTCCCTGGGACTGGTGGTAATATCAGAGGACTGTGTCAGCCACCTGGCAGAGAAAAAGAGGGTTAATGTGTTAAATCAATGGACCTACCATTCCAGGCTTTATTCAGCTGCTCATTATGTTACAAAGCATAAAAACATGCAACTGGTACAACTGGTTTCCTTTGGATGTGGATTGGATGCCATAACCACTGATGAGGTTCGGGATATTTTAGAAACTGGAAATAAGCTGTACACTCAGATTAAAATTGATGAGATAAGCAACTTAGGTGCAGCCAAAATCCGCCTCCGCAGCCTGATTGCCGCCATTACTTTATAGGAGGTTCCTGCATAATATGAGCAAACTTAAATACTCTGAAGATGGCAGATTGCTGTTTACAAAAGAAATGAAAAAGGAATATACCATATTGATTCCCATGATGCTTCCCATTCACCTGCAATTTATGAAAAACATTCTGCGTAAGCATGGGTATAAGGCGGAACTGCTGGATACCACCCATCCGCGGATAATCGAAGAAGGACTGCAGTATGTCCATAACGACACCTGCTATCCTGCCCTTTTGGTAATAGGGCAGCTTTTGGATGCTGTAAAAAGAGGCAAATATGATATAAATAAAACCGCCTTGATAATTACGCAAACAGGCGGCGGATGCCGCGCCTCAAATTATATTTATCTGCTGCGCAAAGCATTGAAGCAAAACAGTCTGGAGCATGTGCCTGTAATATCATTTAATCTGAACGGAATGGAAAAAAATCCAGGGTTCAAGCTTACCCTGAACATGCTTATAGAGTTTGTATATGCGGTTCTTTATGGAGATATACTCATGCATCTTTCCAATCAAGTCCGTCCCTATGAAATTAATCCGGGAGACACAGACAGGCTGACTGATAATTGGATAAAAAAAATCAGCAGGGAATTAAAGGGTAGAAGCCTGTTAAACAAAAACAGATTCAAGAAAAATATGTGGCAGATAGCATCAGAGTTTGCTGATATTCCTGTTAGAAGAGAGGAAAAAGTGAAAGTAGGCATTGTTGGAGAGATATATATGAAATACTCTCCACTGGGCAATAACAACCTGGAAGCCTTTCTCCAGCAGGAAGATGTGGAGATAGAAATCCCCGGTCTGATGGATTTTGTCATTTATACATGCGATAATACGGCTACCGATACAAAATTATATGGAATGAAAAAAGGCGTTTCCATAATAACCAGGATTGTCAAAAACTACCTGGCAAATATGAAAAATATCCTGATCGAAGCGGTAAAATCTCAGCCTTGCTTTCGGGCTCCTTCCAGCTATGATCATGTCAAATCATTGGTTAAGGGTTATATTGGTACAGGAGCCAAAATGGGAGAAGGCTGGCTTCTCACTGCTGAAATGCTGGATCTAATAACATCCGGGGTAGAAAACATTATATGCACCCAGCCTTTCGGATGTCTTCCCAACCATATTTCCGGCAAGGGCATGATCCGAAAAATTAAGGAGAATCACCCCAATGCCAACATAGTTGCTATTGACTATGATCCGGGCGCTACCCGCATCAATCAGGAAAACCGGATAAAGCTTATGCTGTCCGTAGCCCGCATGAATTTATTAAATCGCACTGCAAATTCAAAGGTATTGTAAACGTTTTTAATAAGCAGTTCAGAAAAAAAGATAGAGCCTAGCAAATCTAGGCCCTATCTTTTTTTATTGGTTAAAGACTATTACTCATTAACTGTGCAGTACATGAAGAACTTGTATCCAAGCGGATTAGCATAGAAGCCGTCCACTTTGCTGCTGATCATGTACAGGTCTGTGTAGTAGTAAATCGGGGTAATTGTACCTGTCTCCATCAGCATGTCTTCAGCCAGGTGCATGAGCTTATAACGTACATCATCGTCTGTTGTTTTCTTAATAGTTTCGATAAGTACATCATAAGTCTCTGCCCATGTTCCGTTTTCTACTTTAATATCAATGCCATACTCAGTCAGGTCAAGGTCATACATCTTGAGGTTAGCATGGTTGCCTTTACCAAACTGAACGTCGTTGTTTCCGGAACCTGATACCCACATATCCAGGAAGCTGATGGGATCGTTATAGTCAGCCAGCCATCCATTACGGGCTGCAGTATAGTCACCGTTCTTGCGGGTGTTGAGGAATGTGTTCCATTCCTGGTTCTCCAGGTTCATGGTAATACCGACATTGGCAAAAGCGCTCTGGATATACTCGCCAATTGCTTTATGCCCTTCGGAAGTATTATACAGGTATGTGAAGGTCGGGAAGTCGGTAAACTGTCCTGTAGCTTCATCATAGGTATAGTACTTCTTCAGGATTTCAATGCCTTGTTCAAAATTCTTTTCGAAAGCCTCAGGAGATACATCATAGTATCCAATATACTCGTCACTGTGACCTGCATTCTGATAGAACTCGGAACCATCAGGCTCTGTCATACCCATTGCAACGAATGATGAAGCAGGTACCTGGCCGCCCTGGGCAATGGATTCAACGATATAGTTCCTGTCAATCAGCAGACCCAATGCATAGCGAATTTCAGCCATGGCAGCTTCTGCCTCTTCGCCTTCAAGGTTGCTGGACTCAGGAAGTAGGTTTTCATTGATGTTCCAGTTTACATAGTAGGTACCAATCTGTCCGGCAACTACAAATTCTTCCGGATACTGTGCCTTCAGATTGGGGATTTCATTGGTGGGTACATCATCGATAAACAACCATGTACCGTTCTGGAAGTTGGTCAGCATGTTGTTCTGATCGTCAGAGAGATAGAACTCGATTTTATCCATTTTAATAGTGTCTGCTTCGTGATAATTTGGGTTCTTTTCAAGAACGATAACACTGTTGTGCTCCCACTCAGTCATCTTATAGGCACCATTGCTTACATATGTGGAAGGATCAGTTGCCCAGGCTTCATCGGCAACAACGTCCTCACGAACCGGGAAGAATACCGGGAATGCAAGCAATTCATCCCAATAAGCAACAGCATTTTCAATGGTAACCTCAAATGTTCTGTCGTCTACAGCCTTTACATTTAATTTTGCATCCGGGTTAACAAAATTACCGTCATCATCTGTTTCCCACATTTCTGCATATCCGTCCACAATTTCGAACATGTAGCTGTAATCGGCAGCCAGTTCTGGTGAAGCAGCGCGATTCCAGGCAAATTCGAAGTCATGGGCAGTAACGGGCTGACCGTCAGACCAGGTTACACCTTCCCTGATTTTGTAAGTGTAGGTCACGGTGCCGTCCGGATTTTCAACGCCTTCAACGAGCTCTTCGGCAACATCCGGTACAATTACATGTCTGCCGTTTTCATCCTGTGACCACTTGGCCAGACCTGAAAACAGGTGAACAATCATGGTAGCTCCGTCAACTGCAGAGTTCAGCGCCGGGTCAAGTGTATCCGGCTCAGACGCTATACAAACCGCAATTGATGTTTCAGCACCAGTATCTCCGGTTCCCTCATCTGATGATGGGCTTTGGGTTGCCGGCGTATCAGTGCTTCCGGGTTCCTGGCTGCTGCCGCCTCCGCAAGCTGCAAGGTTGAGAACCAGAATTAGTGCCAAAAATGCAACTAAAATCTTTCTCATTTTACCTTTCAATTTTCTCTTCCTCCTTAAAATAAATTTGTGTATATTTTCAATATGTGTAAACAGAACAGAAGTTCATGGTTCACACATATGATGAAAACACTATCAGTTTATTTCCTTTACCCTGTG
>LFTC01000030.1:13083-46954 GCA_001512915.1 Clostridiales bacterium DTU083 | reverse complement strand
CCTGAAAGTACAATACGCTTGCTCTTTCGTGCAGTTTCAGGATCAGGTATAGGAACAGCAGACAGCAAAGACTTGGAATAAGGATGAAGGGGTTGATCGTATATTTCTTTCGCATCTGCCAGTTCTACCACTTTTCCTAGATACATTACAGCAATCCTGTCACTGATGTGACGAACAACCAGAATATCATGGGCTATGAACAAATAGGTCAGTCCAAGTTTTTCCTGCAGTTCAACAAACATATTGATGACCTGAGCCTGTATCGAAACGTCAAGGGCTGAAACAGGCTCATCACACACAATAAAATCAGGATTTACTGCAAGAGCCCTGGCTATGCCGATTCTTTGACGCTGTCCCCCGGAAAACTCGTGGGCATAGCGTGATGCATGTTCGCTGTTCAAGCCAACATAGTCCATCAACTCAAGAATGCGTTCTCTGCGTTCTTGTTTATTGCTATACATTCTGTGTACATCAAGAGGTTCGCCTATAATATCAGAAACTGTCATACGCGGATTAAGTGAGGAATATGGATCCTGAAAGACCATTGCGGCCTTTTTACGCAAAATCTGCAAGTCTTCCTTATTTTCAATTTTTCTTCCATCAAACCATATTTCACCGTCAGTCGGCTTATACAGATGCAACAGTGTGCGGCCGACGGTAGTTTTTCCGCATCCGGATTCACCTACCAGTCCCAGGGTCTCCCCTTTATTTATAGAAAAAGAGACTCCGTCAACAGCCTTAAGCGGCTTGGTTTTCAAGAACCCTACGTTTATATCAAAATATACCTTCAAGTCTTTCACTTCGACCAACGGATTATTATTATTCTTAGAACTCACAGCTGTCCGCCGCCTTCCTTAATATCATCTGCTTTACTGTTCAATACAATATTTCCATCCTCAATGCCCTTTTTAACATTCATCCAGCAAGCTGCAACATGGTTTTCATTAATAACCATAGGCTCAGCCGGATGGTTAATGCACACTTTCATAGCATTTTCACACCTAGGTGCAAACGGACATCCTTTAGGCAAATTCAGTAAATCTATAGGTGTACCGGATATTGGCTTGAGCTTTTGGTCCTTTGTTGCAGTAGTGGGGATGGAATTAAGAAGTCCTTTTGTATACTCATGCCGTGGATTGTAGAAAATCTCATCTACTGTACCCTGCTCGCAAATAGAGCCGGCATACATAACAATTACCTCGTCACACATCTGTGCAACAACACCCAAATCATGCGTTATCAGAATTATAGCCATGCCAAGCTCTTCCTGAAGAGACTTCATAAGCTCCAGGATCTGGGCCTGAATAGTAACATCCAGAGCTGTCGTCGGTTCATCAGCGATTAAGATATCAGGCTCACAAGCCAGAGCCATGGCTATCATTACACGCTGGCGCATACCGCCTGACAATTCAAACGGATACTGCTTCATCCGCTTTTCAGGCTCGTTGATGTTTACCAGGCGCAGCATTTCTACAGCACGTTCATAAGCTTGTTCCTTGGTCCTGTCCGTATGAAGCAAAATCGCCTCCATTATCTGCCTGCCTATTGTATAGGTAGGATTAAGAGAAGTCATCGGGTCCTGAAAAATTATGGAGATTTTATTTCCACGAATTGTTTTCATTACCTTTTCCCCTGCCCCGACCAGCTCTTGCCCGTCAATTCTGATGGAGCCAGAAACAATTCTGCCGTTATTTTCAAGGATTTGCAATACAGAATATGCGGTAACTGATTTGCCTGAACCGGATTCACCAACAATGCCAAGGACTTTGCCGCGTTCCAAGTCAAAAGATATACCGTTTACCGCCTTTACCTCGCCGGCATCAGTATAGAAAGACACATGCAAATCTTTTATTTCCAACAATGCCATATAATTTCACCTTTCTTAATTAGTTAAGCTTCGGGTCAAAGGCATCGCGCAAACCATCGCCGAAGAGGTTTAATGATAAAACAATAAGCGATATCACCACAGCTGGGACAACCAGACGATAAGGATACGATGCTAGACCATTAAGCGCTTCCGAAGCCAGAGAGCCAAGAGACGGCATTGGAGCATTTACACCAAGACCAAGGAATGAAAGGTAACTTTCCGTGAAAATGGCGTTTGGTATCTGAAGTGCTGTTGAGATAATAACAACACTAATACTATTCGGAATCAGGTGTTTTCTTATTATCCAGCTTCCCTTAGCTCCTGTTGATTGTGCTGCCAGTACATATTCCTGTTCACGCAAGGATAAAATCTGACCGCGGATAAGGCGGGCCATAGACACCCAATATAAAACTCCAAATACAATGAACAGGCTTATAATATTGGAGCCAATCTTACTCAGTGCTGAATTGTCTATCTGCTCACCCAAAGCTACCCGGAGAACTGATGCCAAGAGAATAACCATCAGCATGTCAGGAAGTGAGTAAATTATATCAACAATTCTCATGATAATAAGATCCACTTTGCCGCCGGCATAACCGGCAATGGATCCTATTGTCATGCCAATGACAAGCACTATTATGCTGGCAAAAAAACCAACTGCCAATGAAATCCTGGTTCCGTATACAACCCGGATAAAATAATCTCGGCCGGAAGAATCGGTTCCCAGAATATGAGGAAACACCTTCTCTCCCTGCTCTATAAGTTTCTTTTCGGTAGCACCATATTCAAAGGGACGCAAGTTATTGTAAGAAGCGTCTACCGGTTTGCCCGGGCTCACACCAAGCATGGCATCATAAGAGTAAGGCCAGATCATTGGCAGAATTATAGACAATAATGTAATCAAAACAATTATAATAAAACTTGCAGTAGCAACCTTATTTTTCAACAGCCTCTTAACGCCATCTCTAAAAAATGTCGTACTTTGACGCATCTGCACCATATACTTTTTTTCTTCATCCGTTGCCGGAATAAAATCATCTAAGTCCAACTGGAGGCTTAGCAGTTTTTTACTCATCTGTTCATTTGCCCCTTTACTCCAAAGTAATTCGCGGATCAACGACTTTATACAGAATATCGCTGACAAGATTCATAACTACAATTAGTACTGAAAGAACAATGGTCGTGCCCATAATAAGCGGATAATCACGCCCTGTAATGCTGTTCACAAAAGCCCGGCCGATTCCTGGCACTGCAAAAATTTTCTCCACTACAAGAGAACCGGTTACGATATAAGCAAGCATAGGGCCGACATAAGTAATTACCGGAATTAAGGAATTTTTCAATGCGTGGCCAAAAATTATTTTTGTGCGTGAAACGCCCTTTGCATGCGCAGTGCGTATATAATCCTGCCCCAGAACATCAAGCATGGAAGAGCGCACCAAGCGTGTTATATAAGCCAAAGGATAGAGAGCTAATGTTATTATGGGCAAAACAAGGCCGGCTGTAGTTGAACCATTGGCCGGGAATAATTCAAGCTTTAAAGCAAACAATACCAATAATAATGAACCCATTATAAATGATGGCATAGATACAAAGGCTGTTGTAATTACCATAATTACTTTATCTATAATCTTATTTCTGCGAATTGCAGCAATTGTGCCTAATATAATGCCGAAAAACAATGCAATTGAAGCAGCTATAAGACCTAATTTCACTGATGTTTTCATCCCGTCATAAATAATATCAGCCACTTCACGTCCGCGTTGTTTTAATGAAGGACCGAAATCAAACCTGGTTCCAACATCTCTCAGGTAAGTTAAATATTGTGTCATCAGCGGCTTGTCCATGCCGTACTTTGCCTCCAGCTGCTTGGTAACAGCTTCAGAGATAGCTTTCTCTGCCAGGAAAGGACCGCCCGGCACAGCATGCATAACAAAAAAAGTGATAGTTACAACTACCCAAACCGTCAATAAAGCTAAGACAAGCCTTTTTAAAATGTAAGACATTAATTTTGTACTCATATAATACCCTTCCCGCCTTGTTTAATCTGCCAGCTAGATTGAACATAATAAAATATAAACCTTTGTTAAATAGTTAACAAAGCTATGTTTTTATATATATTTAAGAATATTTAATAGTATAGCAGGCTGAATTCTGGTTGTCAAATAGGTTATTCCAATGGTTTTAATGTGATAAAGCTTTAATACAGCCGCCACTTAGTGTATTATATCGATAAATTACCTGATTTGCAACATATAACTCCTAACAATAATTTACAGCATATTTGTATATAAGTTATATATAAAGGTGCGCTTATTCTATTGCAAGAAGTGTCTATTTGCTTTTTTTGTTGTGCATCTCAAACAGGCCGCGGGTTTCCAGAATTGGTTCCACAAACAAGATGCCTTTGCCAGGTTCATCAAGCTGAAGTTCAGTGGTCAGATCCTCTATCACTTTCTTTATTAATTCACTTGGAACCAGAATTAAAACCAGCTCTTTTTCAGGCTCTATCTCGATGCCGAATAATTTAGTAGCCATCTCCGCACCTGCACCGCGCCCATGAAGGATTGTACCACCCCGCACTCCTGCCCTGCGTGCTATATCCATGACATCTTCTGCCATACCTCGGTCCACTATCACTGTCAGTTTTTGAAACATACCTTTTTCCTCCATACTTTGAACTAAGTGACTGTCTGACTCTATGTGTTCCATTTCATGATGCCCCAGCCCGACTATGGCAATAACCGGAGTAGTAAATGCTATTCCATGGCCAGGTTCATGTAATTGTAGTTTACTGGTAAAGTACTCCAGCAGCTCCGGTGCTTTTTCTTTTTCCAGCAAAAATTGTACTATCTCCTTTTTTTGGCTCTTTATGCCCAGCAAGTTCAGAACGGCGCTGTCTACCGTTCCCCTTCCTATTGTAACCATAACGCCCTTAATACCCTTTTCTCTTGCATAGCGGATACATTTATGGCATTGATTCTCATTAAGGATTAATGTCAGTATTTGATTTTCCATAGTTACCTCCGTTATTCTCTCTTTAATATTGCTTTGGCTGCTCTTCGTGTCTTTGCCTGATATAAGGCGCCCAACAGTTCCAGCGCTATAACAGGCATCATAGCTACAATGGCAATCATGCCAAAACCATCTGACACCAAATCAGCCGTAGGAATCTGTGCAGCTATTCCCTGAACGAACGCCAGAGAAAAGGTGGCTGTCATTGGGCCGGATGCCACACCCCCGGCATCAAAGGCCATGCCTACAAACAAATCCGGCACAAAGTAGCCAAGAATTACTGAAATACCAAAGCCGGGCAGCAAAAACATCCATAGTTTAATATCAGGAATTAGTATCCGCAATGCAGACATAAATATCGATAGTCCCACTGCTACAGACAGAAATAATAAAACCAAACGTCTTTTTACGGATCCGCCTGTAACATCTTCTACCTGGTGAGTTAATACATGCACAGCCGGTTCAGCCAATACTGTTGTCAGACCAAGAAGTAAAGAGACAATCAATACTGGTAAATTGGAATCCATCGAAGCCAACCTGATACCAGTATGCGTGCCCACCGCCATAAATCCGCCGTAGACACCTAACATAAATACTACCAGCCCGACAAAAGTGATGATCAACCCGCGAGAGATGTCGATTACCCTTCTCCTCTTATGTTTAAAGGAAAAAATTTGAAACAAGATATATACAATTATTATAGGAAGCAGTGAAACTAAAGAATCCTTAACAATGCCTGGAAATATTGAACCGTAAATATCAAGCAGACTTGATCCAAAATAAGTATTCTCAGGCAGTGTTCCTTCCATTTTGTTTATACCAAGCAAAAGACCTGCGCTCAACACTCCCAGTATAGCGCCTGTAGAAGAAATACCTATAAGTCCGAAGTTATCAGCTTCACCCATTTTGCTGTCTTTCTTCATGGCGGAAATTCCGGCTGCCAGAGCCAGCATAAAAGGCACTGTAATTGCCCCTGTGGTTGCTCCGGATGCATCAAATGCAATTGCCAAAAAATCCGGTGAAGAAAAAATGGAAAGAATAAAAATCAAGCCGTATGCTGCAGTAAACACATATTTGATCCGGATTTCTTTGAGGATTCGCAGCATGCCCAAGGTCATCATTACGCCAATGCCAATGGAAACCACTACTACCATCAAGGTTTTGTCAAAACGGCCTGAGGTAACATTACCTACCTGGTTTGCAAGTATGTGCAGATCTGGTTCAGCATATGAAATAAAAAAGCCCAAAATTAAGCAGACAGTTGTAATAGCTGCAAAACTGCCGGATTGAGCCATGGTATTTCCTATATTATGCCCGACGGGCTCTATGCCCTGATCTATACCAAACAGAAAAATTGTCAGTCCTATTATTACTAATAAAGAGCCTATAAGAAATGCATACAGCATGTTCGGTTCCAAAGGACTGATCGTGAAATGAAGCGCTAATACTATAAAAGTAACCGGCAGCACTGAAGCCAGCACTTCCTTCAGTTTACTGATTAGTTCATTCAAACCATCACCTCAATTTTACCTATGAGCTTGCAGCAGACTTGACAATAATCCCGTTCGATTGAATTTACAACAATCATTTTCAATAATTATAAAATTAAAAACAAATACTGTCAATAATTTGCAGGCAGGAGGATCACTCCTGCCAAAGTTCTTCCGGGTAAATGCCAGACCGCTGCATATGTTGCAGAGCCGCAGCCACTGAAGGCTTATCCTCCCTGTAGGTAACACCGTACCACTTGTCAGGTGTATGCAGCACCTTAACTGTTGCCTTTTCTTCCTTTAATAAAGAACCCACAACATTGGGAAGAAAATACTCTCCTTTTAGGGGAGCCTCTGCCAATGCACGGTCCAGAAAAAGCGGAAACTTGTTTTGCAGCTCAGTCATAAAACCAGGAGTAAAGCCCCAAAAATTCATGGATACAATGGCTCCAGCAGGAATATCAACCCAGTTTTCTCCGTCTTCAGTATACTGAAGCTTTCCATTCCTCTTTTCAATACGGGTCCTCTCTTTGATGTCGTGAAGATATCCATCTTCGCTCACCTGGCAAATTCCTCTCGCCACATGGCCATACTCAGTCATGGTGTTTTCAAGTTTGTAGCCAACCATGGCGCACCTGTACTTTTCATCATCCTGTATACCAACCAGAAAATCATAGATCAGCTGATATGCTTTCCTGCCATAATAGTCATCCGCATTAATAACTGCAAAAGGACCTTTTATGATATTTCGGCATGCCAGCACTGCATGCCCTGTGCCCCAGGGCTTAATTCTGCCTTCAGGCACAGCATATCCTTCAGGCAAATCGTCCAGCCGCTGAAAAGCATATTCCACTTCCATGAATCTGGATATCCTGTTCCCGATTGATTGTTTAAACGTAGTTTCCATTTCTTCTTTTATTATGAATATTACCTTTTCAAATCCTGCCTGCATGGCATCATAAATGGAAAAATCCATGATTATTTCTCCATTCAACCCAACAGGATCAACCTGTTTCAGGCCTTTATATCGGCTTCCCAAGCCTGCTGCCATAATTGCCAAAACTGGTTTGTCCATATCTGCATCCTCCTAACATATACATTATTCATATCCATTGGGGTTCTTTTTCTGCCAGTTCCAACTGTCCCGGCACATGTCTTCCAATGTATACTTTGCCTGCCAGCCCAATTCGGCACGTGCCTTGGACGGATCTGCGTAACATATTGCAACATCCCCCTGACGGCGTTCAGTAAATTCATATGGGATTTTCCTGCCGATGACATTTTCAAAAGTATGTACCACTTCCAATACTGAATAACCAGTGCCTGTACCCAGATTGTAAATAACAAGGCCGCAGTTTTCCTTCAGCTTTTGCAAGGCTGCAACATGGCCGTCTGCCAAGTCCACAACATGAATATAATCCCTTACGCCGGTGCCGTCCTTGGTTTCATAATCATTGCCGAATATTTGCAGCTTTTTCAGTTTTCCTACTGCCACCTGAGTAATATAGGGAACCAGGTTGTTGGGAATGTCATTCGGGTCTTCGCCGATCAGGCCGCTCTTATGTGCGCCGATTGGATTAAAATATCTCAGAATAACTATATTCATATCAGGACGGGCTATGCTTAAATCCTTAAGAATGCTTTCAATCATGAGCTTAGTTCGTCCATAAGGATTTGCTGCAGAAGTAGGAAAATCCTCACGTATGGGCCCTGTTTCCGGTTCACCGTAAACCGTTGCAGACGAGCTGAATACAAAGTTATTTACTCCATGCATTTGCATAACTTCCAAAAGAGTAATAGTGGAAATAAGATTATTGTTGTAATACTCCAAAGGTTTGAAAACAGATTCGCCTACCGCCTTGTAGGCTGCGAAATGTATAACCGCCTCAATATTTTCACAACTGAAAATCTTATCTAATGCTTCATGATTGCGGACATCTTCACAATAAAACTTTACTTTCTTTCCGGTAATTTTTTCTATACGGTCCAGCACCTGGATTTTACTGTTGCACAGATTATCAACCACAACAACGTCATAGCCTGAATTAATAAGCTGCACACAAGTATGGCTGCCTATATAGCCTGCTCCGCCTGTGACCAGTACCCTCATATAAAACATTCCTTTCACTACTGCCATTGATGTGCATTATTTCCTATTTTATAATGACACGCAGAAGAATACAAGGAACAGCAGCAGGTTAAATCGACAAAAACAGACTTTGACATATTTACCTGAATAATAGTATAATTTATTAAATCTTAAACTATGAACTCATCGGCGGTCAACTTTCCCCTCTTAATCTCACTGTCGTATAAATTGTAATCTAAGCTGAAAGGAGAGTGTTCTATGTCTAAATCTCGTTATTCAGAAATAACTCCGGAAATTCTTGCTCTCTCGGAACTTTGTATGAAAAATGGACCAATTGATACATCACTTTATGAAAAATATGATGTAAAACGAGGTTTGCGAGATTTAAAGGGAAGAGGTGTATTGACCGGCCTTACAGAAATCAGCGAAATTGTGGCTACTGCCGTAAATGAAAAAGGCGAAACCGTTCCCTGCCATGGAAAGCTATATTATCGGGGATATGATATAGAGGATATTGTAAAAGGAGCAATTGAAAAAGGATATTCCTGTTATGAGGAAGTTGCTTATCTCCTCTTGTTTGGCGAGCTGCCGACGGCAGAAGAGCTGGATGATTTTAAGCAGCTGCTGGCCCGTTATCGTACTCTGCCTACCAATTTCGTCAGGGATATTATAATGAAAGCCCCGAGCAAAGATATGATGAATACCCTGGCCCGCAGCGTTCTGACACTTTATGCATATGACACATATGCCGACGATATTTCCATACCAAATGTATTAAGGCAGTCACTTCAGCTGATTGCCCTGTTCCCCATGTTTTCCGTGTACGGGTATCAGGCATACAAGCATTACCATGATGGCCAAAGCCTGGTTATACACACTCCAAGGCCTGATTTATCGACTGCGGAAAACATCCTTCATCTGCTTCGTCCGGACAGTAAATATACCGAACTGGAAGCACGTATTCTGGATATTGCATTGGTGCTGCATGCAGAACATGGGGGCGGCAATAACTCCACCTTCACCACCCATGTGGTGACTTCATCGGCCACCGACACCTATTCCACCATAGCAGCATCACTGGGTTCGCTTAAAGGTCCGCGGCATGGAGGGGCAAACATAAAGGTCGTTCAAATGTTTGAAGACCTGAAGAAGAATGTTTCCGACTGGAATGATGAAGAACAGATTATAGAATATCTCACTGCCTTACTGGATAAAAAAGCCTTCGATCGTTCCGGCCTGATTTACGGCATGGGACATGCTGTATACTCTCTCTCAGATCCCAGGGCAAATATATTAAAAGGTTTTCTGGAGGAATTAAGCAAGGAGAAAGGATTAACTGAAGAGTTTGATCTCTATAACAGGGTGGAAAAACTGGCAGCCGAGCTGATAGCAAAAAAGAGAAAAATTTACAAAGGCGTCAGCGCCAATATCGACTTTTACAGCGGCTTGGTTTACAGCATGCTGGGTCTGCCGCTGGAATTATATACTCCCATATTTGCAGTGTCCCGCATAGCAGGCTGGAGTGCTCACCGCATTGAAGAACTGATTAATTCCGGAAAGATAATCCGGCCTTCATACAAGAGCGTGATGCCCATAAGAGAATATATCCCCATAGAAAAACGAACGAAAAAAGAGCTGTGATTCAAAATCACAGCTCTTTGCTTTTATATGCCTAGTCCATTACTACAACTGCGCCTTTATACTTTTCTTCTATGAATTCTTTTACTTTATCACTCTTCAGCGCATCAACCAAGGCCTTTAGTTTTTCGTTGTCTTTATCTTCTTCTCTTACAGCAACTATATTTACGTAAGTAGTGGCTGCCAAAGAGTCTTTTTCTTCCTTGGCCAATGCATCTGTAGCAGCGTTCAATCCGGCTTGAAGAGCATAGTTTCCGTTAATAACCGCCATGTCAACGTCCTCAAGAGCACGGGCCAGCTGAGCTGCCTCAATTTCCACAATTTCCAGGTTTTTCGGGTTTTCTATAATATCCATTTTGGTAGCTTCCAGACCTGCATCCGGATCCAGCTTGATCAGGCCTGCATCCTGCAGAAGCAATAAGGCTCTGGCTTCATTAGTGGTATCGTTGGGTACAGCAATCTGGGCTCCGTCCTGGATTTCTTCAATTGAGGAAGTCTTGCCGGGATAAAGGCCCAGGGGTTCGTAATGAATGCCTCCGATAGATACCAGGTTGGTGTTATTCTTGGCATTAAAATCATCCAGGTAAGGCTGATGCTGGAAATAATTTGCATCCAAATCCCCTGCATCCAATGCCGGGTTGAGCTGTGCATATTCGGTAAACTCATTGATTTCCAGTTCATAACCCTGCTCTGCCAGTACTTCCTTGGCAACTTCCAGAATTTCTCCATGAGGTGTAGGTGTTGCTCCTACAACAATCTTTTTATCATCACCTGATTTGCCGCAGCCTGCCAGAAGTGAAAATGACAGGATTGCTATCAGGATAACAGCCAATGTTCTTTTCATTATCTTATACCCCCAACTTATTAGAATTCAGAATTTTATAATATCAAAATCATTTCCGTTTATCACCAAGCCTTGCCAGCCTCATGCCCGCCTCCTGCAGCACTTGCACAATAAGCACAAGCAAAACCACAGTAACAAGCATAATATCGGTCTGATAACGGTGGTAGCCATAGCGGATGGCAATATCTCCCAAACCGCCTCCGGCAACAAAACCAGCCATGGCGGAGTAGCTTAAAATTGTAGTAACAGCTATGGCAGCACCGACAATAAGGGATGGGCGGGCTTCAGGCAGCAATACCTTGGTGATGATCTGCATAGATGAGGCCCCCATGGACTGGGCGGCCTCGATCACCCCCTTATCAACTTCCTTGAGGGAAGACTCGACCAGCCGCGCTATAAAAGGAGCAGCTGCTATTACCAAAGGCACTATAGTAGCATTGGTGCCTATTGTCGTTCCCACAATCGCCCGGGTTACAGGTAATACCATTATCAGAAGTATTAAAAATGGTATGGAACGGAATAAGTTTATTATTAATCCTAAAATCCAATTAAACCTCTCACGAGGGTATATGCCTTCCTTATCTGTTACTACCATGGCTATGCCCATCGGAAGCCCAAGCAGGTAAGCCAACGCTGTGGAAACCAGGGTCATATAAAGGGACTCCAGCAATCCGCGCCCAAGCATAATCCATACTTCCGGATCAAACATAGCCATCTACCTCCTCAACTGTCAGGTTCTTTGCCCGCAGGTATTCCATCATCCTGCTGGCGGTAAGTTCATTGTCAGGCAATTGAATAACCATTTGCCCAAATGCTTTCCCGTCAATATTCTTAGTATCTGCAAATAGAATATTGACAGGCTGACGGAAATCCAGAACCATTCCTGCTATAATCGGCTCGAAGGATGAATTGCCGTTAAATACGATCCGGCAGCATCGCTTGCCGGGAACCATTTCAATGGAATGCTCTTCAGGAAATACCAACCGCTTTGCGGCAGCAGTTTTAGGCCTGGTGAATACTTCCTCAACGCTTCCAACTTCGGCAATCCGGCTCTTATCGATTATAGCCACTCTGTTGCAGATTTCCTCAATAACCTTCATTTCATGGGTTATTATTACTATCGTAATTCCCAGATTTTTATTTATGTCCTTAAGCAGCATTAGTACATCTTTTGTGGTTGCCGGATCCAAAGCGCTGGTGGCTTCATCACACAAGAGTACCTTGGGATTAGTGGCTAAGGCTCTTGCTATGGCAACCCTCTGCTGCTGACCTCCGGATAACTGTGAAGGGTAGGCATATGTTTTGTCAGACAGCCCTACCATGGACAATAATTCTTTTGCCCTTTCAACAGCCTGATCCTTTTCCACTCCGGCTATTTCCAGGGGAAAACATACATTTCCCAAAACATTCCTTTGCATGAGCAGATTAAATTGCTGAAATATCATGCCGATAGACTGCCTGATCTTATATAGCTCTTTTTTGGTCAGATCTGACAGATTCTGCCCATCAAAATAAACGGTGCCTTGAGTGGGCCGCTCCAGAAAATTAATACATCTGACAAGAGTACTTTTACCGGCCCCGCTCATCCCAATTATGCCGAATATTTCACCGCTTTTTATCTCTAAATTAATATCTTCCAGGGCAAAGAATTCTCCATCCGGCCCTTGAAAGGCCTTACTCAAACCTTCTATTTTAATTATTGGAAGATCATCGCTCATTTATCAGTTTCACCCCTGCCTACCCCTTGCATTTCATCAGTCTGGCTGCAAATTCTCCCAGCCCGTTTTCAAAATCTACCCCAAACCTGATATCCGTGCCGGCTGCTTTGGTTCTGGCGATGCTGTCAACCGTGAACTTAACAGCTTCTGCGTTGGCCTGGGCCAAACTGCAGCCGCTGAGCAATGCTGCTACGAAAGCACTGCCAAACACGTCGCCCGTGCCATGATAGTAGCCTTCTATCCAGCCGGCAAAGGAATAATCAATTTGACCGCTTTTGCAATCATAAACCGCAGCTCCCAGCTGCTCATTATCAAAATACACTCCCGTGAGCACTATTTGCTTTGCTCCGATCTCTGCAAGTTTTTTAAGCAAACTCTCTATGTACTCCCGGGTGTAAGGGCCTTCTTTATAAGGTTCATCCAGTAAAAAAACAGCTTCAGTTATATTCGGTATAATTATATCAGCTTTTTCACAAAGCTTCCTCATTCCCTTGGGGAAATCAGGGGAAAAGGATTTATATAAAACCCCGTTATCAGCCATTACAGGATCCACTATCTTAAAGGTGTTGCCGGAGCCCAGCAGATCAAACATGGCTGATACAATATCCAATTGCCTAAAAGAACCCAAATAACCGGTATAAATTGCATCAAACCTGAGATTCAGCTGTTTCCAATGCTGAACAATCGGCATGATCTCATCGGTCAAATCATGAAATGTATAGCCGTCAATCCCCCCTGTATGAGTGGATAAGACCGCAGTAGGAACCACTGCGCATTCAATGCCTGCAGCTGAAATAATTGGCAAAGCCACAGTAAGGGAACACCTGCCAAAACAGGATATGTCATGTACGGCTGCTACTCTTTTTTGTCTGTTCATTACTACCTCCCCTGATATATGTATCCACTAAAAAAGCATTTTCGTATTATAGTATCACTTTATCAGCAATTATACAAGTAGTAAAATATTTATACGAGCAGCAAACCTGGGCTGTCTCCTGTTATGCTGCGCCCTCCTTCACTTGTAACCAGCCAGGTATTTTCCGTCCCCATAAGGCCGATACCTGGAACACCTCTTTTAGGCTCCAGAGCAATGACCATGTTTTCCTCCAAGGGTTCAGTGAAGCCAGCTGCTATAACAGGAGCTTCATCTATTTGCAGACCGACGCCATGACCGATGAATCTCACCTTCTGATTTCCATAGCCCATGAAATGTTCAAGAAATTCGGCATCCAATTCCTTAATTATTTCATTATATATATCTGCCGGCACAGCTCCCGGCACCAATAGAGAGGCAGCCTTCCTTTGAAGTTCAATGCAGCGCTGATGAACTTCTACCGCTTCATCCGCTATAGGGGCACCAAACATATAGTTCATAGTCTTATCTGTATGATATCCATCCAAGCCAAATGTCACATCAACAAATACCAGATCCCCTTTTTTCAGCCTTCTTTCCTTGCTGCCCCAGAAAGGCATGGCAGGACTCATGCCGTAATTGCCGCCAGGTCCGTCAAAATAAGTAGGATACAAAGAACTCTCACCGAAACCCAATTGCCCTATACCCAAATGAGTATCGAACATTCCAAACCTTGCAAATCCGTGATGTCCTTCTTCCATCAATACATTAAACAGCCTGATTGCCAGATCGCTTTCGCTCATTCCTTCTTCCAGCAGTTCCGGAACCCGCTGTTCCAATATTCTTTGGTGTATTCTGCCAGCTTTTTTTATTATCCCAAGCTCGTACCCGCTTTTTACTGCCCGGACGGCCATTATTGCATTATCTGCCGATTTGATCTGCCTGAATGGAATGTATTTTTGCAGTCTTTGCAGCATAGCATATGGCACAATGCCGGTTTCGGTATACAGTACATCCGGAACCTTCGATATGGATGAGGCTGCATCACTATAGCTTCTCATCGGCCTGATATCGGGAAAATATGATTCGTCCAAGGCTCTTTCGTAACTCCGCCGAACCCAGAATACCGGCTCATCATCGTTTGGAATTATCAGCATGCCGTCCTGCATGGTTCCCGTAAAATAGTACTGATTAACTTTACTGAAAATAATTACCCAGTTCCAATCTGGGTAATATAAATCCATTCTTTTTCTAAATCGGTTCATTCTGCCCTGCAGTTCCAATAAAGGAACTCTTTTGTCCATATCCAATGATGCTCCTTTTTAACAATTGCAATAAGTATTAAGAAAGCAAAGCCCGGTCATTGGCAAATTCTTCGCCCTTTATGCGGCCGAAACGCTTGAGCAGGCTTTCAACAGTTAGTTTTTTCTTTTCTTCCCCTTCTATATCCAAAATAATCCGTCCTTCATGCATCATAATAAGACGATTGCCATACTTTATGGCATCCCTCATATTATGGGTTACCATCATAGTAGTCAGGTTATGCTCCCTAATCAGGCGATCGGTAATTTCCAGCACTTTCTGTGCTGTTTTTGGATCGAGGGCTGCTGTATGTTCATCCAGCAGCAAAAGCTTAGGTTTTTTTAGTGTCGCCATCAAAAGGGTAAGAGCCTGCCGCTGGCCTCCGGATAAAAGACCTACCTTATCGGTCAATCTGTCTTCAAGACCCAGTTCCAGCCATTTAAGCTGTTCCCGGTACATTTCCCTCTCTTTCCGGGTAATTCCCCATCTCAGGCCTCTTCTTTTGCCCCGGCGGTAAGCCAGAGCAAGGTTTTCCTCAATGCCCATGTTGGCAGCAGTTCCCATCATGGGATCCTGAAACACTCTGCCAAGAACTGCTGCCCGTTTATGCTCCGGAAGCCTGGTTACGTCAACATTATCTATTAAAATAGTGCCTCTGTCGACGCTGTAGACGCCAGCTACGCAATTAAGCAGGGTGGATTTGCCTGCACCATTTCCTCCAATCAGGGTTATAAACTCCCCTTCCTTCATTTCAAAGTTTACATCGCACAAAGCAACTGTCTCGTTAACTGTATTCGGATTGAAGGACTTATATACATCTTTTACTGCTAACAATCAGTCCACCCCCTTGTATGATCTGCGGATTGGAATCAAGTAATCCTTTAATGTCGGAAGAGAAAGCGCAACTGCAACAGTAATGGCAGTAAACAGTTTCAAATCATTGGCCGGCATACCCATTTTCAGCACCAAGGCAATAATAATCCGATAGGTTACTGCGCCTAATGCCAACGAGACCAGCCGGCTGTAGAAATTTTTCCTGCCAAAAAGCACCTCGCCTATTATAACAGAAGCCAGACCAATCACAATTGAACCTGTGCCCATTTGCACATCAGCATAACCCTGGCTTTGTGCAATTAAAGCCCCGCTTACAGCCACCAAGCCGTTGCTGATGATAAGGCCCAGTATAATTGTGACATCGGTATTTATTCCCTGTGCTCTTGCCATATTGGGATTGTTGCCTGTAGCACGGATTGCGCATCCGATTTCGGTGCCAAAGAACCAATACAGGCAGGTTATTATGCCAAAAACTGCAATCAGCCCAAGAATTATGATGGCATAAGCCTTATCCAGACCTGAATTTTCCAGCAAAGTATAAACCGTATTCATGCGAAGCAGCGATATATTGGCTTTGCCCATTATTCTTAAATTAATCGACCAGAGAGCGATCATAGTCAGGATTCCAGAAAGCAATGCCGGAATTTTTAATTGAGTATGCAATAATCCGGTTGCCATGCCTGCTGCCATACCTCCGATCAAAGCAAGCAGGGTTGCCGCATAGGGATTCATACCCAAAGTTATTCCCTGCGCGGCAATCGCTGCCCCCATTGCTATGGAGCCCTCTACCGTCAGATCAGCTATATTAAGTATCCGATATGTGATAAATACCCCTATTGTCATGACAGCCCAAAGCAACCCTAAAGAGATTGCACCCATTAAAATATCCAGCATAAAGGTTCACCCATTCTCCTTATCTTACACTTATTGCTCCATTTCGAATACGTATTCCTGTAAATCTTCAGGAATTTCAATGCCGAATTCCTCAGCTATAGTGCCGTTGATGGCAAAGTCATATCCGGCAGGCAATTGTATCGGCATATCAGCAGGTTTGGCTTCTCCTTTAAGAATGGGAACCGCCATCTGGCCTGTCTGATAGCCCAGATCATAATAATTGATTCCAAGGGTAGCTAAACCGCCATTTTTGACCATACCGGTCTCCCCGCATACAACAGGCGTTTTTGTTTCCGCAGTAACTCCGTAAACTGTGGGCATGGCTGAAGCCAAGGTGTTGTCCGTAGGAATATAAATAGCGTCACATTGTTCTACCAAAGACTGTGTTGCCTGCTGTACATCATTGGTATTGGTAACGGTTACCTCTGTATGATTCAACCCTAAATTCTCAATGGCCTCTTTAGCGATTTCTGCCTGTACAACTGAATTAGGCTCGCTTCCTGTATATATCAACCCTATGGTTTTGGCGTCCGGAACCAGTTTAACCAAAAGTTCAATCTGCTCTTTTATTGGATTCATATCGGATGTTCCGGTTACATTTTTGCCTGGTTTTTCATTGGAATCCACCAGACGGGCTTCTACGTAATCCGTAATTGCTGTTCCTAAAATAGGAATTTCCGAAGTCTTGCCTGCAATCGCCTGTGCTGCAGGCGTGGCAATTGCCAAAACCAGATCAACCTTGTTGCTGATAAAGCGATCGCTGATGGTTGACAAATTGGATTGATCTCCCTGAGCATTTTGCAGGTCATATACTACGTTTTCACCTTCGACATAACCTTGATCCTTAAGTGAATCGATAAAACCTTCCCTGGCTGCATCCAGCGCCACATGCTCTGCATATTGGATTATGCCGATAGTTACTTTGTCCGCATCTGTTTGGCTGCCGTTTGCCCCGGTTTCGGTTTTGGGGCCGCATCCTGCTGCCAGGATAATGACAGCTAAAGTTAATGCCATTGCAAGAATCTTAGAGTACCTTTTCATTTTCCCTACCTCCATAAATCATAATAAAGCATTTAAGTAAATTAATATAAGGTATAAAAAATCGCCGCCTGTATAACAGGGGCGAATTTTTGGTTCGCGGTACCACCTTGTCTTCGTTGTTTATAAAAACAACCTCAGCGGGTAACAATAATTACCCCTCCGGAAATTAACGGCCGGATTCCGGCACAGCCTACTGGGCAAAATGCCGTTCAGTGTGCAGCTCTCGGGATGAATTCACGGAACTATTCACTGCCTTTATCTCACCAACCAAAGGCTCTCTGTAAGGAATGCAAGCTTCCGCTACTACTTCCCGGTCATCGCATTTAATATCCTTTATCACTGTAATGTACTATATTGACTAGTATTATACGCAGACCAAAACTATTTGTCAATACATTTCTAAAAATATGTATATTTATACAAGCTGCGGCAAGTACAATTTAAAACTAAAAAGCATCCAAATAATAGGATGCTATTAGTATACGCAGTATGTTAGATTATGAACACTTGAAGGCGGAAAATGGTACAAAGAATTCCTGAATGCCCGAAGCATATGGCGCTATTTCATACAAACCGAAGATGACTACAATACCTTTGTCTGTAATATAAAACGGCTGTTCATCTGTCATCTGCCGTACTTTATCAAGAGCATCATCAAAATAAGCATCCGGATTCTTAATTATCTTGTCTGTAATATGATGTATAATAACCTGACTGTAGTTCGGACAATCTTTAAATATATCTTTGTATCCTAACTCTTTCCCAGACTTAAGGTCATAATTAAAGGGCTTACGAACTGTAAAACCATGAGCTCCGCCGGTAAATTTATATAGGTCCATCGTCAAACTAAGCAGCTTCTGATTTAAAGCATGAACCTTATAATCCACATGGACTTCGAAGGGTCTGAAAGGATATTCTGCCTTTTTAGACTCTCTGTAAGCTTTTATAGCTTCAGCCAGCACTTCCTTTTTAAGATGTTTAACTGTTTTCAATAAATGCCTGTTTATACTCCTTTCGACTCTGGCGCTATCCAGCCCTTGCACCTGGGGAATCTGTAAATCCCAAGACATATATTTATTAGAACCCTTATAGCTGAGGCTGATTATCTCAGAGCTCAGCTCCTCTGAAGCAAGAACCTGCACAAAAAATATAATTGCAAATAATAGTGCTGTAAGCACAGTTAATATTCTTTTCATCAGCATCACCTGCTCCTTTCGTTAACTTGGCAACTGCCACAGCATGCTTTCAAAATTAGATTATCACGCAGGTGATGCTTTATACTGAACATCTTTATCCAGCATTGTTAAAATTTATAAATGAATATCAGCTGAGGGAACCATAGTACACTATACCCCTGTCGGAATCTACGGTAACAACTGAGCCCCTCTTTAATATTTGTGTAGCATTTTCCGCACCGGTTATAACAGGAATATCCAATGCCATCCCTACAGTGGCGGCATGGTTGTTGGTCCCGCTTTCCTCAACTATGATTGCTGATGCTCTTTTCATTACCGGAAGCATTTCGTTGGATGTATAAGGGGCTACCAATATATTGCCGTCTTCAAATATTTCCTCCGCTTCTTTAGGAGTTCTGACAACACAGATCTCGCCGGTATAAGCTCCTGTACCGGTTCCAGAGCCTCTGACCAGAACCTTTCCAACCGTAGCCACTTTCAATATATTGGTTGTGCCGCTGACTCCTATGGGCACTCCCGCAGTAATTACGACAATATCGCCATGCCTGGCAATACCGGATTCCAAAGCTTTTTCAATGCCCATATCAAATATTTCATCCGTAGATTCTGCCACTTTAACCAGGTAGGGAATTACACCCCATGACATATTAAGCTGACGCTGTACCCTGGGTGATGGTGTAGCAGCAATTATAGGACAGTTTGGACGGAATCTGGATATCATTCTGGCGGTACGCCCTGATTGAGTTACCGTTACAATAGCAGATGCATTCAAATCCATAGCAGTGGTACAGGTTGCATGACTGATAGCATTGGTAACGCTCACGTCTACATTGTACCTCATTGCCTTAAACTCTTTCCAATAATCAATAGACTTTTCCGCTGTCAAGGCAATTCTTGACATTGTTTCCATGCTCTCCAGCGGATATTTTCCAGCTGCTGTTTCACCGGACAGCATTATAACGCTGGTCCCATCGTAAATGGCATTGGCAACATCGCTGGCCTCCGCTCTGGTGGGCCGGGGATTGCGAATCATGGAATCCAGCATCTGTGTGGCTGTGATAACGGGTTTCCCATTTCGGTAGCACTTATCTATCAGCATCTTCTGAACAATGGGAACTTCATCTGCCGGAATTTCTACACCAAGATCACCCCTGGCTACCATAATTCCGTCGGAAACCTTTAATATTTCATCTATATTATCAACGCCCTGACGATTCTCAATCTTGGCGATTACCATTATGTCCTGGCCGCCGTTTTTTTCCAGCACCTTTTTTATTTCCAGCACGTCCTGGGCTTTTCGGATAAAGGACGCAGCAATAATATCGAACTCATTTTCTATGCCGAACTTAATATCTTCAATGTCCTTTTCAGTAAGAGAAGGCAGATTTATCTCCACATCCGGCACATTAATGCCTTTTCTGTCCCCTATTACTCCGCCGTTTAAAACAGTGCAGTGTATGTTTTTATCCTTTATCCGCTCAACTCTAAGTTCAATCAAGCCGTCATTGATCAGAATCCGGGTGCCTGTGCTGACATCCTTGTACAGATCCTTATAAGAAACAGAAACCCCGCTTTCATCCCCTATAACATCATCGTGAAATAACGTAAAGGAGCAGCCTTCCTTCAATGTCACCTCGCAGGATTTAAAACGTCCGATTCTGATTTCCGGGCCTTTGGTATCCAGCAGCAAAGGAATAGGCAAACCCAATCTGTCTCTTATATTCTTGAAATTTTCCAGCCGTTTCTTGTGTTCTTCGCGATCACCGTGAGAAAAATTCATACGGGCAACGTCCATGCCCTTTTTCATCAATTCTTCCAGAATCTTCGGATCATCAACTGCCGGACCTAATGTGCAGATAATCTTTGTTTTCCTCAATGATACTTCCTCCATTTATGTATACAGTTATTAATCGTACAAACAAATTATACACTAAATATTATACAGCATATACTGTTTTGACAAAAAAATAAGTGTCCCTGCAGCAAGCTGAAGCTGAAGGAACACTGTTGTGGTGCGGGAAACAGGATTTGAACCTGCACAGTCTTGCGACCACTAGAACCTGAATCTAGCGCGTCTGCCAATTCCGCCATTCCCGCCAATCGACAAACTTATTATAGCCAATTCAATCTGCATTGTCAACTTGATTTTCTCATATCTGTTTTTTTCGTACCATCCCAACTCCTCCTGCATACTGTAATACTATAGCGCCGCTGAATTGCGGATTTTTGGAAAGGAGGGAGCTTTAATTGAACATAGAATTAACAGCCCTGCATTGGGTATATTTGACACTAATATTGCTGATCATCATCAATATGATAATGAAAAGAGATACCAGCCTGGTTTCCATAGCGGGAGTATTTGCAATCGGGTTAATAGCCACCGGATCGCTGTATGCTTCTGTAATGGGGATATTCAACAGCTTTATCCTGGCAATAACAGAGCTTATGGGAACCATATTGATCATCTCAGTAATTACCGGAATGAGCAAGGTCATGCTAAAGACCGGCGTCAATGAGTTTATGGTTTATCCCTTTACAAAACTAATCCGAACCCCATCAATGTCCTATTGGGTAATAGGCATTCTGATGATGATAATATCCTGGTTCTTTTGGCCTTCTCCTGCAGTTGCCCTGATAGGAGCAGTACTTCTTCCAGCTGCACTCAGGGTTAAGATGCCCGCTATCGGAGTAGCAATGGCAATGAATTTGTTCGGCCATGGAATAGCTCTTTCAGGTGACTTTATCATCCAGGGAGCGCCTAAACTGACTGCTGATGGTGCCGGCATACCGGTAAGTGATGTGATTTCGGCCAGCATACCATTGGTTATTATTATGGGCGTGGTAACTACTATTGCTGCCTTTTTATTCCTGCGGAATGATATGAAGAAAGGCACTATTTCAACGGAATCAAGATTCGAATTGCCTGGAACAAAGGATGCACAGATAGGGAGCAAGAATACGGATCACATTGATCTTCCAAAGAAAGCCAAGGTATTTTTTGCAGTCTTAATACCTGTGCTCTTTACAGCAGATCTGGTAATAATGTCGGTGCTCAAACTGCAAGGGGGAGACGCCACCGCTCTTATTGGCGGCACATCCCTTATAATCCTCGTATTACTATCCATGGCTGCTTACAAAGGCAAAGGGCTTGAAAAGATTACATCTAATTTAATTGAAGGGTTAAAATTCGGTTTTGAAGTATTCGGGCCTGTAATTCCTATTGCCGCTTTCTTTTACCTGGGAGATATGGCAATTATTAATCTGTTCGGAGAAATATTGCCTGAGTCTTCCAACGGATTGGTAAATGATTTGGGGATTGCACTGGCAAATACTGTTCCCTTAAACAACGCCATAAGCGCCGTTACTTCCACAATTGTAGGCGCAATTACCGGATTGGACGGTTCCGGATTCTCCGGCATAACCTTGGCCGGTTCTGTTGCCAGGTTGTTTTCTACAGCCCTGGGCGGAGGTATAGCTACATTGACTGCCCTTGGCCAGATTGCAGCCATATGGGTGGGTGGAGGAACAATCGTTCCATGGGCAGTTATTCCTGCAGCTGCCATATGCGGAGTCAGCCCGTTTGACCTGGTCAGGCGAAATATGAAACCCGTGATTATCGGCCTGGCGGTTACTACCATAGCAGCAATATTTTTCATTTGAAAAAATCTGACACTGAAGCTTGGATAAAAGCCTTCCCGGAACAGGGAAGGTTTTATTTTAATTGACTTTGCAAATATAATAATGTATATTTAAAGTATAGTATTCTGATAATTCATATTTGTTAATGAATTATCAATTTTCATACTTCAATTCATAAGGAGGTATTATTCATGTCTGGTATTCCTCTTATTATCGCCTTTGTTATCGCAATCGTACTTATGATTCTTGCTATTTCCAAACTAAGAATTCATGCATTCCTATCCATTATGGCGATTGCTCTGCTCTTTGCCCTGGTTGCAGGAATTCCGCTGACAGATATCCCAGATGTTATCGGAACCGGATTCAGCAATACCTTTAAGAGCATAGGAATCGTCATTATTTTTGGTGCACTCATCGGTACATTACTAGAAAAAACGGGCGCTGCATTAAAAATGGCAGACGTTGTGGTACGTGCGGTAGGCAAAAAAAGGCCTGAACTGGCAATGCTGATCATGGGCTGGATAGTATCCATTCCAGTGTTCTGCGACAGTGGTTTCGTAATTCTCAACCCCATCAGAAAGGCATTGGCAAAACGTACAGGCAGATCTGCAGTAGCAAGTGCTGCAGCACTATCCCTGGGGCTCTACATTTCGCACTGCTTTATTCCACCAACACCAGGTCCCATTGCTGCGGCTAACACCCTGTTCGAAACAGGTCTGAACCAAGAAGCCAACCTGTTGATGGTCATTATTATGGGTGCACTTGCATCTATTCTGCCTTTGATTGCCAGCTACTTCTTTGCAATTAATGTCGGCAAAAGAGTAAAATCCAAAGAAGAAATGGGTGAAACAAAAGAAGAGATTACACAGTCATACGAAGAGCTGGTTGCCAGCTATGGTGAACTGCCTAACGCATGGCTGTCATTTGCTCCCATAGTTGTTCCGATTATTCTCATGAGCCTGTCTTCTGCCTTTAATATGGCTAAACTATCCGTACCTGTAATCACCTTCCTGGGAACTCCAATAATAGCCATAGCTGTTGGAGTTATAATAGCAATTTACTTACTGGTATCACAAAAACGCAGTAAAAACTTCTATGAACTGACCGAAGAAACCCTAAAAATAGCAGGACCCATATTGTTCATTACTGCAGCAGGCGGCGTTCTCGGAAATGTAATAGCAAATACCACCATGGTGGATTACATCAAAGAAAACGCACAAGCCCTTCAGGCGATCGGACTTTTGTTCCCCTTCCTGTTGTCCGCTATCCTGAAAACTGCCCAGGGTTCTTCAACAGTTGCTCTGACCACCACCGCAGGAATTATAGCACCTTTGCTGCCTACATTAGGCTTGGATACTCCAGTATCAGCCGCATTGACGGTAATTGCAATCGGTGCAGGTGCCATGACCGTTTCCCATGCCAATGACAGCTATTTCTGGGTAGTAACAAACTTTGGGGATCTGAGAGTAGAAGATGGATATAAGACGCAGACAGTGGGAACTCTCGTTGCAGGCATAGCATCTATAATTAACGTTTATATCATCTACCTGTTTATCAAATTATTCGGCGGATGATATTTATAAACAGCAATGTAAGCTAGCATCTAGTATAATATAAGCGCCAAGGCATATGCTTTGGCGCTTTTGCAAAAATTATGGAATGTAATGCACACAGGAAGGTGGGATTTCTTTGAGTTTAAAAAAAGATGCTTATAAAATAATTGACGCTGCCATAAATTCTGCCCTGCCTGATACTGCAGTTAAAAAGGCCCTGCAGGAACTGGAAATGCCAAAAGGCAGGCTGCTTCTGGTGTCCATTGGAAAAGCCGGATGGTCTATGGCGAAGGCTGCAAGCGATGTTCTGGGCAGCAGGATCGATGACGGCATTGTAATAACAAAGTATGACCACTCCCAGGGAGATTTGCCCAATATCCGCATCTATGAAGCAGGCCATCCTATACCGGATGAAAATTCCTTTGCTGCTACTGAGAAAGCCATACAGCTTGTTTCAAACCTTTCACCAGAAGATATTGTATTGTTTCTGATATCCGGCGGCGGTTCCGCTTTATTTGAAAAACCCCTGGTGCCCAAGGAAACGCTGGAGGATATAACCAAACAATTGTTGGCTTCCGGTGCGGATATTGTAGAAACCAATACTATCCGCAAACGGTTATCGGCAGTAAAGGGCGGTAAATTTGCAAAGCTGTGTGAACCTGCCCAAGTATTCTCCGTTGTGTTATCAGACATTATAGGCGACCCGTTGGATATGATTGCCTCCGGACCTGCCTATCCGGACACTTCAACCAGTGAACAAGCCTTGGAAATAGTAAGAAAATACGGTATTTCCATATCCAAAGAAACAGAAGAAATGCTTAAAATCGAAACACCTGACAAGATTACCAATGTAAAGACAATGATCACAGGAAGTGTAACACAGCTATGTGCCGCTGCTGAGAAAACATGCCGGGAGCTGGGCTATGAACCTATTGTACTGACTGCCAGCCTGAATTGCCAGGCACGGGAAGCAGGAAGCTTTCTGGCATCAATTGCGCAATATCATAATAACACAGAAAAATCCCTTGCCTTTATAGCCGGAGGAGAAACCGTAGTGCATGTCAAAGGCACAGGCAAGGGCGGACGGAACCAGGAGCTGGCCCTTTCAGCAGCTGAGGGCATTTCGGGATTAAATAATGTCGCAGTCTTTTCATTTGGCTCAGACGGCACAGACGGTCCGACGGATGCGGCAGGAGGCTATGTGGATGCCAGTACAGCGCAAATTCTGGCTGAAAAAGGCATATCCATATTTGAAGTACTGGAAAACAACGATGCATATAATGCCCTTAAAGCCTGCGACGGCCTCATTATAACAGGGCCTACCGGGACCAATGTTAATGATCTGTCGGTTTTGCTGATTAAAAGATAAAAGTTTTTACTCAACAAAATCAAATAGTTTCTTGGCTGTTTGATACGATTTCTCATCATAAAGTACAAGGCAGGCTTCCAAATCATGTTCCTTCAAAAATTCATTAATAGTTTTCACAGCCACCTTTAAAGCCTGGTCTTTGGGATAGCCGTAAGCCCCTGCTGATATCAGCGGAAACGCTATACTCTTCAGTCCGTGCTCTATGGCCAGTTTTAATGAATCCTTGTAACAGCTGGCCAAAAGTTCTTCCTCTTTATGATCTCCGCCCTTCCATACCGGGCCAACGGTATGAATAACATATCTGGCAGGCAGATTATAACCCTTGGTTATTTTGGCTTCGCCGGTTTCGCATCCTCCCAGGGTGCGGCATTCCTCCAACAGCTTGGGGCCGGCTGCCCTGTGAATTGCCCCGTCAACCCCTCCGCCTCCCAGGAGGGTTTTATTTGCTGCATTGACAATGGCATCCGCTTTTATTTTTGTTATATCTCCCTTGATAATTTTTAAAGGCATGCTCACCCCTCCTCTTATGCAAATTCCATTTCAGGCGCATTTTGTTTGCGGACTTGCCTGCGGCCAAACAGGAAAATTGCTGCCTGGCCAAGCCCTGCCAAAGCCCAGGTTACCGGATAACAAGCATAAAGCATCAAGGGTGTAGGATTCCATGTAAATATGGTTGCCAGCCAGACAATCCGAAGCAGGCAGGCGCAAACCAAAGTAACCAGCATAGGAAGTATGGAATAGCCCATAGCCCTGGTTATACCAGGAAATACAACCATAATTCCGCATAGAAAATAAAATGACATCATAATGAATAAGCGTCTCATGCCCAGCTCAATAACCTGGGCATCAGTTGAGTACAAACTGAGCAATTGTCTGCCAAACAGCAAAGTGGCACCACCTATAACAAACCAGGTAGACATGATCAATAAAATACATATCAAAGCGATTTTATCTATCCTGTCATATTTTCTTGCACCCATATTCTGTCCGGTAAAAGTTATAGCTGCATTGTAATAAGCGTTCATTGATGTTGATACAAAACCCTCTACATTAACAGCAGCTGAATTTCCGGCAACCATGGTTGAACCAAAGGAGTTAACTGCCGATTGAACCATCACATTGGAAATGGAAAACAGTGCTCCCTGCAATCCCGCAGGCACGCCAACTCTTAGAATAGGCAAAAATTTTTCTTTGCTTATTTTCATCTGTTTTGGAATAAACCGTATTGAGCCGTGACTCCTGTACAAGCATATTACCACAAGAACGGCTGACAGATATTGCGAAATAGTTGTAGCCCAGGCTACACCTGCAACACCCATGCGGAATCCAATTACAAATACCAGGTTTAATATAACATTAACAACACCAGCCATGAAAAGATAGTAAGTGGGACGGCGGCTGTCGCCTATGGCACGCAGTACAGCCGAGCCAAAATTATATACCATTGTACCCGGTATTCCCAAAAAGTAAATTTTCATATATAAAATGGAAAGGCTGATTATATCCATAGGGGTTCCCATCATTTCCAGCAATGGCTTGCAGAAAACAATGCCCGTAACCATAACAGCCAGGCCGCCGATAATGCTGAGAGTCATTGAAGTGTGCACAGCCCTGCTTACATCCACATGTCTGCCGGCGCCATAATCCTGGGAGACAATTACGCTGGTACCCACTGACAAGCCCATGAAAAGGTTAACCAGCAGATTAATAAGTGAGCCAGTAGCCCCTACAGCAGCAAGGGCAGTTTTGCCTGAAAAACGCCCGACTACAATCATGTCAGCTGCATTGAACATGAGCTGCAATATGTTCATAGCCATAATGGGCAGGGCAAACAAGAGCATGTTGCTGAGCAGAGGTCCGTTGGCAATATCAATATGTCGCTTTCTGAAAAACATCTTATAACGTGCATCCCTTTATTTAAAATATATAAAGACTCAGACATTCCATTTTGCCGAGCCATTTCTCAATTTTCTAACTTTTCTTATACAATTGTACTACATATATATATCTTTGTAAAGAAATCAGGGTTCAGGTCTGTATGCAGCTATATAAGGCAGATTCCGGTATTTCTGCTCATAATCCAGGCCATAGCCTACAAGAAATTCATCCGGCATTACAAAACACCGGTAATCAATTTTTATATCAAGCAGACGCTCTGCCGGATTGTCCAGTAAAGTGCATATCTTCAGGCTGGCCGGCTTAAATGCTTCCATATGCTGATAAATATAACCAAGGGTCAGACCCGTTCCCACTATATCTTCAACCAATAAAACGTGCCTGCCGGTTATTGAAAGATCGAGTTCCTTGTTAAACCGGACAATTCCCGTTTTTTTGGTTACTTCCGGATAAACACCGATGGACAAAAAATCTATTGATAACGGGATGGTCATATAGCGAGTCAAATCTGCCATAAAATAAAATGAGCCATTCAGTATTCCTATTAGTATTGGGTCTTTACCGTCATAGTCGAGAGAGAGCATCTTTGCCATTTTTGAAACCTGCTCTTGTATCTCTCTCTCAGTAAAAATTATCCTGCCAATCCCTTTTTCCTTCATTTGCCATGAGCCTCCTTATCCAGTCCGAACCTTCTCAACAAAGAATGAAAATCACTTTTGAAAACCATTTTTATATTAATCCCGGGATACAGCTCTTTCAGCTTTCTCATTTTCTTCTTCTTGCCTGACACATATTTCTGATTCATAGTAGTTAATTCTATATATGTGTCGAAACGAGGCAGATAAAAGTCCGGCGAAAAGGCTCCGGTAATATTTCCTTCTGAATCCCACTCGATGGGGAATGTATGTGGTTCGTACTCCCATTCCAGTCCGTACATATCCAATATCCTTGCAAATTCTTCTTCGGACTCGTTTTTAAATACAATGGGTTTTGCTGACTCTTCTTCCAGTTTTTCTGTTGTTTCAACTTTAGCCTGCTTGTTTTCAAAAGCAAATTTTAAGATAGATACGCTTTCATCAATGCTTAGAGAATCGGTATTTAAAATAAGGTGGTAATGAGCAGGATCAGATATATCCTGCTTGTATATAGTTGATACATAGCGCTTGTGTTTCCTATCGGTCAGCTGCAGCATGCGCCTGGCATCCTCCCGGCCCAAGTGATGAATCTTGCTGAGCCTTTGCAGCCGTGTTTCGGGAGATGCTGTAATTCTGACATGTATAGCTTCCGGATGGCCGGAAAATATAACCTGTGATCCCATGCCGAACAGGATTGCCGGACCCTTTTCAACCATTTCTTTCAGCTTTTGTTCCAAATAAGCGGCAAATGTGATATTGAGTCTGGATTTGTTTAAATAAAAGCGGGGGCTTTCAGACAGCATGTGAAGTTCATGCTTATCGGCTATTTCCGGAAACCATTCGGCCATGGCCACCGAACGTGAAATCAGCGGAATATTTAGGCTCATAGCCAGCTTGTCAGCTATTTCCTCTCCGAAACTTCCCGATTCTCTGGAAAAAGTAATAAAGGCCAAATCTTTCACCTGCTACATATTAATCTACATTATAGATATTATCATATCTTATATATATTAAAAAAAATGATATCCGACAAAAAACAGAGTATGAAGGAGTTAACGCATGAATATTCTGAATATTTTTGCATAATAACAGTTTTTGCAACTGTACAAACTTTGACTCATCAGCTTCTTTATAGTAGGATTAAGCTACAAGCTCCAAGGAATCCCTAAGAGAGGAAACCTTGCAGAACCGTACAATGGAAACAGAACATTGCTGGTTAGCAAAAACCGGCAGGGGCTGGTACCCTGCTATATCTGACAGTGTCAGTGAAATTTATTTATGCCGGTGGAAGCGGACTGGAAGCTGCAATCACATAATCCAGTGTGAAAGCAGCGGAAACGAAGCGAAAATCGGGTAAGTAAAAGAAGCTGGCTGGCAGACGAAGGTTTTTGAAGTAATCGGTAATGGGAAACAGAAGTTTACGGTGATGTCAGGTTGGCCGATCGATAAAGGTTCGTTGGAGCTTTTTCTATTCATCCAGCAAAGCTTTATTTAATTCCATGGGGTCCATAATTTTTCCATTCTTGTAAACCCTCATATTACCTGATGAAATTTCATCAATAAGCATCACTCTTCCATCTTCATCCAGCCCGAATTCCAATTTAATATCATAAAGCTCCAGGCCTTTCTTTTCCAGCTCTTTCTTTATTAATCCAGCTATTCTTCGTGTATCTGCCTTAATCTGTTCAAACTGCTCAACAGACATGATGCCAAGAACTTCCAGGCCCTCCGCCGTAACCAGCGGATCCCCTCTCTCATCATCCTTTAAAGTAGCTTCAACATAAGCATTGAGCTTGTCCCCTTCTTTTACATAAGCTCCGTAACGGCGCAAAAAACTTCCTACTGCACGATAGCGGCAGATAATCTCCAAGCCCTTGCCAAAGAATTCTGCTTTTTGCACATCCATGGAAGATCTGTCAATATCAGAGCTTATATGGTGCGTGTGAATACCCTCTTTTTCCAGCATTTCAAAAAACTTTACAGATACTTTCAGATTTGTTTTGCCGATTCCTTCAATAGACAGGCCCACCTGATTGGCACCCGGATCAAAGACCCCATCTTCGCCTGTAACGTCATCTTTGAATACAAGCCGGTAATTTCCGTTTTCCAGGGCATAAACATCCTTGGTTTTACCTTCATATATTTTTTTCATACCATTCCCCTTTCTGCTAAACCACATCATTCCATATCAATTAGGAAGAAGGCAGAATTATTTTCACCACTGATTATATTCCAAATACAACCCTATTACAACATAAATCGGCATAACTTTTAATATGCAAGAACTCGTTTACTAAGCTTTAATAAGCTCATAGTATATATTGAGGTAGTTTCTTGCCATCCTGTCTCTGGTAAAGTTACCAAGTACATAGCTGCGCATTTCTTTTGGATCAGGAAAATCCTGGCGCATAAGTTTTTCCGCCATTTCTTCCGGAGTACTGCATATAAGCTCGGGAAATCTCTCCAATACCTCGGGTACTGCTCCGTTGGAGAGAGCAAGAACAGGAGTGCCTGATACCATTGCTTCAATCATAATCAGCCCGAATGGTTCATTGCATACAGTGGGAAACAAAAGGCATTTGGCATGTTTTAACAGGTCTGTGCGCCTTTTGCCGCCAACTTCGCCTATATACTTTACCCTGGGGTTTGCCTTTATCCTGGGTTCAATTTCACGCTTATGATAATCCACATCATAAACAGGTCCGGCTAGAATAAGATTATCTCCTGTTTTTTCAACTGCTTCCAAGGTGTGAACAATGCCCTTATACCAGGCCAGCATTCCCATATACAGTACAAAATCATCCTTTTCCTCGCTGTATTCAAAATCATTTGGGTTAATACCGTTATAAACATACCAGCCTTTGCCTCCGGCATGATATTCCCGGGCACTTTTACTTACATATACAGGACATTTCACAGGGTTATTTACAGGAGTGTGAATGGTACACACCGTAGGTATGTCAAGGTTCAGTCTGCCTATTGCGGAGGAGTGGGTATGATCATGAATTATATCAATATCCGGAGGCAGTTTTTTCTTAACAAACTCTGAAATTTCATAGGGACTGAACCCATGATGCTCATAGTTGATTACCCGGGCACTGCTCCTGCTGCCTCCCGTGGCAAATAAATAAACCTCATGCCCCATCTCAACCAATTCTTCGGTAAGGTCATATATTACCCTTTCGATACCACCGTAATTCGGTGGAGGAACAGGATAATAATCAGGCGATACCTGTGCTATGCGGAGCAGCTTGCTTTTGTTTAGTATATTAACATTGGACAGGTGCTTCCCTTTTTTATTCATAACCCGGCGATACAGCTCCAAATACTCATCTGCCATCCTCTGTGTTGTAAACCTGTGCTTTACGTATTGACGCAATTCTTCAGGAGCAGGCATCTGCAGATTCAGAATCTTATCTGCCATATCATCCAGGGAAGAACATATCAATTGCGGGAATCCTTCAAGGACTTCACTGACGGCGCCGTTATCAAATGCCAGAACAGGCGTTCCGCATGCCATGGCTTCAACCATAACCAGGCCGAAAGGTTCCTCAAAGGAGGTAGGAAACAAGAGGCATTTTGCCTTCTTCAATAAATCCTGTTTTTGCTGTCCGCCGACTGCCCCCACATAAGTTATATTGGGATTGTTCTTAAGCCTGGGGGCTATCTCAGCGTCAAAGTAAGACTGATCGTGTACCGGGCCGGCAACAATAAGTCTTTGATTAGTCCTTATTGCAGCATCAAGTGCGATATGGGAACCCTTATAATAGTTCAGTACTCCCAGGTATAAAAGGTAATCGTCTTTTTCCTGGGAAAACTGGTATTCATCCAGGTTGATGCCGTTATAAACATGAAAGCCTTTATTGCTGCCATAAACCTTTCTGGCTCTTTTGCTTACATACACGGGAAATTTAACATTATTGCTGACTGGACAATGAATGGTGCAAATTGTGGGTATATTCAATTTCTGACGGCCAATGAGGGAATGATGGGTATGGTCATGAATCAGATCAATACTATCCGGCAATGTGCTGATAACTTGCTTTATAATTGCCTCTTCATTCCAAGGTTCATTATGCTCATAAGGTATCAGATTGGCACTGGTACGTGTCCCCTTTGGGGCGTACAGCCAGACTTCATGTCCTCTGCGCACCAGTTCCTCGGTTATTTCATATACTACCAATTCAATTCCGCCATAATTTTCAGGAGGAAGAGCATAAATATCCGGAGCAACCTGAACAATCCTGAGTGCTTTACCTTGTCCGGTTTGTACTTGGCTGCCGGGTTTAGCATCCCCGGCAACTGATTCACTTAATGCCTTGGCGGATTTTTCAGGCTCTTCCTTTTGTTTCATAATTGATTCAAAGAAGTTCCTATTATGTTTAACCAGAGGAGAATCGGGCTTGTATTTTGCTGCTATTTCATTATATTTATAGGATTCTTCCATGTTGCCCAGTTTATAATGACAGACACACAGCTGTATATTGGGTATGAAGCCCCAATAATCTTCAAGAATGAAACCCCAGCTGCCTTCAGGTTTGCTTAGGTTTGCGGCCAGCTCATACCAGAAGATTGCCCTTTTATAATCTTCTGCTGCAATATAATAGGTGCCAAGCTGGCAGCATATTTCCGCCCTGGGCAGATCATATTCAAAACTTCTCAGTAAAGATTTAAGCATATTCTGCCTGTCTTTCATATTGTCATAGCAGATTGAAAGGTGAAAACAGGCATTTATATTATCCTCAATCCAGCCCTCTCCTGAATCCAAAAATTTATTGAAATATTCAACAGCCTTTTTAAACCTGTTGTGATAGTATAATTCCTTGGCATAATAGAAATAATTTCTTGCACTCATAGGCCTGCCCTGCTCAATCATTTTCTCAAATATCCGCAGGTTCCTGTCGGAAGCATCATGTATCCTTTTATGCGTTATGCAGATATCGGAATTAATGGTTTTACCTTCAATTCCTATGAATTCATGAACCGGATCATGCCACACAGGGTTGCAGCTTCTTTTTACGAGACGCTCCCTGTAGAAGCAAAGGGTGACATTGCCATATTCATCAAAGGCATAATTATATTTCATCATAACCGTAGCTACGGATGGATCCAATGTTTCTTTTAGTTTTTTTAACTTTTTCTTATCATTTGGCAAAATTACATCATCTGCATCAAGCCAAAGTATATAGTCCATGGTGGCTTTGGAAAATGAATAGTTTCTTGCTGCGGAAAAATCGTCAATCCATTCGAAATCGTATATCTTTGACGTAAAATCACGGGCAATCTCCTTTGTTTTATCAGTTGAACCCGTATCCACTATAATAATTTCATCAACAATATCATGAACCGACCTAAGGCATCTGGCCAGGGTATCCTCTTCATTTTTTACTATCATGCACAGGCTGATTGTTATCATTTTTATACCTCCATCATTTATGTAAAAGGGAAATGATAGACATTTCCCTATTAATGCGTCAGAGTTGATTTAGCGGACGTCTTCGATCATGCAGGTGGATACAGCAATTTGATCATCCAGTATAACCATTCCAAACTCTACTTGCGTAACAATCATATTTCCAGTGTCAGTACCCCCTGCTCTAATATTCACCATTTCGCCCATCAATGATTCCAATACTTCTCTTATGCCAGCTTCACACTCAGCCTCACAACCGGTAGGAAGCGGATCAGGCGGGGGTAGGAAGGTAAAACCTTCAAATGTGTCGGTACCAGAAAGTGATATAGAGGCTATCTTACATATATTAATTCTGTTAGTAATGTCGCCTGCTGCATTTGTCAGTACAAATACAGTACCGTTTACTATCTCACTAGGCCTTCCGGTAACTGATCCACCATTCTCTATATTGACTCCGATATTCGATTCTGAGAAGTTATCTATTACCTGTTGAATTAAATTTGCCATTTGATCAAAACATGAGCACTCAACACCAGCAGCAGGCGGTCCAGTAACACCTGTTGCACCGGTAGCACCCGTTACTCC
>LFTC01000030.1:6783-12940 GCA_001512915.1 Clostridiales bacterium DTU083 | reverse complement strand
GCACCTGTAGCACCAGTCGGGCAAGGTCTTTTACCCATAGTCATCATCTCCTTTCCTACAGACTAATTCATTATATGCAATTGTATATCTGTATTGTGAATACTAATGTATAGCCAAATATTCAGCATATTGAAGGGGTGTGATCAGGGCTTTCCTGTATATTTCATGGCTTATTTCCTTAAAAAGACTTTTATCAGGTTTACCGTTGATTTCAATAATCCATAGTCTTCCGTTTTCCTCAATACCAAAATCCACACACAGCTCACCGAAAGGACCCGCTTTTTCTTCTATGATCATCGCTGCTTCAATGCTTATATCCTTCATCTGGGTCATAATAGTTTCATCCAGATCCAGTTGTTTCAGGACATCCTGCACTGGAATAATTTCATATGCTAAGTTGGTTACATAGAAATCATCAAAAGACATTCTGCATAGGTCTGCAGTAATTTGCCATACGCCGTCTCCATTCTTTTGAACCAGGAAACGCATATCGAATACGCTGTCTTCATCTTTCATGAAATTTATAAACGGTTGAATAATATAATAGGGATTCTTAACCATTACCTTATTGATATAGAAAAACAGTTCCCTGGTTGTACTAAATACTGCATCCGGATATACTGTTTGAAGATATGCAAAATATTCATTTCCTATTTTGTTAAGCTTGATAACACCGCTCCCCAGAGACCCTTTGGCAGGCTTGATCAATGCAGATTCACCATTGGATAACTTTCTTATTAACAAAATAGGATCATAAGGCCAGGTTGGAATCATATATTCTGCCAACCGGCTGTCATAAAAAAAGTTATAAGTTTCATATTTGTCAAACATTGTATAGATATTAAAAACTTTTCCCTGTCCGATATATCTTTCAAGACGCCTGGTTATTCCTGTTGACCTGGTATAGCAGCGGTTATAAACAACAACCGGAAAATCTCTGATTCCTTTTTTCCATACGCCGTTTTCAAGAATCAAGCCGCTTATTCTTTTATCATTCCAATTGATATCTTCCGGAGTAAACTGCATTAACTCTATCGGTGGCTCTATATCAATATTTTTATAAGCCTCAGTAGATATATTGCTGCATAACAAGCCTATTAACGGTTTTTTATCCATTTAGATATCCTCCATGTATATATAATATGATTGCTAGGAGGATATGTGATTTGCTTGCTGTAAACATTATCAATTAAATATAATGCTGTTAAAACATAGATTCCATTGGATGGGAAATATGACATAATACCTGAAAAATGGCCTACATTGGCGATGATTTATATTAGTATAAAAATATAAAGGACTGTTAATTGGCAAACCAATTAACAGTCCTTATTTTTTGGTGGAGGCGAGGGGAGTCGAACCCCTGTCCGAAGATACAGAGGCGAGAGCATCTCCGAGTGCAGTCAGTGTTTTAACATTCCCTCCACCCGTCTCCCACTGACAGGATCCGGATGTCGGTAGCTTCATAAGGTTTCCCTGCCTGCCGCAAAGCTTAGGCAGGCGGTACCCCGCAAATTTGTCGCCCGGTCCCACAGCGCGGGGGGCTATGGGGCGGACGTCGCCGCTTTAATTAAGCAGCGAGAGCTACGTTATCGTTTGCGTTTATTTTTAATTCCAGGTTGTTGACGCGGCCCCGGAGTCCGCGACTCGCTTCTCGCACCCCTATTATCCCCGTCGAAACCAGTACGCCCCCATGTTGACTGATTCAGGCATTCTGATAATCCTTGAAAGCACGCTCTATGCTGCGCTGTGCNNACTTTGACCCAGCCTCTTTTCAGGTAAACCTGAAGAGGCACCAATGCATATCCTTTCTGCTGTATATAACCGATGAGTTTGTTAATTTCCCTTCGGTTAAGCAGCAGTTTGCGAGATCTTGTCGGGTCGGTGTTAAAGATATTGCCCTTCTCGTATGGGCTTATATGCATATTATGCAGAAACACCTCGCCCTGTTTTACGTCGGCATAGCTGTCTTTAAGGTTGACTTTGCCAAGGCGGACGGATTTCACCTCGGTACCCGTCAAGACAATACCTGCTTCATAGGTTTCCTCGATGAAATAATCGTGTTGAGCTTTTTTATTTCTTGCTATTACCTTAATCTGATCGCCTGCCACGTAAAACAGCACCTACTTCGATAAAATAACCCTATTTGTATATTGTACAACAAATAGGGCTGGATTGGTTTTTTGTTGTCACTAATAATATAGCACAGGCGCTATCATCTGTCAAACCATATTTCCGGCAGGTTAAGGCCCGCAGAGGCTGGTCAAACCAGCACAAAGTCTATATTTCTGGAAGAAATATCAACATTAACCACCTTCACTCTGACATTATCCCCCAGCCTGTAAACTTTCCTGGTTCTTTCCCCAATCAGGCAGTAGTGCTTTTCATGATACACATAATAATCATCATCCAGTACGGTTATGCGCACCAGGCCCTCTACGGTGTTTTCAAGCTGAACAAAGAGGCCGTAGTGGGTTACGCCTGATATAATGCCGTCAAACTCCATGTCGATCTTATCCAGCATGTATTCGGCTTTCTTCAGGTCGTCAACTTCCCTTTCGACTTCTTCTGCCAGCCTTTCCCTTTGGGAGCAGTGATCAGCCATGCCGGGCAGAACTTCCTGCAGGTATTCCACACGTTCTTCATTCAGCCTGCCATTCAGGAACTCCTTTATTATGCGGTGTATAATAAGGTCAGGATAACGTCTGATGGGAGCGGTGAAATGGCAGTAAAATCTGGCAGCCAAACCAAAATGCCCGGCATTATCATCGCTGTACCTGGCTTTTTTAAGTGAACGCAGCATAACAGTAGATATGATGCCTTCTTCCCTGCTGCCCTTTATTTTTTCCAAAAGGTTCTGCAGGGCTTTAGGATGTATATCACCGCTTACGCCCTTAAGATGGTAACCAAAATTATGAATGAACTCATTAAACTCAAGCATTTTTTCGATCTCCGGCCTCTCGTGAATACGGTACACGAAAGGAACTTCGTTCCAAGCCATGAACTCGGCTATGGTCTCATTACAAACCAGCATGAACTCTTCTATAATGCGGTTGGACACCCCCCTCTCATAAGGCATGACATCTATAGGTTTGCCCTTCAGGTCCAAGGTGATTTTAGTTTCATCCAGGTCAAAATCTATGCTGCCCCTGCGCATCCTTTTATTACGCAGAATTTCAGCCAAAGTCTCCATGTTGCGCAAATCTTCAACGTAATCCTTGTATTTCTCAATCAGCTCAGAATCATTTTCCTCCAGGATCCTGGTTACATCTTCATAAACCATCCGTTGTCTGGAACGTATAACGCTTTCCGCTATCTCATGATTGATTACCATTCCTTCATTGTCGATCTCCATCAGCACGGAAAAAGCCAGCCTGTCCTCATCGGGATTCAAGCTGCAAACCCCATTGGACAGCTCCTTGGGAAGCATGGGTATAACCCGGTCCACCAGATATACGCTGGTGCCCCGTTCATACGCCTCCCTGTCTATTATGTCATTTTCTCTGACATAATAACTCACATCGGCAATATGAACTCCCAGGAGAAAATTGCCGTTCTTTTTTCTTTCTATGGAAATTGCATCGTCCAGATCCTTGGCATCAGCACCGTCAATGGTTACAATGCGCAGATGGCGCAGATCCTTCCGCCTTCTTATTTCCTCTTCAGGTATGGTTTGAGGAATTTTCCTGGCTGCTTTCTGTACTTCTTCAGGAAATTCCTCAGGCAGATTGTACTGCCGGATAATGGACACAATATCCGTTCCAACATCATCCTTATGGCCCAGCACCTCTATTATCCTGCCTTCGGGATTTCGGCGCTTGTGAGGCCATCTGACCAGTTCCACAACAACCTTATAGCCGTTTTTAACATCTTTGATTTCATCCTTGGGGATGAAAATGTCCTGATAAATTCTTTTGTCATCGGGAACTACAAAACCAAAGTTCTTATCCCTCTCAAAAGTGCCCACCACCGTCTTATTAGCCCTTTCCAGGATTTTTACTACTTCCCCTTCTTTAGAACGCCCATTGCGTTTCAGAAGCCGGATAAGGACCCGGTCATTATGCATGGCCCCGTTGAGGTTTTCTGCTGAAATATAAACATCTTCATCGCCATTATCCGGTATAAAAAAGCCAAATCCCTTGGCGTTTCCCTGCAATCGCCCGCTTAAGAAACCCAGGTCTTCCGGAATGGCATATTTCTTTTTCTTAGTCAGCACCAATTTTCCTTGCCTAACCATGAGGTCCAATACTTCATGCAGCCTGTCTTCCTCTTCCATTGTCAGATCCAGCTGGTCCAGCAATTGTTCTTCATACAAAGGAATAACGCCGTCTGAAGATAACAGGTTCAATACTTTCTGCTCAATTATCTCCGTCAATTGTTTATCCTTTATTTCATCTTTCTTGTTCATATATTTTCTAATCCTCCAAAACTCTTTAAATAACAAATAAAAAACAAGGCAGTCATAAAACTATGTTAACCACCTTGAATATATACTAAACAAAGAAGCCGCAAAAAATACGGCAGCAGGAAAGCCTGCTGCCGCGACTTATTCTATGATACTATGGAAAGTATAACAGCTATGATAATGAAGGCTGCTGCAGAAATCTTAGTCAGCAGTTCAAGCTTGCCTTCAAAACTCTTAGCTTTGTGTTTGCCAAAGAACGTTTCTGCTCCGCCTGCTATGCTGCCTGACAATCCTGCACTTTTACCAGGTTGCAGCAGTACAACAGCAATCAAAAACAGTTCAGCAATGACCAAAATTATAGTCAAAATAAGCTTAAGGGCTCCCATCCAAATTTACCTCCTTATGTATCAACATAAGTATTTTAACATGGAGGATTAAGGAAAGCAAGGAGAAAGATTATTTATTCCTCAGGTTGAACCATGCATTCAAGCCAGGATACTGTGCTAAATCTCCAAGCTCTTCTTCGATGCGGAGCAGCTGATTGTACTTGGCCACGCGGTCTGTCCTGGAGGGAGCACCGGTCTTAATCTGGCCGGCATTGGTAGCTACAGCGATGTCGGCAATGGTAGTATCCTCGGTTTCACCGGACCGGTGGGATACTACGGATGTATATCCTGCACGGGTAGCCATTTCAATTGCATCCAAGGTTTCGGTCAGTGTACCGATCTGGTTAACCTTAATAAGGATGGAGTTGGCAGTATTGGTTTCAATACCCTTGGCCAGTCTTTCAGTGTTGGTTACAAACAGGTCGTCTCCAACCAGCTGAACGCGGCCGCCCAGTTTCTCTGTCAGAAGCTTCCAGCCTTCCCAGTCTTCCTCAGCCAGGCCGTCTTCCAGAGAAATAATAGGATACTTGTTGCACATCTCCTCCCAGAAAGCAACCATTTCTTCCTTGGTCATCCACTTGTCAGTCTTCCACCAGTAGTACATGCCTTCCTTGCCCCTGGCTTTTGCTTCTTCGTACATTTCGGTGGAAGCAGCGTCTATGGCAATCCGGAATTGTTCTCCAGGTTTGAATCCGGCCTTTTCAACAGCTTCCAGGATTACCTGAATGGCTTCCTCGTCAGACTTGAGGTTGGGAGCAAAGCCGCCTTCGTCACCTACAGCGGTGGAGTAACCCTTGCTCTTTAATACGCCCTTCAGGTTATGGAAGACTTCTGCACACCATTGGAGGGCTTGTCTGAAGCTTTCAGCACCAACAGGCATAATCATGAATTCCTGGATGGTTACAGAGTTATCTGCATGTTTTCCTCCGTTAAGAATGTTCATCATAGGAACGGGCAGAACCTTTGCATTAACGCCGCCAATGTACTGATACAGGGGCATTCCCAATTGTTCAGCAGCTGCCTTTGCAACCGCCAGAGAAACTCCCAGTATTGCATTGGCACCCAGCTTGCCTTTGTTGGGTGTGCCGTCCAGCTCTATCATGAGTCTGTCGATTCCAATCTGGTCAAGCGCATTCATTCCGATAATCTCTTCTGCAATTATATTGTTGACATTGTCAACAGCCTTTTGTACACCCTTGCCAAGATATCTGCTCTTGTCTCCATCGCGCAGTTCTACGGCTTCAAAAGCACCTGTGGAAGCTCCGGAGGGTACTGCTGCACGGCCTACAGCGCCGCCTTCCAGATAAACCTCTACCTCAACGGTGGGATTGCCTCTGGAGTCCATAATTTCTCTTGCAATTACATC
>LFTC01000030.1:283-6672 GCA_001512915.1 Clostridiales bacterium DTU083 | reverse complement strand
CCGTGATCAGCTGTAATCAGGGCTGTGCCTCCTGCCTTTTGAACAGCCTCTATCACCCTGCCCAGACAGGTATCCACAGTTTCCACCGCTTCAATTGCCGCCTTGAGATCTCCGGTATGGCCTACCATGTCGCAGTTGGCGTAGTTGAGAATGATAACATCATACTTCCCGGATTCTATTTGTTTAATAACCTCTTCGGTTACCTCCGGTGCGCTCATGGAAGGCTGCTGGTCATAGGTGGGAACTTTGGGAGATGGGATCAATATTCTCTCCTCGCCGGGATTGGGCACTTCGACACCGCCATTGAAAAAGAAAGTTACATGGGCATATTTTTCCGTTTCAGCAATCCTGAGCTGGCTTTTCCCATNNACCGGGAAATAGCCTTTCTTGCGTTCAAATTCATTGAAAGACGGATCAATAAAGCTCCGGGTCAGTTCACGGGCCCGGTCCGGACGGAAATTGAAAAAGATTATTCCGTCATTTTCACCTATGGTTGCAACAGGCTTTCCATCTTCTATTATTACTGTGGGTTTTACAAATTCATCGGTTACATTGTTCTTATAAGACTGTTCCATGGCTTCCACCGGGCTGGCAGCAGTTTCACCTTCACCCAGTACCAGGGCATTGTAAGCCTGCTGTACCCTGTCCCAGCGTTTGTCACGGTCCATGGCATAGTAGCGGCCAGACACGGTAGCTACCTTGCCAAACTGCATTTGTTGCAGTTTTTTGCCAAGGTCTTCCAGGTGTGATTTCCCGATGGCCGGCGGCACGTCTCTGCCGTCCATAAAGGCATGAATATATACCTGGGGCAGCTGTTCCCTCTTAGCCAGTTCCACCAAGGCAAGTAAATGCTCAATATGGCTGTGCACTCCGCCGTCTGAAACCAAACCCATCAAGTGAAGCTTGGAGTTATGCTTCCTTACGTGTGCCACTACATCCAGCAAAGCTTCATTTTTGAAAAAGCTTCCATCTTCTATTGCCTTGCTGATCCTGGTGAAATCCTGGTACACAATGCGCCCTGCGCCGATATTCAAATGCCCTACCTCGGAATTGCCCATCTGACCTTCCGGCAATCCCACATCCAACCCGCTGGCGTTTATGGCCACATGGGGATAGCTTTCCCATAAACGGTCAAAATTAGGTGTACTTGCCATGTATACTGCATTGGCTTCCTTGTTTTCACTGAGCCCGAAACCGTCCATGATGATAAGGGCTGTTAATTGCTTTGTCATATATTCCTCCTAAAGCCGCAAGTTTTATGAATTGTAGTTGACTATTTTTGCAAAATCTTCCGCATTTAAGCTGGCACCGCCAACCAGGCCGCCGTCGATTTCGGGCATGGCCATCAACTCTGCGGCATTATCAGGCTTCATGCTGCCGCCATATTGAATACGGATGGCGTCTGCTGCTTCTTTTCCAAATATTTCAGCTATGGTATTGCGGATATATCCTATTACCTCGTTGGCATCTTCACTGGTTGCAGTTTTGCCGGTTCCGATAGCCCAGATAGGTTCATAAGCAATCACGCATTTTTTTACATCATCTGCAGATAAGCCCTTAAGTGCTTCCCTGGTCTGGTTTTCCACCAATGTACGGGTAACACCCTGTTCTCTCTGCTCAAGGGTCTCACCCACGCATATAATGGGTATCAAACCATGCGCCAGGGCTGAGTGAACCTTTTTGTTGACGGTTTCATCGGTTTCTGCAAAGTATTCCCTGCGCTCCGAATGGCCGATAATAACGTATTCTATGCCCAGGGCATTAAGCATGACCGGAGATACTTCACCGGTAAATGCGCCCTTTTCTTCCCAATGCATATTCTGAGCGCCAACTTTAATATTGGTTCCTGCTGCTGCATCCTTAACTGCCTGCAGAGAGGTAAAAGGAGCACAGATAACCACTTCCACATCCGTGTCTTTTACCAAAGGAGCCAATTCCTTTATTGTTACCGCAGCTTCTTCAGGTGTTTTATGCATTTTCCAGTTTCCTGCTATAATTGGTCTTCTCATCCTCAATCTCCTTTAACCTATATTTACTTTTCATCCAATGCTGCTACGCCGGGCAGTACCTTGCCTTCCAGGAATTCCAGGGAAGCACCGCCGCCTGTAGAAATATGGGTCATTTTATCGGCATAACCCAGCTGTTTCACTGCTGCAGCAGAATCACCGCCGCCAATAATTGTTGTACCATTGCATTGGCTCATATAGTCAGCAATTGCTTCAGTTCCCTTTGCAAATGCAGGCATTTCAAATACGCCCATGGGTCCGTTCCATACCACAAGCCGAGCATTAACAATGGCTTCTCCAAATTGTTTGCGGCTTTCAGGCCCTATATCCAGACCCATCCAGCCAGAGGGAATCTGATCGCTGGGAACCACTTTGTGTTCAGCATCAGCCTTGAATTCTTTTGCAACTACTGTATCAACCGGCAGGAACAGCTTAACGCCTTTTTCTTCGGCTTCTTTAATCAGTTCGGAAGCCAGTTCAACCTTATCTTCTTCCAGCAAGGATTTTCCAACCTCATAGCCTTTTGCTTTAAAGAAGGTGTAGGCCATTCCACCGCCGATAATTAAGGTATCTACTTTCTGTATCAGATTCTTGATTACTCCGATTTTATCGGAAACCTTTGCTCCGCCCAAAATGGCAACAAAGGGACGGTCCGGATTATCCAATGCCTTGCCCAGAATCTCCAGTTCTTTCTGCAGCAAATAGCCGGCAGCTGAAGGCAGATGATGTGCCACTCCTTCAGTTGAAGCATGTGCCCTGTGAGCTGTTCCAAATGCATCGTTTATGTAGACCTCTCCAAATGAAGCAAGTGCTTTGGCAAATTCGGGATCATTCTTCTTTTCTTCTTTATGGAAGCGGACATTTTCCAGAAGCACAATTTCGCCTTCTTTAATGTCTTCCACCAATGCCTTTGCGCTTTCGCCAATAACATCCTTTGCCAGCTTGATTTCCATATTCAGGAGTTCGCCCAAGCGTTTGGCTACCGGCGCCATGCTGTATGCTTCTTCAAAGCCGGTGCCGCTGGGACGGCCCAGATGGGACATGAGAATAACTTTGGCATTCTGATCCAGCAAATAACGGATAGTAGGAAGTGCTGCACGGATTCTGTTATCATCGGTTATATTGCGGTCTTTGTCCAATGGAACATTGAAGTCAACTCTAACCAGCACTTTTTTGCCGGATAATTGTAAGTCTTCCAAGGTTTTTTTATTCATATGATTCACTCCTTAAATTAAAATGTATTTAATATATAACCTTTTTTACATAAACCCCATCTTTTATATTGTTTCTTTCCTGAAAAGTATAATGTTAAAAAATAATCAATGTCGGCTTTTACCCATCCAATTTTACTATATGATGATTTAAAATTCAATACAAGCCTGGGAAACCCAATTGCCTTAAAGCTTCAAACAATACAATGGCAACTGCGTTGGACAGGTTCAGGGAACGGGCCTCGGATTTCATAGGAATCCGGATGCAGCGGTTATAATTTTCAAATATTAGCTTCTCGGGCAGTCCTGCTGTTTCTTTTCCGAAGAACAAAAAGCTGTTTTCCGTATAACAAACTTCCGTATAATTCCGTTTTCCTTTGGTGGAAGTAAAATAAAAATCTCCCGTTGGATAAGCCTTGAAAAAATCATCCAGAGATTCATGGTACCTGATATCAAGCAGATGCCAGTAGTCCAGGCCGGCTCTTTTCAGATGCTTGTCGTCAGTTGAAAAACCCAGAGGCTTAACAAGATGAAGAACTGCCCCGGTAACAGCGCATGTTCTGGAGATGTTGCCTGTATTTTGCGGTATTTCCGGTTCAACTAAAACAATGTTTAACGGCATAGGCATTCCGCTTTCTAGTCTTCAATATAAAGTATGCCGATGGTACCGGGTCCACAGTGGCTTGATATTACCGTGCCTGCCTGGGTAATGTATACTTCCGATATCCCCAGCTCTTCCAGACGTCTTTTAAAATCCATGCATTCTTCCGGAGAGCAGGCTGAATGGGTTACAAAAACCCTCTGCCTGTTTATTTGAGAACCATCGCCGACTGCTTCCTCATAGAACTGATTCAGGCAGCTGGCTCTTTTTCCCCTGAATTTGGCACCCACAATCATGCCGCCGTCTTTTACAATAATCTGGGGACGGATTTTAAGTACGTTGCTGGCCAGCAGCTGAATAGAGCTGCACCTGCCGCCCATGTGCAAATACTTTAAGGTATCGATCATAAAGCTTACCCGTACCTTGGGAACCAGTGCAGAAACCTTCTGATAGATTTCTTCCAAACCCTTCCCTTCCTGTGCCATTTCCGCGGCTTTAAGCGTTAATAATCCTATGCCTGTGGACAGACTGTGCGTGTCCACCAATTTCAGCCGGTTCTCGTCAAATTCTTCCGCTGCTATTCTGGCAGCTTGATAAGCGGCGGACAGCTTGGATGAAAGGCCTACATATATAACATCATATCCGGCATTTATCCATTTTGAAAATCGCTCATAAAAATCCCCGCTTGACGGCGCAGCAGTTTTGGGCAGCGTGTTGCTTTTTTCAACCAGACGGTAAAGCTCTTCTGTTGTCATCTCAATTCCGTCCAGGTAGCTTTTGCCCTCTATCTGTACATACATGGGCACTACATCCAGATCAAATTTTTTCACCAAATCAGCTGATAGATCTGCGCAGCTGTCGGTAATAACTTTTACACGGTTCATTAGTATCCCCCTAATAATAAAAAGTATGATTGCAAAAAAAATGCCAATTTAAATACTATTATATTACATTTTTAACAATGTAGGAACAAAAATTAAATCCGCCGCAGGCGGATTATAAGAAGCTGTTTAAGTGCAATGTGCCTTCATTGCGGACACTCAATGCTGTAACCGAGTTTTTACCAAAAACCCCTTCCATCATATGAGAGTATTCTTCTGCACATTTACCAGGAAGGTATGCCTGGATGGTACCGGCAAAGCCGCCTCCATGGACGCGGCAGGCCCCTTTTCCTATTTGGCTGATAAAGTTTTCAGTTAAAGCCAAGGCCAAGGCAATGCCCTGCTCACTTGGATTGTTAAGAGAATAACAATTCTGCAACAGGCGCCATGAACTGCTGCCGGACTCTCTTACCAATTCCAGAAAATCATCAAAACGGTTTTCTTCAAGAGCCTTTGCCTGGGCTGCTACCCTGCGGTTTTCGAGAAAGAAATGCATTGCCCGTAATACAGCCCGGTCACCTGCCTTTTCACGAAGCATTGCCACATGCTTTATTATATCCTCAAAGCTCAATTCCCTCAGCAGCTTCTTCCCCAGAACCTGGGCAACAGCCGTCATTTCCTGGTATATGTCTGCATAATCCTGGGTAAGATCCTCATGGCTTTCACCGGTATCAGCCACCAACAGCCTGAAGCCATGTTCTTCCGGATCAAAATTTACTTTCTTGTATGCCGGCCTGCCGCTGCCCTTAAAATCTATTTCGATACAGCCGCCGATGGCACAAGCCATTTGATCCATTAAGCCGCAGGGTTTTCCAAAATAGTTTCTTTCCGCATACTGGCCAATTTCAGCCAGTAAAACGGGATCCAATTGATTATTGTTGTAAAGCACATTCAATATAGTTGCCAGCAATACCTCAATGGAGGCTGAAGAACTTAATCCGGACCCAATGGCAACCGAGCTGGAAACATAGGCATGGAATCCGCCTGCTGAATATCCCAGCTGCCGAAACCGGGCTGCAATTCCGCGAATCAATGCTGAAGTAGTTCCTCCCTCACGGGCTACAGGCTGCAGGTGTGACAGGTCTGCAATAAAGGCATCAGGATATCCTTCGGAGTATAGGATTATTTTATCGTCATCAACTGCCGTGACAGCTGCTATGGCATCAAAATGCACTGCGGCAGCCAGCACGCAGCCGCCATTGTGATCTGTATGATTGCCTCCAATTTCGGTGCGGCCCGGCGTACTGAACAGGTGAATATATCCTTTATCGTCCGGAAAATGCTCTTTATATGCCTGTATCAGCCTGATGTACCGATCAATCTGCTTATTGACCGTCTGATCATCTTTGCCATAAAGCCTGCCAAAAAGCCGCTTAGCTCTCGGGCCTTCCAATACCTGGCTCCAATTTTGTTTCATCAAACAGCCCCCTTGGCATTTCATATACTCTAACGGAATAATCGAAATAACCAGCTTCGTCTGATTCTAACAGCCTTTTGCGGACACAGCTCCTGGCAGCAGTAACAGCGGATGCATTCCTTCAGATTGACTACCGGCTTTTTGCCTTTCATGATAATCGCTTTTGGCGGACAGTTTTTCTCGCAATCTCTGCAACCGATGCAAACCTCGTAGTCAAACACCGGCCTGGGACCGAAATAATTGTTTATAAAGCTGGCAATAAAGCTGTCTTCA
>LFTC01000030.1:0-211 GCA_001512915.1 Clostridiales bacterium DTU083 | reverse complement strand
ATATCATTTATTTTGCTGCATAATCCTCTTTCTCCGGCCCTTTTAATGGTGCATACCGAGCCCGGATCGATACCTACTAGATAAACACACGCTGTATCCAAAGCATAGGGGCTGGAGCTGGCCAAAACAGTGCCTATCTTCCTTGGGTTGCCTGCCGAAGGGCCCTGTCCCTCCATGCCCACCACTGCGTCCATGATGGAAAGCACCGGTT
>LFTC01000043.1 GCA_001512915.1 Clostridiales bacterium DTU083 | reverse complement strand
AAATATTCGGCGCCAACTATCCCGATGAAATCGACACCTTTAATGAACTGATATCCAGACTGGCTGGTGGAGTAAGTTAAAGGCAAATGAGGGAATTAAGAAATGATAAATGAAATTACCAGTTTAGTATTTCAAAATATACTCTTTCCTACGGATACAAGCAGCAGAGATAATATTATCTTCCTTGCTCTTTTAAAAGCCCAGCTGGCCCAGTACCAGCAGCAGTTGGAGCAGTCTGTCCCGGGCAGCGGTGAAAGCCATGATTTTTCTTACCTGAACATACCCGGCCGCATGGCTTCCTTAACCGTAAACAGCAAAAATTCCTTTACCCGGTATGACGGCTTAATAATTGAAAAGGGGCAGAAATACGGTGTGGATCCAGCATTGATTAAGGCGGTTATAAAGGCTGAATCCAGCTTTAATCCCAATGCCGTATCCCGCAGCGGCGCCATGGGGCTCATGCAGCTTATGCCTCAGACGGCAGCCGGCCTGGGCGTAAAGGATCCTTTTGATCCCGAACAGAACATAGATGGCGGCGTCAGGTATCTAAAAGCCCAGCTGGACCGCTTCAATGGCAATTTGGAGCTGGCCTTGGCAGCCTACAATAGCGGTCCCGGCAGAGTAGCCGGATTAGGGTTAACAGATTTAACCGATCCGGAACAGATGAAAAAACTGCCAAAGGAAACCCAGAACTATATAAGGAAAGTAAAGCAATACCTGAATTCTATGGTTTGACAGGGATATAAAACGGCAGCCCTCTTTACGGGGCTGCCGTTTGATTATATGTGTAAAATATTTGTCTGCTTATTCCTGCGTGGTAAAGTTGTCAAAATAACCTTGAATATATATCACCGGCGTACCCTTATCGCCGCTGCCTGAGGTCAGGTCGCACAGGGAGCCTATCAGGTCGGTCAGGCGGCGCGGGGTAGTACCCTGGGACAGGGCATCGTCCTGGCAATCTACCTTGTGTTTTTCAATATATTCAGTAATGGCCTTTCTCTGTTCTTCTCCTGTTAGGTGGCCAAAGATGCTGTCGGCCAGGTATTTAAGCTTAAATTCGTGGGGTGTGCCCTCCAGGCCCTTGGTATAGGCCGGGGAAACCACCGGATCTGCCAGTTCCCATATTTTGCCTATCGGGTCCCGGAAGGCGCCGTCGCCGTAAACCAGAACCTCCACGGTTTTACCGGTCTTTTCCTTCATCAGTGCCTGTATACGTTCAACCAGGGGCTGGCAATCCCGGGGAAAGAGCTTGACTTCGGTATCAGTGGCCTTGTTGGAGCCCAAGAGGCCGTATTCTTCGTTATAACCGCTTTTATTGACAGGTGCAGTTAAAATATGCTCCAGGCCGTAGAGTTTTTCTGCCCCGTTGGCCTTTAGCAGCCTCTGGGTTCTTTTCCTTGTGTGGATGTCACAGGTCAGCACGCTCTTGGTGTAATCCAGTATGGTAAGAGGGTTGTTGGAGAAAATAATCTCACATTCCTTGCCCGCCTCTTCCACTATGGACTGGTAATAATCTATATAATCCACACCGGTAAAGGGATGCCTGGCAGCTCCGAACAGCTCCCGGAATTCTTCCCTGGTAAGCACATCGGACCATGGATTTACGCCTTTTTCATCCAGCAGATCTATGTCTACCAGGTGATTGCCTACTTCATCAGCAGGATAACTCAGCATCAGTACAATTTTTCTGGCTGCTCCCATGGCTATGCCCTTCAGGCATATGCCAAAGCGGTTGCGGCTTAGTATGGGGAAAATTACGCCTATGGTGTCGTTTCCGAATTTGTTTCTGATATCCTCGGCAATATCATTTACATGTGCATAATTTCCCTGGGCTCGGCCCACTACGGATTCGGTAATGCCTATAATATCCCTGTCCTTTATGGCAAAACCTTCAGATTCAGAGGCTTTTAACACGCAATCAATCACAAGTTCTTCAAGATTATCCCCTTTGTTTATTATGGGAGTGCGAATGCCTCTTACAACCGTTCCTACCATCCTTCTCATTAATCCATTCTCTCCTTCCGGACTTATACCACACCTGTAATAATACACCTTTTGGCAGTATAAGTCCAGAGGAGCATCAAATCAGTGGAGTATTTTTATTGTTCTGTGCCGTAAGTGCTCTGCAGCCTCCTGAACAAGTTTTTCATAGGAGGCAGGGATGCAACAACAGCACAGATTATGAATTCCACTGAAAGGTAACTGCCGTTATATGCCAGGGAATACAATACCACGTTCTGATCCCCGGCGAATTCGGCAAAGAAGAGAATTCCCGTCAGGAAGTGCATCAGGAATCTGGCAAAGATGGCAATAAAGCTGCCCACCGCCAGGTTCTTGCGGTACAGGCCCGCCAGGCCCAGCATGCCGAAGGCAATGGGATAGTCCATCAGGAACTGGGCCCAATGAACCAGATATGCATCCTGAATATACTGGAGGAAGCCGTAGGCAATTCCGGTTATTATGCCCGGTATGGGCCCGAATATATAGGCAAAGAGCATTACAGGCAGCATGCTTCCCGGAGTAATGCTTCCGCCTTGGGGCATACGTGCCAGGCGTATATATGAAAGCACAAATGAAAGTGCTATGCTTACGCTGGCATAAACCAGCATTCTGGTAGTAAAGCGTACCTTTGAGCTTTTTTTGATGAAGATGATGCCCCCTGCACCGATTATGATGAGCATGCAAAGAATGGCAATAGTGGTTGGTGAAAGATCTGCAAACTTACTGAACATAAAAAATTCCTCCTTGTAACTATTGCAAGGAAGAACCACAATGAGAGGTATAAACATGAAATGAAATAATTCATGTTTAGTACATGCTTCCCTACGCAGGAATTACCCTACAGGTTCAAAGGGTCGATTGGAAAACCAATCCTCTCAGCCGCAGCTCCCCTAGCAATATTATTTGATTGTTTAAATAATTTCTACCCCTATTATAGCAGTTTCAAACAGAAGGGGCAACCGGATTTATGCAATGGAATTTAACTGTTGAAGGCTGATGCATGGGGGAATATTATTAAATATAGGAATGCATGTGGCAGAAAAATACAAGGTTAGAAGGAAGGTATGGGCATTGGAAGAAAAATACATGGATTTTACCCTGAAACGCATGTTTATCTTCAACGAACTGGTAAAACGCTACTGGAAAGGCACTTTGAATACCGCTTCCGACCTGGAGGAACTGGCTGTATTTATTAAAGATAAATACGGTTTCCGGGAAGATGAAATGCCTTTTATTAAAAACCACATCCGCATAGCTATGGGCATGGAACCCAGAGGCCAAGATGGCTTCAGCGATGAGCTGGAATGGGTTAAAAAATCCGGCCGGGTGGATCTGCCGGTCATAGCCCGGGTGGACGGGCCCTGCGAGTATTGCGACAGGGAAGAATGCGTCTGCCCCAAATATGAAACGGGAATGTACCGCAGAACCAGAGAAGCAATAATTGAAAACAATAAATGTTTAAACTGCGGTGAATGTGTCACAGCCTGCGATTTTGGCGCTCTGGCCGATAAGATTGAGTTTCTTCCGGTGGTAAATCTTCTAAAAGAGGCCAAGGTGCCGGTCTACGCTGCTGCAGCCCCGGCCATAGCAGGCCAGTTCGGCGAGAGTGTTTCCATGGGCCAGCTGCGCACTGCCTTTAAGGTAATGGGCTTTGCCGACATGGTGGAAGTGGCCATGTTTGCCGATATCCTCACCATCAAGGAAGCCATTGAATTTGACAAGCTGGTCAAAACGGAGGAGGATTTCTTCTTAACCAGCTGCTGCTGCCCTGTGTGGTTTAACATGGTTAAGAAAAACTATCCGGATATGTATAAATACATGTCGCCTTCCGTTTCGCCCATGATTGCCTGCGGCAGAATCCTGAAAAAGCTCTATCCAGAGGCCAAGGTGGTATTCATCGCCCCCTGCATTGCCAAAAAAGCTGAGTTTAAGGAGCCGGAGCTGGCAGGTGCCATTGATTATGTGATTAATTTCCGGGAGCTGAAGGAAATATTTGATGCCCTGGAAATAAGGCTGGAAGAGCTGCCTTCCGATGAAACTGACCATGCCTCTTTAGGGGGCAGGCTGTATGCCAGAACCGGAGGGGTGAGCTTTTCGGTGAAAACCGTGGTTAACCGGCTGAAAGCCGAACGGGTTATTAAGCTGAAGGCAAAGAAAGTGGACGGGGCCAAGAAATGCAAGGAAATTTTGGACAGGTTGAGCAAAGGAGAAAAGGTGGATGCCAATTTTATTGAAGGCATGGGCTGCACAGGCGGCTGCGTAGGCGGGCCCAGGACCAATATAGACAGGGAAAAGGCCAAGTATTTTGTAAATGATTTTGCAGAAGAATCCTATATTCTCACGCCATTCGACAATCAGAACATAATTAAGATCTTAAGCCAGCTGAATGTGGAATCCCTGGATAAAATGATGGATAATGCAGAAGTGGCTGAATTGCTGACCAGGGAATAAAATAAAAAACCGCCGCTTTGCAGCTGAGCGGCGGTATCATTTTCATATGCCGAGATTTTTAAGGTATTTACGGCTGATTTCAGCGCATTCCATGGAAGTTTTGCCCATGGAAGGCCGGTCTTGTTCAACCACAACCCACTCTGCTCCGGCTTCTTCCGCTGCCGTCAGGATGGCGGGAAAGTTTTGCACACCGTTGCCCAAGGGGCGGAAGCTGATGATTATATCCTCTTCCTTTGTTTCCTTGGCTTGTTCTTCAGCCTGGTCGCCGGTTTGATCCGTTTCCTTGGGATTTTTGTTAAAAATAAAGTCCTTCAGATGAACAACGGGAGATCTGCCGATATATTTTCTTATATACTCCGCCGGATCTTCGCCTGCCACATGCACCCAGCAGGTGTCAATCTGGGTCTTGAGCAGTTCCGTTGGAATGGATTGATACAGTATGTCCAGGGCATATTCACCGTTTATTTTATGAAATTCTGCCTCATGATTATGGTAAAGCAGCTGCAGCCCGTTCCTCTGGGCAGCAGCGGCCAGGTTTTCTATGTCCTTAATGGTATGATTAAATTTCTCCTCATCCAGAATGCGCTCTTTATTCATTGAGGAGATAGCGATATAGGTACAACCGATTTCAGAGTAATCTGTGAAAATTTTATCAGGATCTGCCAGCATATCTTCCAGGGATACATGAGCGGAAACTGGAACAAGCCCGATTTCATCCGTCAGTTTTTTTACTTCAGCCGGCGTATGCCCGTACAAGCCGGCCAGTTCTATGCCCTTGTATCCAATTTCTTTTATCCTCTGCAGGGTGCTCTTAAAGTCCCTGTCGGCATAATCTCTGACCGAATACATCTGCAAGGCTACAGAGAAAGCCATGGCAATAACCTCCCGTTTCTCCAGAAAAAAAATAACCCTATATAAATCATGCACAACTTGGTAAAATTATATAGCATTGATATTAAAATTGCAAGCAGAGGCCGGGAGATTTGTGTCACCAGGCAAAGAACGGGGTAAATATTGCATAGTAAGTTTTTGGGAGGTTTTTTGCTTTATATGAAGGACAAAAAAGGGGGCAGAAAGGGTTTTTTGTTTTTTCTGCTTATATTACTGGCATCTGCTGCACTTGCTTATTTTGCAATTCAGCTTTATGAAGAACATCTGAATCACGAGTTCATTTATGATAATATTTTTATAGACGGCAAGCATATGGGCGGCCTGACCAGAAAGCAGGCTTCGGAGAAGTTGGAGTCGGAATGGCAGGCAAAGAAGGAACAGGTTCAGATCCGCCTGTATGCCGGTGAGCAGGAATGGATTTTTGACCATGAAGACATAAATCTTAAATCCAACCATGAAGAGCTGGTTATGAAGGCATACGCAATAGGCCGCGGCCGGGGAATCATTGACCGCATTAAAGAAATTTATGAGCTGAATGATAATCCTGTACACTTTTCAACAGAAATCACTTATAATACCGATATAATCAGGAATAAGCTGGAACAGGCAGCTGAAGAGCTGGAGCAGGAACCGGTTGATGCCTCCATCAGCTTTAATCCGGATGCTTCGGATCCGGAAAAAATGTTTGTAATTTCAGAGGAAAAGCCGGGCAGGAAGCTGCATACCGGCCCGGTCATGGAGGAGATTGAAAACAATTTAAGCCAGGGCAATTTCAATTTTTCCCTTGAACTAAAATTTGAAGAAATAAAGCCCGGGGTCTATGCCAGGGATTTTGAAGGCAAAACCGAAAAACTGGTTACCTTCGGCACGGACTTGTCCAAAAGCGCGCCGGACCGTACCCATAATGTGATAAAGGCAGCTATGGAGTTTAACGGGCTTGTATTGCAGCCCGGGGAAATCCTTTCCTTTAACGGACTGGTAGGGGAAAGGACAGCGGAAAAGGGATACCGGGCAGCTCCTATGATTGTGGCGGACAAAAGCCTGAGAGATGCCATTGGAGGCGGAGTTTCCCAAACTTCCACCACCCTTTACAATGCTGCCATCCGGGCAGGTTTGGAAGTGGTGGAATTCCAAAGGCACTCCTTTCCCGTAGCCTATATTGAAAAAGGGCTGGATACCACGGTAAACCTGCCGGCACCGCCCATAGACCTTAAGATAAAAAACAATAAAAACAGCCCCGTGTATTTCCGAACCTTTTATGCCGATCAAAAGATATATTTTGAAATTTACGGTGAACCCCTTCCCAACGGTCGCACCATCCGTATACGGACCGAGGAATATGCATCCGTGCCTCCTCCGGCGCCTGAAGTACGTATAGACAGGGAAGGCAGATATGTAACCTATACGGATCAAAAATATGTTCATGTGGCACCCAGGAATGGATATAAGGTAAAGGTATACCGGGAATACCTGGAAGGGGACAAGATGGTGGAAACCGAACTTTTGGATGACCATTACTACAGGCCTATAGCTGGCATTATCTACGTGGGGGTTAAGAAAAGGCCTTAAGCTGAACTGCCAGTGTATAAAACAGAAAATGAAAAACAGATAAAAAGTAGATGGAAGGTGTTTTTTTGGATAAGAATCTTTTAAAAAACTATGCAAGATTGTTAGTAAAAATCGGCATCAATATTCAACCCAATCAGACGCTGGTAATAAGCTCTCCTGTGGACTGTGCTGATTTTGCCAGGCTGATAACGGAAACAGCCTATGAGGAAGGCGCCAGGGAAGTAGTGCTTAACTGGAATGACGACATTGTATCCAAGCTTCGCTACCTGTATGCCCCGGATGAGGTTTTCGACCAGTTTCCTGAATGGCGGAAGCAGTTCTATCTCTCTTACGCTGAGCAGGGAGCAGCATTTTTAAGCATATCTGCATCAGATCCTGAGCTGATGAAGGATGTTGATCCAGGCAGGATAGCCAGGGCAAAGAAGACCGCCTCCATAGAACTTAAGGAGCACTCTGACAACCTGATGAACAACAGGAATGTCTGGTGCGTGGCATCCGTTCCCACCCCTTCATGGGCCGCAAAGGTATTTCCCGGCATCCCCCAAGATCAGGCAGTGGAAAAGCTGTGGAATGCCATTCTAACATCGGTACGGGCAGATGACCAGGATCCGGTGGAGGCCTGGAAAATACATAAGACTTCCTTAAAGCAGAAGTTGGACAAGCTTAATGATATGCAGCTGCAATGGATACATATAAGAAATAAACTTGGAACAGATTTGAAAATTGAGCTGCCTGAAGACCATATCTGGCTGGGCGGCTCTGATATATCGGAAGATGGAATAGAGTTTATTGCCAACATGCCTACCGAGGAGATTTTTACTTCTCCCGCCAGAAATGGTGTAAACGGCAGGGTGGTAAGCTCAATGCCCCTTAACTATAACGGCAGCCTGATTGAAGACTTTTCATTTACCTTCAAGGACGGGGAAATTGTGGATTTCAGCGCCAAAAAGGGCTATGACAGCTTAAAGCATCTCATCGAAACCGATGAAGGCTCCCGCTTTTTGGGCGAGGTTGCACTGGTGCCCTATGACTCTCCCGTATCCAACCTTAATATACTTTTCTACAATACCTTGTTTGATGAAAATGCCTCCTGCCACCTGGCCATCGGCAAGGCTTATCCGGTAAGCCTGAGAGGAGGAGAATCCATGACCCGGGAAGAGCTGCTGGATGCCGGAATCAATGACTCCCTGGTTCATGTGGACTTTATGTTTGGAACTCCCGATCTGGAAATTGACGGTCTGACCAAAGACGGACAAAGGGCTGCCATTTTCAGAAAAGGGAATTTTGCACTATGAATAAACCCGTCATCCAGGTATCAGTCCGCAATATGATTGAATTTTTGCTGCGGTCCGGGGATATTGCAGCCGGCATAGCCAGCCCTCAGCTTTTGCTGCAGGGAACCTTGGCCCACCGCCGGGTTCAGGCTGCGGCCGAGGAGGGCTATGTATCCGAAGTGCGCCTGTCCTGCCAGTTGGAATTTGATAAGTTTATCCTGCTGGTGGAAGGCATAGCGGACGGCATTATCCCAAGTCCTGAGCAGCCGGTGGTCGATGAAATAAAGAGCACTTCCGTGCCCCTGGATCTGATCCGGGAAGATTATAATCCCCTGCACTGGGCCCAGGCCAAATGCTACGGGTGGATGTATTTAAGCCAGGAAGGCGGCAGCTCTGCTGTCATCCGTTTAACCTACAGCCACAGGGAAACAAAGGAGATAAGGCAGTTTACCAAGGTCTGTTCCTATGACGAATTAAAGGCATATTTCAGCAGCCTGGCCGAACAATACGCCGGCTGGATAGGACTGGACCTGGATCACAGGGAAAAAAGAAACAGTTCCATCCATTCACTGGACTTTCCCTTTCCACAATACCGCAAAGGGCAGCGCCGGATGGCCGAAAGCACTTATCAGGCTGTCCGGAATGGAAGGCTTTTGTTTATTCATGCTCCTACCGGCATCGGCAAAACTGTATCAGTGCTGTATCCGGCCCTTAAAGCATTGGGGGAAGGTCTGGCTCAAAAGATTTTCTACCTTACCGCCAAAGCCGTAACCCGGCAGGTGGCTGAGGAGACCTTGCGGATTATGCAGGAAAAAGGGCTGGTGATCCGTTCCGTAACCTTAACTGCCAAAGAAAAACTGTGCCTTCAGGACATGCCTCACTGTGACGGCGAAAACTGCCCCTTTGCCCGCGGCCATTATGACAGGGTCAATGCTGCCCTTAAGGATATACTCCTGTCGGAGAGCATTATCACCAGAGAACTGGTTCTCAAATATGCTGAAAGGCACCGGGTCTGCCCCCATGAATTCTCTCTGGATATTTGTGAATGGGCAGATGTTGTCATATGCGACTATAACCACGCCTTTGACCCCAGAGCTTATCTCAGGCGTTTTTTTGATGCCGGCGGAGATTATGTTCTACTGGTTGATGAGGCCCATAATCTGGCGGAACGGGCCAGGGACATGTATTCTGCAGACCTTTCCAAACAGTCCTTTATGCCTTACAGAAAGTTTTGGAAGCAGTCAGAGCCCCTTCTGTATAAAAAATTTCAAGCTGTCAACAAATGGTTCACAGCCATGAGGAAAAGCCTGGACGATGGCAGCAATTTCCGGGTAATTGAATTTCCTGAAGATCTTATATCTTCGGTTAAAGATTTTACTTATGAACTGGAAGCCTTTATTTCCCTTAACCGCAGCAGTCTGCCGGATAAGACAACTGACCTTTATTATGAATGCAAAGCCTTTCTGGCAGCAGCAGGCTTTTTCGATGAAAGGTATGCAGCCTACGTTTACAGGAGAGGCAGTGATGTGACCGTCAGGCTGCTATGTGCAGATCCGTCTTTTCTGCTCCGCAAGGCTTACGATAAAAACCGAAGTGCCGTCTTTTTCTCCGGCACCCTGCAGCCTATGGCTTTTTACAAGGAAATACTGGGCGGCAGTCCGGACGATGAAGCGCTTTGCCTGCCGTCTCCCTTCCGGCAGGAGAATTTCTGCCTTATGATATCCGGCCGGATTTCTACCCGGTACAGGGACAGGGAACACAGCTTCCGGGGAATAGCAGAATATATCAAGGCGGCCGTAAGTCAAAGACCGGGCAACTATTTGGTATATTTCCCTTCCTTTGAGTATCTGAACAATGTGCTGGACTTTTACAGAAAAACCTGGCCGGAGGATTACATCATAGTCCAGCGCATTAGAATGGATGATGATGACCGGAAAAAGTTTCTCGAAGCTTTTGATGATGCCCCCGGCAAAACCATGATTGCCTTTGCTGTTATGGGCGGCATATTTGCTGAAGGCATTGATCTGGCAGGAGACCGCCTGTCAGGTGCGGTAGTGGTGGGGGTAGGCCTTCCCCAGCTGTCGGTTGAAAGGGATTTGATTGCAGAGTATTATAAGAAGGTTAACGGACGGGGCTTTGAATATGCCTATATGCTGCCGGGCCTGAACCGGGTGATGCAGGCGGCAGGCAGGGTTATAAGGACAGAAAATGACCGGGGTTTTGTGCTTCTTCTGGATGACCGCTTTCTGCAGAAAAGATATTTGCAGCAATTTCCTGCGGAGTGGCAGCACTATGCAAATGTTGCCTCTCCGGAGCAGGCGGCAGAGGTTTTGGCTGAATTCTGGGCTCAAAATGAGGGCTGATTTCGCAAGAATCTCCAAGTTTCTAAACATTTATGCAAACTTTCCTTCTAATAATTGACATTTAAATAACACAATTATACATTTATAGAAATGATTTCAGGCTAAAGGGCCTGATTTTTTGTTATTAGTAGATCTTTGTTTTCTTCCGGGTGTAATCTTGTCTGTCTGGCTGTAAAGCCTTGTTAGCCGGTTACGCCTTTCCTATAATTTAAACAGGCAGAAAGAGACAAAGTTTGACACAACTTACAAGGTTTTAGCTGGATGGAGGGAAGAATATGTTTTTAACCAAAACAGAAGAAATGACTGCACTTGAAAGAGTAGCCATGACCTTGCAGCACAAAGAGCCTGACCGGGTTCCGGTATATCCCCTGCTTAACGGAATTACCAGGAAACTCGTAAATGCCAGCTATAAGGACTGGGCTTTAAATGCCGATATAACAGCGGAAGCCTACTGCAAGGTAACCGAGAAATTTGACTTGGATGCTATAGTCACCCTGACCGACCTGTCGGTGGAAGCGGCAGACTTCGGGCAGGAACTGGTATATCCGGAAAATGAGGCTGCTCATCCCAATTTCAGCAATTTTATGCTGAAAAGCATAGAAGATTACAGGAAGGTAGAGCCCATCGATTACAGAAGGGGCAAAAGGATGACTGAGCATGTAAAGCTTTGTGATAAACTGGTTAAGGCAAATGGCAGGGAGTATCCCATAGTAGCCTTTGTTTTCGGACCCTTGGGAATTCTGAGCATGATGCGGGGCCAGGCCAATATCTTTATGGACATCCTGGACGATCCGGACGCTGTAAAAGGTGCAGTAGCAGCTATTACGGAAACTTTAAAGGAATACTGCAGCGGGCTTATTGAAACAGGCGTTCATGCCATTATGCTGGATACCTTGTTTGCCAGCCAGTCCATCATGAGCAAGCAGATGTGGAAGGAATTTGAAGGCATATACGTGCAGGATCTGGCACGGCATATACATGATCAGAACTGCATGGTCATGATTCACAACTGCGGCAACGGCATTTATTTTGATGTTCAGATTGAAACCATGCAGCCTGAGGCCATTTCATTCCTGCATCTGCCGGATGACTGCCGGACCAGGGAGGAACTTAAGGAAAAATACGGCCATGTAACCACCCTTATCGGCCATGTGGATCCTACCTGGATTATTCATGCCACGGAAGAAGAAGTGCAGGCAGAATGCCGGGCCCAGATGGATGTATATAAGAAAGGCGGCGGCTTTATCCTGGCAACCGGGTGTGAGTATCCGGCCAATGCCGATTTCCGCAATGCCCAGGTAATGATAGAGGAAGCCAAAACCTACGGCATATATGGCAATTAACACCTCCTGGTTATTATATATGCAGAAAAGGGCGTTTGCCAAACGCTCTTTTCTGCATTTTTGGCCGGCTGCCTGTTAAAAATTCGTAGTTTCTGGTAAAATATCAGCATGAATAAGCACAATTTATCAGCATTATTTATTTGTGATGTGAGGTTTTAGCATATGGGATTGAAAAGTTTTCTTAAGCTGGTGGAAATCAAAACCAAGGCGGCCAGCATGACGCCCTTTCTGTTGGGCACGGTTTTTGTACTTTACCGCTATCAAAAGTTCAATTGGGTCAATTTTCTTCTGATGCTGGTATCCCTTCTGTGCTTTGATATGGCAACCACAGCCATAAACAATTATCTGGACTATAAAAAAGCAAGAAAAACCGAAGGTTTCGGCTATGAGGAGCATAACGCCATTGTCCGGGACAATTTATCGGAGTTTTCCGTTCTTACGGTCATAGTTATCCTGCTGATTCTGGCGGTTGGCTTTGGCATTCTGCTCTTTTTAAACACCTCTCCAGTGGTCTTAATTCTAGGAATAATTTCTTTTTCCGTTGGCATCCTGTACACCTTCGGGCCTGTACCCATCTCCCGCATGCCCTTGGGGGAGGTTTTCTCCGGCTTTTTCATGGGCTTTGTAATTCTCTTTTTGTCGGTATACATACATCTTAACGAAGGGGCTCTGGTTGAGCTTATATTTAGAAACTGGATGCTGAACCTTAATTTTAATGTAAAAGAGATATTAGTGCTCTTCCTTGTGTCCTTTCCTGCCTTTATGGGCATTTCCAATATCATGCTTGCCAACAATATCTGCGACATGGAAGATGACTGGGAAAACCGCCGCTACACCCTGCCCCTGTACATAGGCAGGGAAAAGGCGCTTGCCCTCTTCCAGGTAATTTATTATGCATCTTATCTTGACATATTGCTGCTGCTGGTTCTGAACATACTGCCGGTTACCACCATTCCGGCCTTGTTTACCATATTTCCCGTAAGGAACAATGTATCCAGGTTTTTAAAACTTCAGAGCAAACGGGATACCTTTCCGGTTGCCATACAAAACTTCCTTTTAATAAATGTTTCCTTGATTTTGTTCCTGCTCCCTGCATTATTTTTAAGATAAAAAATACCGGCCGTTTTTTAATTCATGTGATATAATAGGGCTTGCTTTTACTTTAAGGAAATTGAGGTTATGTGCATAATATGCAGATTAATGTGGTAATTGAACAGGTAATTATTCTATTTCTCGTTTTGCTTGTAGGTTTTTTTGCCAGAAAGCGGAATATAATTAGCGAGGGCATGACAGGCAAGCTGTCTGATCTGCTGCTGCAGGTAACTCAGCCCCTGCTGATCATTACCTCTTTTGATTTTGATCTGTCCACGGAGATGCTGTTAAATGCCCTGCTGATCATTGTCATATCTGTATTTATTCATCTGTTTTCCATGCTGCTTGTAAAGTTTTTGTACCGCCGGTATGAAGAAAAGGTGCGCAGTGTGCTTAAGTTCATAAGTATATTTTCCAACAGCGGTTTTATGGGCTTTCCCGTTCTCTACAGCATTTTTGGCAGCAGGGGAGTATTCTACGGCGCTTTGTACGTAATACCATATAACGTATTTGCCCTGTACTACGGCATGAGGATTTTTTCGGGAAAAAAGGATGAAAATGCAGTAAAAAAGGTTCTGACCCATCCCATAATTCTATCGGTAGCGGTCGGCATGCTGCTGTTTCTGCTCAGAATTCAACTGCCCAGGCCTGTGTTTGAAGCTGCAGCATTGACCGGTTCCATAACATCGCCCCTGTCCATGCTGATAATAGGGGCCCTGCTGGCAGAAGTACCCCTGCGGGATATATTCAAGGGCAGGGAACTGTATCTGGGCAGCGCCATGAGGCTGGTTGTAATGCCCTTGCTGGTATACGGGCTTTTGAGCCTGCTGCCCCTGCCCAAAGAAGTAATGCAGATATGCGTTATTATTACCGCCATGCCGGCTGCTGTTAATACAGCCATAATGGCTGAAAAATACGGCGGTGATGCCCTCCTGGCTTCAAGGTTTATCAGCATCACTACTATTTTCTCAATTCTCACCATTCCTTTGATTCTGATTCTGCTATCTTAATGAAATGTTGATATATAAATGGCAGTGCTGTATCAGCACTGCCTATTCTTTGCGCACCCTGGTTCCGGTCAGTTTTTCATAATATTTCATCAGGGCGCTGTGATCGCTTTTTTCTTCTCCGTCAATCTTAAGCACCTGCATCATCTGCATTACCTCAGCGGTTAGGGGCAGGGGAGTATTTGTATTAAGGCCGGTATCCAGCGCGTTTGCCAGATCCTTGATATGCAGGTCTATTCTGAAGCCGGGCTTAAAATTGCCTTCCAGAATCATGGGTACTTTTGCGTTCATAACCGTGCTGCCGGCCAGGCCGTTTCTGATGGCCATAAACACCTTCTCCACATCTGCGCCTGCCCGCCGGGCCAGCATCAGGCCTTCACTGACCGCTGCTATGTTCAATGCTACAATGATCTGGTTGGCCAGCTTACATGTGTTGCCGCTGCCAACAGGCCCTACCAGCACGGCTGAGCTGCCCAATACATCAAACAGCTCCCTGGCCTCTTCAAAATCCTTTTCATCGCCGCCGGCCATAATGGCCAGGGTGCCGTCAATGGCTTTGGGCTCGCCGCCTGATACAGGGGCATCAAGCATGCGGATGCCTCTTTTTTTGAGCTCGTCATGAATCTCCCTGGAAGCGCTTGGGGCAATGGAACTCATATCGATAAGAAGGGCACCTTTTTTTGCGTTCTCGGCAACGCCGTCTTCTCCTAAAACTACGCTTTTTACATGGGGAGAGTTGGGAAGCATGGTTATTATGTAGTCGCAGCCTTCAACGGCTTCCTTAATGGAGGAACAGCCTCTTGCACCGGCGGAGGCCACGGCCTCTACTTTGGGCGGATTTCTGTCGTATACCTGGAGTGAGTAGCCTGCTTTTATAAGATTGATTGCCATAGGTTTGCCCATGATTCCCAGACCGATGAAACAAATTCTTTTCATTTTATCCCTTCCCTTCTATCTGATTAAGCTGTACAAAACCATTATACCAAATAGTCATAATTTTTCATTTATTTACACAATTATATTCTTGCAAAAAAATGTCCTCCGTATTGGCGGAGGACTAAAAATGCAAGCTAACAGGTATGAATAAGGGGGCTCCATGAGAAACCAACTTCACATGGACTGAGAACGGTTATCAAATTCAGCTCCTTGGACCGAGCAATATATATATAACCAGGATTATTTATCTTAAACACATAAAGAAAAATAATTGATAATAATTTTCAATAAGTCTCTTTGTTAAATTCGGCCGATTCTATTTAGATTGCCAAGACATCGAATTAAATATGCAGTAATTATAAGAGGGATTCATTTATGAAAAGATTTTTTTGTCTGTTTGCAGTAATCATTATGCTGGCTGTTTCGCTTTTAGGGTGCAGCCAGGGAGAAATGAATGATAATGGCAACTCCAATGCCGACAGCCAAAGCAATATCAATGAGCCGGCTGAAGAAACCGCTGAAAGCCGGGGGCCGGAAGATGACAATGAAAAAGCAGACAAAGAAATACCTGACGAATGGGTATCAACGGAATTGTTTGGAGTGCCTCAGGAAACAGAGGAGTATATTCTTCATGAGGATATATATCCGGATGATATTGTGTACGATATATACATGGAACTTCATGATGAGATGTTCAAAAACATCAGAGGATATTACTATTCCAACCGTGGATGGACTGAAGGATTTGACATACTGGAAGGTTCCAGATTTTTTATTATAGCCGGATATGGCGGGGAGCTTAGAATCAAATCAATTGAAGACAGGAATAATGAAGGCTTTATCTATACTATAGAGCCCAAACCCGAAGAATAATTTAATTGACAGGGCTGTATCAATAATTATGACTATACATATGGTACAAAAAATGATAGAATATTGTCAGATCCTTTTAGAGGCTTCATTTTGCATGACATATGCATGATTCGCAGTTAACAGGTCAAATTAACACTAAGGTTATAAAAAGAGGAGGAATCGCAATGGCGAAACATGTTAAGACCATGGATGGCAACCAGGCAGCGGCCTATATGTCTTATGCCTTTACCGATGTTGCCGCCATTTATCCCATAACCCCGTCTTCTCCAATGGCAGAAGCGGTGGATGAATGGTCTGCCCATGGACAAAAGAATATTTTCGGACAGGAAGTCAAGGTTGTTGAGATGCAGTCCGAAGCAGGTGCAGCGGGAACGGTTCACGGTTCCTTGACCGCAGGTGCCCTGACAACTACATATACAGCGTCTCAGGGTCTTCTGCTCATGATCCCCAATATGTATAAAATTGCTGGTGAATTGCTTCCTGCAGTATTTCACGTAAGCGCAAGAGCAATTGCTGCACATGCTCTTTCAATATTTGGCGATCACCAGGACGTTATGGCCTGCCGTCAGACAGGTTTTGCGCTGCTGGCATCAGCAGGCGTTCAGGAAGTAATGGATCTGGCAGCTGTGGCACATCTGTCTGCTATCAAGTCCAGAGTTCCCTTCCTGCACTTTTTCGACGGCTTCCGCACCTCCCACGAGGTTCAGAAGATCGAAGTAATCGATTATGAGGATGTTAAACCTCTGGTAGATTATGATGCCATCAAGGCTTTCCGTGAAAGAGCCCTTAATCCCAACCATCCGGTAGTAAGGGGAAGTGCTCAGAACCCTGATATCTACTTCCAGGGAAGGGAAGCTGCAAACAAGTACTTTGAAGCTGTGCCGGAAATAGTTTCCCAGTACATGAAGGAGATTTCCAGAATAACCGGCAGAACATACAATCTCTTTGATTACTACGGCCATCCTGAGGCTGAATATGTAATCGTTGCAATGGGTTCGGTTTGCGAAACCATTGATGAAACCATAGATTACCTGATGAGCAAGGGTGAAAAGGTAGGCGCTATCCGTGTACGCCTGTACAGACCCTTCTCAGCTGAGCATTTCCTGAAGGTTCTGCCTGCTACAGTCAAGAAAATTGCTGTGCTTGACAGAACCAAGGAGCCCGGTTCCTTAGGCGAACCTCTCTATCAGGATGTTGTTCATGTATTCTACAACCACGAGAAGAAGCCTCTCATCGTCGGCGGACGCTACGGGCTGGGTTCCAAGGATACTACACCTTCCCAGATTATTGCCGTATACCGCAACCTGCAGAGCGATGAGCCCAAGGACCGCTTCACCATCGGCATTGTGGATGATGTGACCCATACATCGCTGCCGGAGTCTGAAGTAGTTGACACCACTCCTGAAGGAACCATCTCCTGCAAGTTCTGGGGTCTGGGTTCCGACGGTACTGTTGGTGCCAACAAAGCCGCCATCAAGATTATCGGCGACAATACCGATCTGTATGCACAGGGCTACTTCTCCTATGACAGTAAGAAATCAGGCGGAACAACGGTTTCCCACCTGCGCTTTGGCAAGAAGCCCATTAAGTCCACTTACCTGGTTTATGACGCAGACTATATTGCCTGCCATAACCGTTCCTTCCTGAACAAGACCGATGTTCTGAAAGGAATCAAGGAAGGCGGCACTTTTGTGCTCAACTGCCCCTGGACCGTGGAAGAGCTGGATGAAAAGCTTCCTGCACATGTTAAGAAGGTAATTGCCGAGAAGAAACTCAACTTCTACATCATAGACGCTATCAAGATTGCAGGCGAAATAGGCCTGGGCAACCGCATCAACATGATAATGCAGGCTGCCTTCTTCAAGCTGGCCAATGTAATTCCCATTGATGATGCGGTTAAGTACCTGAAGGAATCCATAGTTGAGTCCTACGGAAGAAAGGGCCAGAGAGTTGTTGAAATGAACTACAAGGCTGTGGATGCAGGCCTCGAGGCCCTGGTCAAGGTGGATGTGCCTGCAGAATGGGCCAATGCTGAAGAAGAACCTGTTCCGGTTGAAGACGTGCCTGAATTTGTCAGCAAGATTCAGCGGCCCATGGAAAGAATGGAAGGAGACGAGCTGCCCGTAAGCGTATTTGTAGAGGCCGATATGGAAGACGGCACCTTCCCCATGGGAACCACCAAGTATGAAAAACGCGGCATTGCCGTAAACGTGCCTGAATGGCAGATTGATAAATGTATCCAGTGTAACCAGTGCTCACTGGTATGCCCCCATGCAGTAATCAGGCCTTATCTGCTGGATGAGGAAGAGCTTGCTAAAGCACCTGAAACCTTTGAGACCAAGAAGGCCGTCGGCAGAGGCATGGACGGGCTGCAATACCGCATACAGGTAAGCCCCTTGGATTGCACCGGCTGCGGCAACTGTGCCGATATCTGCCCTGCTCCCGGAAAGGCACTTATCATGAAGGATGCCGAAGAGCAGATTCAGCTGCAGCATGAAAATGCGGAATTCGCCACCACCATTACCGATAAGGAAGGCATAATGGCCAAGAACACCCTGAAGGGCAGCCAGTTTGTGACACCCCTGTTTGAATTCCACGGCGCATGCCCCGGATGCGGTGAGACACCATACATTAAACTTATCACCCAGATGTTTGGCGACAGAATGATGATAGCCAATGCCACCGGCTGTTCCTCAATTTACGGAGCCAGCGCACCTTCAATTCCCTACACCGTGAACAGGGAAGGCAAGGGTCCGGCCTGGGCAAACTCCTTGTTTGAGGATAACGCTGAATTCGGCTTCGGCATGGTTCTGGGCGTCAGGCAGATGCGTGAGAGAATTGCAGAACTGATGAAGCAGGCGCTTGACTCCGGTGATTTCAGCCAGAACATCAAGGATGCCTTCCAGGGCTGGCTGGATGTCTTCCATGACGGCGAAAAGAGCAGGGAAGCTTCCAGGGCAGTGCTGGATGCAATCGAAAAGGATGCAGACAAGAACAATCCGATCATTGCGGAAATTCTGGAGAAACAGGATTACCTGATCAAGCCGTCCCAGTGGATCATCGGCGGCGACGGATGGGCCTACGACATCGGATACGGCGGCCTGGATCATGTATTGGCTTCCGGTGAGGATGTCAACATACTGGTACTGGATACGGAAGTATACTCCAATACCGGCGGCCAGTCCTCCAAGTCTACGCCAACCGCTGCTGTTGCTAAATTTGCAGCTGCCGGCAAGAAGATCAGGAAGAAAGACCTGGGTGCCATGGCTATGACTTATGGTTATGTATATGTAGCCCAGATTGCCATGGGTGCCAACATGAACCATACCATCCGGGCAATCAGTGAAGCTGAGAAGTACAACGGACCTTCCCTGATCATAGCTTACTCGCCCTGCATTAACCACGGAATCCGCACCGGCATGGGCACCAGCATGAATCAGGAGAAATTTGCCGTAGAAGCCGGGTACTGGCACCTGTACAGATACAATCCCGAGCTTAAGGAACAAGGCAAGAATCCCTTCCAGCTGGATTCCAAGGAACCCAAGGAGGACTTCCAGAAATTCATCAACTCCGAGGTACGCTATACTTCACTGAAAAATACCTTCCCGGAAATTGCGGAAGAGATGTTCAAGCAGGCTGAAGAGCATGCCAAGGAAAGGTATGCCAATTACAAGAGAATGGCCGGCATGGACTATTCAGAGGAATAAGCACAAAAAAGCTGCTGTAAACCTTTATGGTTTACAGCAGCATTTATTTTTGCATCATTTATTTCTGATTGATTTCAACATATTCTTTTGCATTCTCTACTTCTTCTTCACTGGGCAGGTGGACACGGGTTACTGGCTTTGTGCAGGCAATATTTGCCCAAGCAGCAGTATCATGTTTTTCAATAGGCTCTCTTTTATTTCTGGTTCCTTTAATATTCTTCTCCACGTTCCAACCTCCTTTAAACTTTTTCTGGGCAACAGCATTCAAAACAATACTATTTCCGTACTTATAATTTACCCAGCCGGAGGCAAATCAAACATGCTTCAAAAAAATTGCATTACTGGATTAAATATGGGGTATTTATTTGATAAACATAAGCAAACTTAAATAAGAAGGAGGATGGGTATGAGTATAAGGATAACCGACAGCGTTACCTGGGTCGGCAAGAAAGACTGGGAACTAAGGGATTTCCACGGCATGGAATATTCCACCCACCGGGGATCTTCCTACAACTCCTATCTGGTTCGGGATGAAAAGGTGGCCCTTATTGACACGGTATGGCAGCCCTTTGCAGAGGAATTTGTAGAAAATCTGAAAAAGGAAATCGATCTTAAAGAAATAGACTACATAATTATCAACCACGGAGAGATAGATCACAGCGGAGCCCTGCCGGAACTTATGCGTGAAATACCGGAAACTCCCATATACTGCACCAGGAACGGTGCAAGGTCAATCAAAGGTCATTATCATCAGGACTGGAACTTTGTTGAGGTAAAAACCGGCGACCGATTAAGCCTGGGCAAAAAAGAGCTTATATTCATCGAAGCCAGGATGCTGCACTGGCCTGATTCCATGTTCTGCTACCTGACCGGAGAGAATATTCTCTTCAGTAATGATGCCTTCGGCCAGCATTATGCAACGGAATTCTTCTTTAATGATGAAGTGGATCAGGCAGAATTGTACCAGGAGTCGATTAAATATTATGCCAATATACTGACTCCCTTCAGCAGTTTTGTGAGAAAGAAAATCGAAGAATTCGTAAGCCTGAATCTGCCCCTGTCCATGATCTGCACCAGCCACGGCATCATATGGCGGGATAACCCCCTTCAGATTGTGGAACAGTATATGGAATGGGCGGATGACTACCAGGAAGATCAGATAACCCTGATCTATGATACCATGTGGAACGGAACCAGGCGGATGGCTGAAGCCATAGCCGCCGGCATCAGGGAAGCAAAGCCTGAAATGACGGTTAAGCTGTACAATACAGGCCGTACCGATAAAAATGACGTGATAACTGAGGTGTTCAAATCCAAGGCAATAGTGGTAGGCTCTCCAACCATAAACAGGGGCATACTTACTTCCATTGCGGCAATTCTGGAAGAAATCAGAGGTCTGGAGTTTAAAAACAAAAAAGCTGCTGCCTTTGGCTGCTACGGCTGGAGCGGCGAGTCGGTCAAGATGATTACCGGTCTTCTTGGAGAATGCGGCATGACCCTTATAAACGACGGGCTCCGTACCCTGTGGAACCCGGATCCGGCCAGCATAGCCAGATGTGTGGAATTTGGAAAGGAAATAGCAGCTGCTGTTGATTAAGAACATTTAAAAAGGAAAAGGGCGAAAACATACCGTTTCGCCCTTTTTAACTTCTGGAATAGAATTCTACTACAAGGGAATCCCTTACATTCACAGGTATCTCTTCCCTCATGGGTTTTCTCACCAAGGTGCCTGAAAAGCTGTCTTCGTCCTTTTCCAGGTAAGGCACATTCAGAGTATGGGACAGAAAATTATCCCTGAACATTTCCACCTTATGAGATTTTTCCTTCAGGGAAATTACATCGCCGGGTCTGACCTCCATGGAAGGCCGGTCTGCCTTCTGGCCGTTTAATAGTATATGTCCGTGAACTACCATCTGGCGGGCCTGCCTTAAAGTAGAGGCAAATCCCAGCCGGTATACCATATTATCCAGCCGGCATTCCAGTGTTTCCACCAGAATATCGCCGGCGTTGCCTTTGGACCGGAAGGCTTTTTCCACATAGCGTTTCATCTGCTTTTCCAGTACGCCGTAGTATTCCTTTAATTTTTGTTTTTCCAAAAGCTGGCGCCCATACTCCGACAGCTTTCTGTGTTCTTTTACTCCTCTTTTCAGAGCCTTTGGGTGTCCGTAAACATTTTCACCCAGATGCCTTGCGACCTTAAATCGCGGGCCTGTTCTCCTTGCCAATGAATAATCCCTCCGTAATGAATTTATTCGTGCCAGCAAGCCTTAAGACAGTATAACATACTTGACAGAATAAATAAATAATAATTATTATTAAATGATAAATATTTTCAATAATATTTTTCCCGGCTTTAAACCATTATTTGCCGGAGCACAAAATGTATGCACTTGACGAAAGCTCAAGTATCTGGAAAAATAGGGAGTGGAGCTGACTATACTGAAGTTAAGAAAGGCTGAAAATTTTATGGCTGTAAATGTAGTTGTGGGAATGTCCGGAGGAGTGGATTCCTCCGTTGCAGCCCTGCTTCTTAAGGAGCAGGGATATAATGTAATCGGAGTTTTTATGAAAAACTGGGAAGAAACCGATGAGGACGGAGTCTGCACAGCCACTGAGGATTATGAAGAGGCAGTGCGGGTATGCAACCAGCTGGATATACCCTATTATTCGGTAAATTTCGTAAAGGAATACTGGGACCGGGTGTTCACCTACTTTCTGGATGAATACAAGAAGGGCAGGACGCCCAATCCGGATGTGCTTTGCAACAAGGAAATAAAATTCAGGATGTTTCTGGATTATGCCATGCAAATAGGTGCCGACTGCCTGGCCACCGGCCATTACGCCCGTCTTGAAAGGGAAAACGGAGTAACCCGTCTCCTTAAGGGTGTGGACCGGGGCAAGGACCAGTCTTATTTCCTGTGTGCACTGAATCAGGAGCAGCTGGCAAAAGCTGTTTTCCCGGTAGGCCATCTGGAAAAGCGCCAAGTGCGCCGGATTGCTGAAGAAGCAGGGCTTAAAACTGCCCACCGTAAGGACAGCACCGGTATATGCTTTATCGGCGAGAGAAACTTCAAGGAGTTTTTAAGCAAATACCTGCCTGCCCAGCCCGGCGAAATCAGGAGCCTGGATAAGCCCGGACTGGTTCTGGGAAAACACGACGGCCTTATGTATTATACCTTAGGCCAGAGGAAGGGCCTGGGCATCGGGGGCGGCTATGGCACCGGCGAGCCTTGGTTTGTGGCTGAAAAGGACCTGGAGAACAATATCCTGTATGCAGTGCAGGGAGAGAGGCATCCGGCCCTTTACTCCAAAGGCCTGACTGCTGAAAATGTCAACTGGATTGCCGGCCGGCCTCCGGCAGATGAGTTTTCCTGCAAGGCCAAGTTCCGTTACCGCCAGCCGGATCAGGGCGTGAAGGTGGAGATTACCGGAGATGGCAGCTGCGGGGTATGGTTCGATCAGCCTCAGAGAGCAATTACGCCCGGCCAGTATGTTGTATTCTACCAGGGTGAGGAATGCCTGGGAGGCGGGCAGATTGATACGGTTATAAAATAAGAAAACTATAAGAGCTGACTTGACTATGTCTTTATGGTTTCACGGAAGGGTAAAAAGACAGAGAAATTTTCGTGATATGAGATGAAACAAGGGGGGATAAAATGAACGAAAACTTTTTACTTGCCATGCTTTTAACCCTGCTGGCTGGTCTGGCAACCGGAATCGGGGGAGCCATAGCTTTCTTTGCTAAAAGAACTAATACCAAATTTTTGTCCGTTGCCCTTGGATTCTCTGCAGGTGTGATGGTATACATCTCATTCGTGGAAATCTTTATGGAAGCCAGGAACACCCTGACTGCTGAGCTGGGGGAAAAAGCAGGTTCCTGGGTCACCATAGTATCCTTTTTTGCCGGTATGTTTATAATTGCCTTGATAGACAATCTGGTACCTGACTATGAAAACCCTCACGAAACCAAAAAGGTGGAACAGATAACAGAGGATTCCCCGCCGGAGAACCTTCCTGATCATTTAACTGCAAGCAGCTTTACGGTGGAAGGCGGAACAGCTGCGCTGACTCCGGCCGGCAAAGCAGCAGAAAAAAGCAAGCTGCTCAGGGCAGGCTTGTTTACCGCATTGGCCGTAGCCATTCATAACTTTCCGGAAGGATTTGCAACCTTTGTATCCGCCATGCGTGACCCCAGCCTGGGAATCAGCATAGCCGTAGCCATTGCCATCCATAATATTCCGGAAGGAATTGCCGTTTCCATACCTGTATACTATGCCACCGGCAGCCGGAGAAAAGCTTTCCTGTACTCTTTCCTATCAGGCATGTCTGAGCCGGCCGGTGCTGTAATAGGTTACCTGATCCTGTCACGATTCATGACAGACATCATGTTCGGCATCATCTTTGCGGCTATAGGCGGCATTATGGTGTTTATATCCTTTGACCAATTGCTTCCCACTGCCCGTGAATATGGAGAACACCACCTCAGCATATACGGCCTGGTTTCAGGTATGATCCTAATGGCCGTAAGCCTGATGATGTTCTGATAAAGCTTAATATGCTTGTATTAATGTCTTCTGCGGTCGTTTTTAAAAGCTTCCCTGAAGCGTTTGCGCTTTTTGTAGGTCTGAATGCGCAGTTTAATGGTAGTGATAAGATCCGAACCGAAGAAAATGAAATAGTTTACTACCGAAGCGATGGCTGCCAGCTTCATGGGCAGCGGTCTGAATATGAGGGCAAACACTATAAAAGCCCAGTTGAACCATGCCAGATATTTAACCTTGATGGGAATGAAAAAGAAAAGCAGTACTTCAAAATAGGGGAACAGATGGGCAAAAGCCAGAAAAAGCGACAGGTTCAGATGCTCAGGGCTGACTAAGCCGAAACCGGTAATGGCATAGCTGATGAAAGATGCAGCTATGGTACTTAAAACGCCGATTAAATAATATATGTTAAAGCGGAAACTGCCCCACTGATACTCCAGGTTGCTGCCCACCAGATAGTAAAAATAAAGGACAAATACTATAAAAATAGGTGAGGAGCTGGGAGGAAGAAACAGAAAGGTTATCAGCCGCCAGATTTCACCCCGGAGGATCATGGCCGGGTTAAGGGCCAGCTTGGCATAGAGGTTGCTCTGGGGTATGAGAAGGTTTATGACATAAACAGCCGCATTCAAGGCAATTATATAGGTCATCAGGTTGCTTATGGCATAACGCCTGTATTTTCTTTCCAGCTTGTTAATCCATTTCAATGGAATCACTCCTAATGGGCAGACTCTTGACAAATATTATATTACCATGTATTATAAATTGCAAACTGAATATGAAAAGGCGATGAAGAGGAGAGTAGCTCAGGAGGACATTCCAGAGACACAGCGCATTCGGTGGGAGCGCAGTGATGAAATCCTGAAGTGAAGATCACCTCGGAGCCGGGAGCTGAATGTGTTTGTCTTTTAAGGGCAAATGCACTAGGTTCTTCCGCTTTAACAGCGTTATAATTGTCGAGTGATAGGGCTTAATTCAAAGCCTTATAACTTGGGTGGTACCGCGAAGAAATTCGTCCCTTGGCTTCTGCCAAGGGATTTTTAATTATATGGATTTAAAGACTACTTTAGGAAGGGATGGAATAATGGGAAAATTTGAGCCTTTATCCGATCTGCCCGTCAGCGAGAACGAGCAGCAGATATCCAAGTTCTGGGAAGAAATTGATATTTTGGATAAATGCATTGAAACAAGAGAAGGAAGCAAACCCTTCATTTTTTATGAAGGGCCTCCTACTGCCAACGGTCATCCGGGAATTCATCATGTAATTTCCAGGACACTGAAGGATTCCGTATGCCGTTATAAGACAATGAAGGGTTACCAGGTTAAGCGGAAAGCCGGATGGGATACCCACGGCCTGCCCGTGGAAATCGAAGTGGAAAAAACCCTGGGCCTTGAAAGCAAGCAGCAGATTGAGGAATACGGCATAGCTGAGTTTAACCGGAAATGCCGTGAATCGGTGTTCAAATATGAAAGAGAATGGCGGGAAATGACCAAGCGCATGGGTTATGAAATTGATATGGACAATCCATACATAACCCTGGACAATGATTATATAGAAACCGTTTGGTGGATTCTTGACCGCTTTTTCAAGGAAGGCATGATATACGAAGGCCACAAAATTCTTCCTTACTGCCCCCGCTGCGGCACCGGCCTGGCCTCCCATGAGGTGGCCCAGGGGTACAGGGAGATAAAAACCACCACGGTTACCGTTAAATTCAAACGCAAGGATAAAGATGAGTACTTCCTGGTATGGACCACCACTCCCTGGACACTTGCCTCCAACGTGGCTTTGACAGTGCACCCGGAGGAAACTTACCTTAAAGTCAAATACCTGGATACAGTATATTATGTTGAGAAAACCTTATCTTCAAAGGTTCTGGGCGAAGACTTTGAGGTGCTGGAGGAGCTTAAGGGCAAGGACCTGGAATATATTGAATACGAGCAGCTCATGCCCTTTGTAGAGGCTGATAAAAAGGCCTTTTATGTCACAACGGCTGATTATGTCACAACTGAAGACGGCACGGGCATTGTACACACTGCCCCCGCCTTTGGTGAGGATGACTATCAGACCGGCGTCAAATATGATCTGCCGGTACTGCAGCCGGTGGATGAAACAGGACGCTATACGGCCACTCCCTGGAAAGGTATGTTCGTTATGGATGCCGATCCGGAAATCATCAAGTGGCTGGCGGAAAAGGGCAAGCTGTTTAAGAAGGAGAAAATAGCCCATAATTATCCCCATTGCTGGAGATGCCGAACTCCCTTGCTCTACTATGCCCATCCCAGCTGGTATATTGCCATGACCAGGCTGAAGGACAAGCTGATTGAAAACAACAACAGCGTCGACTGGTATCCGCCCTTTGTAGGGGAGAAACGCTTCGGCAACTGGCTGGAAAACCTGAACGACTGGGCAATTTCCCGTTCCCGTTACTGGGGAACGCCTCTTAATATCTGGCGCTGCGACTGCGGCCATATCGACAGCGTCGGTTCCCGCAAGGAACTGGTGGAACGGGCCGTTGAAAGCGTGGATGAAGACATCGATCTTCACAGGCCTTATGTGGATGAAGTTAACTTAAGGTGTGACAAGTGCGGCGGCACCATGACCAGGGTTAAGGATGTTATCGACTGCTGGTTTGACAGTGGCTCCATGCCCTTTGCCCAGCATCATTATCCCTTTGAGAATAAAGAAAGGTTTTTCGAGGAGCTTTTCCCGGCGGACTTTATCTGTGAGGGCATTGACCAGACCAGGGGCTGGTTCTATTCACTGATAGCAATATCAACCTTTGTTACCGGCAAATCACCCTATAAGTCGGTGCTGGTAAATGACCTGATACTGGACAAGGACGGGCAGAAGATGTCCAAGTCCAGGGGCAATACGGTTGATCCCTTTGAGATGTTTGACAAATACGGTGCAGACACCCTGCGCTGGTACCTGCTCTATGTATCTCCGCCCTGGACTCCCACCCGTTTTGACATAGAGGGCCTCAGGGAAGTGCAGAGCAAGTTCTTCGGCACGGTAAAGAATGTTTACCACTTCTTTACTCTGTATGCCAATACCGACAGTATAGATCCAAGAGAGTTTTTCGTACCCTATGAGAAGAGAAGTGAGCTGGACCGCTGGATCCTGTCCAAGTTCAACAGTCTGAAGGCTGCAGTGGAAGAAGAGCTTGAGGCTTATGATCTGACCCGGGCCATCCGCAGGATGCAGGATTTTGTAAATGAAGATTTGTCCAACTGGTACATCCGCCGTTCCAGGAGAAGATTCTGGGCTTCAGAGCTGACGGATGACAAAAAAGCGGTCTACAACACCACCTACGAGATCCTGGTAGAGTTTGCCCAGATGTTTGCGCCCTTTGCGCCCTTCTTGTCGGAAGAAATCTACCGCAAACTCACCGGTGAGCTTTCCGTGCATCTAAGCTATTATCCTACCGCCAACCATGAGCTCATTGATCCGGACCTGGAGGAGACCATGGATCTGGTGAGGGACCTGGTTACCCTTGGCCGCGCATCCAGGGAGTCGGCCCGCATTAAGGTGCGCCAGCCCATCAGCAAGGTGCTGGTAGACGGAAAATATGAGGAAATGATATCCCACCTGGTTCCCTTGATTAAGGAAGAGCTGAATGTAAAAGAGGTTGTGTTCACCAATCAATTGCATCAGTTCATGAACTTCCAGCTTAAACCCAACTTTAAGCTGGTCGGTCCGGTACTGGGACCTAAGGTCAAGGTATTTGCTAAAGCCTTGGCAGGGCTGGATGCAGCTGATACAGCAATGAGACTGGAAAACGGTGAAACTTTAACCCTTGATCTGGACGGGGAAGCTTATGAAATAAACAAGGAGAATGTGCTGATTACCATCACTGCCAAGGAAGGCTTCAATGTGGCCACGGAAAACAACCTGTTTGTAATCCTGGATACCACCCTTACCCAGGAATTGATAGATGAAGGGCTGGCCAGGGAGCTGGTATCAAAGGTTCAGCAGATGCGGAAAAACAATGACTATGAAGTGACCGACAATATTCGTATCTTCCTTGATGCCAATGAGGCGGTTTCCAAGGCCGTGGACGAATTTGAAGACTATATTAAAACGGAAACTCTGGCAGTTGAAATTATCAGAACAGAAGACGACTCCTTTGAAAAGGTCAATATAAACGATCATATGACAGGTATAAGACTGGAAAGAATTACAGAAAACTAAGAACAGCTAAACAAAAACTGAAATTTATGGGGCAGCGGGTAAACCGGCTGCTCTTTTTTTTTAAAACTTTTCATAAAATATATTGATTTTGGAATTAGTACCTGGTATTATAAGTNNAAATATTGGATGGAGAGGGATGGAATCATGGCTAAAGTACAGATTGTGACTGACAGTACCGCTTATTTTACCAAGGAATATGCTGAAGAGAATGATATTAAGATTGTACCTTTATCCGTTACATTTTCAGGTGAAACGAAGGATGAAGGCTTTCCAGGCGAATTTGAAGATTTTTACCGCAAACTGCAGACATCCAAAGATTTTCCAACCACCTCCCAGCCTCCTATTGAAGCCTTTGCCAAGGTGTATGAAGAAATTTTGACAGAAAATAAGGAAATTGTTACCATAGTGATATCTGAAAAACTCAGCGGCACATACAACAGCGCCATGGCAGCAGCCAATATGACTGCGCCAGACAAGATCTCTGTTATTGATTCGGAAACTACTGTGTCAAATCTGAAAATGCTGGTTATGATTGCCAATGATATGGCGAAGCAGGGAAAAAGCAGGGAAGAGATAGTTGAAACCATTGAACGGGAAAAAAAGAAAATGAATGTAGTTTTGGCTGCCAGCACGCTTGAATACCTGAAAAGAGGCGGGCGTCTTTCCGCGACCCAGGCCACAATCGGCAATTTGCTTAATGTAAAGCCGATAATAGGCCTTAAAGACGGCAAGCTGATTGCCGTTGCAAAGGTGCGTGGAAAGAATAAGGCAATGGAGTATTTGGTAGACAGTGTTCCGGAAAATGCAGTTGCAATTACAGTGCTGCATATCTTATCACATGATGATGCACGTCAGCTGTACCGCAAGCTGCAGGAGAAATTTCCCCGCATTGAGATCGAGATTGATGAAATCGGGCCTGTCATCGGCTCACATCTTGGTCCGGGGGGAGTGGGTGTTTGCAGCAAATGGTAGCTCATTATATAACTCTTACTCCTACTCAGGAACCTGATTATTCAGGTTCTTTTTTTTGCTTTGGCAAGGTGTGCCGGGGTATAATAATTCTATTATGGAAGATAAGCGAGAGAATCGGAAAGTATTGGTGGATGCCGATGCATGCCCGGTAACAAATATAATTATAAGAACAGCAAAAAAATATGGCGTAAGGGTAATTCTGTTTTTTGACACCAGCCATATTTTCGACGATGATTATGCAGAAGTGGTTGTGACCGGAAAAGGCCGGGATGCTGCAGACTTTGTTCTTGTGAATAATGCAAAGCAAGGTGATATAGTTGTAACCCATGATTACGGCCTTGCGGCCATGGCCTGCTCAAAAGGCGCCAAGGCCATTCATCCCAATGGGTTTATTTATACTGAAGAAACCTTGGACCGGTTATTGTTCGAACGGCATCTCAGTGCCAAGGTGCGCCGGGCAGGGGGCAGGACTTCGGGTCCCCGCAGACGGGCCCAGGCCGATAATGAAAGATTTGAAAAAGCTTTTGCCAGGCTTTTAATGGAGCACTAATTCCTCCTTTGCCTGGCTTTTTCGTTTGCTCATGTGCTCCTGTTTCAGGATTTGTTTGGTCCGATCCCCTGTTTCCCTTGAATTTAAATAAATAATTTCCTCCGGAATGATTTTTATTGCCTTAATATCTTCATTCAATGTGTCTATGGCATGCCAGTCGGGGCAGTATTCAAGTGCTTCGCGGAGCAGATTATTATCCTGTTCGCTTGTAACTGCCCTGCCGAATACCTGCACCCCTTCTATGCGGGTATAGTTTACATACTCGGTATTGACCAGCAGGCAGACATTGGGGTTATGGCTTATATTCTGAAACTTGGTGCCGCCTGCGGATAATATGTAAATGTCCAGATCCTTTCCCAGAAAGTACTGCACCGGGCTGGAGCGGGGCACATTATTCATACATGTGCCCAATGAGCCAAAACGGTTGCCGGACAGGAAATTCTTAATATGCCGCCTTAAATCATCCGGTTTCATCAGCCTGGTCATAGCTAATGCCTCCCTTTTGCTTCTGATTCTATTATTTTGAAAAAGATCTTAAAAATATGCAGGTTTAATGAAAAAATAAGCCTCAAATGCTGGATATGCCTGGATAATGTGTTATTATAAAGATGTCAGATTTTGTGTTTTTTGATATTACGGGAGTGAATTCAATATGTGCGGAAGATACATGCTTCACTCAGATATTGAAGAAATTTTGCGGCATTATGGAATAACGAAGGGATGGGGAAACTATACCTGGCCAATGGAAGTTTTTCCTTCTCACAAGGTGCCGGTTGTAGTCAATACAGGCGAGCGGGAGCTGGTGCCTATGAAATGGGGCTTTCCCTCGCCATACAGGAAAGGGCTGATTATCAATTCACGGGGCGAAACTGTCCACTCCAAGCCCATGTTCAGGCGGGCTTTCCAACAGAAACGCTGCATTGTGCCTGCCAATGCCTTTTTTGAATGGAGCAGGGCAGGGAGAGACAAAACAAAATACCAGTTCCGGATGAAACAGTCTTCCATATTCTCGCTGGCCGGCATATATGAAGATTTTCAGAACGACGAAGGAGAAAGCTATACTGCTTTTTCAATTCTCACCATTAATCCAAATCCCTTGGTTTCCCTTATACACGACCGGATGCCGGTGATTCTGCCCAGGGAAAAGGAAGAATTGTGGCTGGATAATACGGTTCAGGATATCCCTTTGCTGAAATCCTTGATTCAGCCGTATGATGAAAGCCAAATGGAAATGGAAAAGGCGCATCCTTGACTTTTACAGTCAAAAAATATAATATGAGTTTTGGTGACAAATAAGTTATCAGCGCGAAAAATATTATTTTTTTACATAAGGAGGGCAACTAATGAAATTAGAAGGTAAAGTACTTGTAGCGCAAGGCGGCGGCCCAACCGCAGTTATCAACCAATCTTTGGTCGGAGCTGTCCTGGAAGCGCGGAAATACCCACAGGTAACCCGGGTTTATGGTGCCTTAAACGGTGTATCCGGTATTATCAATGAAGAGTTCCTGGATCTGACACAGGAAACCGAGCATAATCTGGAGATGGTGGCCAAAACCCCTTCATCAGCTCTCTTATCCACCAGGGATAAGCCCGATGCTGAGTACTGCAGAAAGATGTTCGAAGTTATGCGGGCTCATGACATCCGCTATTTCTTCTACATCGGCGGAAACGACTCTTCAGACACAGTACGCATCGTAAGCGAGCATGCAAAGAGTGCGGGTTATGAATTGCGTGCAGTTCATATTCCCAAAACCATCGACAATGACCTGATGGTGAATGACCATACTCCCGGTTATGGTTCAGCTGCCAGGTTTGTAGCACAGGCCTTTATGGGAGCTAACCTGGACAA
>LFTC01000032.1:31844-32040 GCA_001512915.1 Clostridiales bacterium DTU083 | reverse complement strand
TCCATATTTGCCCATCATTATTCCTCCTGACATTTATGTATTTAAACATCTACTAAGTATTTAAATAATAATACAAAAATCAAAAAAATAAAATGTTAAGCAATGCAATCCAATAAGTAAAGTTAGAATATAATCCCCTAACAACCTTATTCCAGGTGTTAGGGGATATTTGATGTTATGCCATGCTCAGCACAAT
>LFTC01000032.1:31500-31746 GCA_001512915.1 Clostridiales bacterium DTU083 | reverse complement strand
AATAACAGGGATCCCAAGCCCATCAGTGCCAGCTTGCTGCCTGGCAGCAGTATTGTCAATGCCAGCCCCATCAAGCCATGAAGTGTGATAGAAGTCAGGTAAAGAGTCATAGGCCATTTCATTTTGCCCAGCTTCAGGGTATCAGGGTACCTATGGGCGAACAAGGCAAATAACCCAACCAGTATTACCGTCAGCGGGATTATCCACCAAAAGTCTGAGAGTTTATGTCCCTGTTCGATACAGGCT
>LFTC01000032.1:0-31426 GCA_001512915.1 Clostridiales bacterium DTU083 | reverse complement strand
TAGCTCAGCAGCTCATAATTAGTTTGAAATTGCACAACTGCAAAGACAAAGTACATAGTTGCGAGAATAACCTTGTTGGGAGCACGCAGGTGCATTTTCCCGCTTGTCCTGGTGTAATAATATGCAAAAAGCATCAGAATATAGGCAATAATAAAAGCAACCATATAACTTCTTTCCTTTCTAGTTGTCTTTATACTGTCGGCACATCTATTTCCATATCGGAATCTGGATATGTGCAGCAGGGATGAATAAAACCAAATTTGAAATCAGCAGCTCTCCGGTATTCATGCTCTTTCAGCACAGTATAAGTTCCGGAGATAAGTTTGCTGTGACAGAATCCGCATATTCCGGAACGGCACCGAGAGGGTGCGTTCAGGCCGGCTCGTTCCATTGCCACCGTTAATGTTTCGTTTTCCCGGGCAGGAATAGAATAGACCTTATCTCGCATTCGGACCTTAAGTTTAAATACCCGTGGATTATCGACATTACGATTTCCCGCAGCGTTGCGTTCATGCCGTATATTTTTATCAGTAATCTCAAGTTTCTTAAGTTCATCCTTTACGAATCGGTACATTTCATCCGGTCCGCAGAGGAAAAAACTGGCAGATTCCGGTGCAAACTTTTTCAGAACATCTGCTGTAATAAAGCCGTGTTCGTATCCTTCAGCTTTTTCCTCAGAAAGCACAATAATGATGCGGATGCGCTCATCTGATAATGTTTCTAGTTCCTTCTTAAAGATAATGTCAGATCGTGTACGTGCACCGTAAATCAGTGTTATCTGATAGTCTTCAGAGCCTTCAATAACAGCCTTTATCATAGAACGGAAAGGAGTAATGCCGCAGCCGCCTGCAATGGCCACTACTTTATTTGAATCACGCAGGTTGTCGTGATAAAAATCACCGCCAGGCTCTCCTAATACCAGCTCTGTGCCGACAGCAGCTTGATCAATGAGCCAGGAGGAAAAAAGGCCGTCCCGCTTAACCGTCACCTCGTAAATACCTTCTAAAGCCTGCTTTGGTGATGAAGACAGAGAATACGGCCTGGTAAGCAGGGATTCCCCGATATTAGCGCTTAAAGTGATATATTGGCCCGCACGGAAATACGGAAAAACCTTGTTTGAACTGGCAGGTACCAGTGTAAATGTCTTTACATTTTCTGTTTCTTCACGGATTGCGGCAATTCGTGCAGGAATATATCCGGGGTGCAGTGCTTTCGCCAGTTCATTGACTGCAAAGGTGCTTGGCAGCTGATTTGCAGGTGCCTTATCTATCATTTTACGGCGTTCCGATATAATATTAAACAACATTTCATTCACCTTCCTTTTCCATATCACGCAGAGTACGTACAGCCTCATTGTAACCGGATTTGTAGCTGCTTGGATAACCCAGCAGACGTTCGCCGTAGCCTCCGCCTATACGCAGTCCGGGAACAAAATGATCCTCTTCAACCATCATGACACGGGGAAGCAAACCATCCCAATACTGGGATTCATAACCATATACAGTCCCCTGAGGATGGCCGCAATAACGGGCATAGGTTATTGGCGTGGCAACGGCAATTTCTTCTATGTGATCGCGTATATGGGTATCTGTGGATTTTTCAAAGCGATCAATCATTGAAGCTGCAACTTCGTTCTTAACTTTAAAGTAATCTTCAGCTGTTACTAAGCTCCAAACGTCTTCAGTAAAAAGAGTAGTCATGTAAAGGATTGTTGTACCCTCGGGCGAACAATCAGGTATGGCCCTGTTGAGGCAGACGGTAGCTTGTGCACTGTTCTCATGTAATTTACCCATATTTTTGTACTGGCGCACCGAATCACATGTATCATAAATAAAATAGTTATGTTCTTTAATGCCCAGGTCATCAGGAGAACGGTCAAGGGCCAAAAATACAGTGAAACCGCGGCCTGCAAGTTTTCGTGAGTTGGTCAGTTTTAACGCCCGTTCCGGCACTGCTTCAGGATCCATGAGCCGTCCATATACTACATGAGGTGAACAATTAGCTATCACATGACGAGTTTTTATCTCTGTTCCGTCATTAATCTGTACTCCGCTGACATGTCCCATATCATCGGTAATAATTCTTGTAACTTCTGCATTGTACCATATATCACCGCCAAGCTCCCTGATACGGGTTTCAAAAGCCAGGGAAAGTTCATGGGACCGGTGTTTAGGTATGGCAGCACCGCCTGAGATATAGCTGTAAAGCATATTAACATAGTGGATAAAGCCCAAATTATCACAATGCGCTCCGAGATAGCACCAATAGGCAGAGCAAATATCCTTGATCATCTTCGGAAAGCCCATGGCATTAAATCCTTCCGATACTGAGCATGAGGCAAACCTTAAAAAGTCAGGATATTTTTCCTTGAGAATGCTGGGATCCGGTTTTCCCTTCGATATTGAAAGGTATTCCAATGCTTCTCTAATCTGAAGGCCGACGCTGAAGAGCTGTTCTGTATATTTCTTTCCGCCGGGATAGAGTTTATCTGCAGCCTCCGCAAAGGCTTCAAGGCCAAAGGGCATGGTAAACCTGTAATCCTCTTCCTTAGAGATAAGATGAAAGGCATCCTTAAGCTGTACCCATTCAATTTTATCTTCTACGCCCAGTTCCCTGAAAAGCAGACGGGTACTGCCAGGGTTCTCCGGTGTACCAATACCGTTGAACTCATGAAGGGAAGCTTCAAATTCAAATCGTCCACGAACAAAACTTGTAGCAAAACCGCCGGGAAGATTATGCTTTTCGCATACAAGGCAGCTCTTTCCGGCACTGAGCAGCTTGACTGCAGCTGCAAGGCCGCCGTTTCCTGCTCCGATAACAACTACGTCATACTGTTTCATATGCAGTTATACCTCCTAATCTTATTCTTCTAAGTCATCATGCCTTGACGGTGTAGGAAAGTACATCAGGGATTACCTCCCCGTCTATTTGCAGAGCGCAGGGATATTCAAAAGTCACCTGTACATGCTTTCCTTCTAAAATGTCACACCAATCAGCCCACTTGCTGTGTTCTCCCTTAAAAATGGAAGGAAAACGCATAAGCGTTACCAGGCGGCTGCGTTTGTGCAAGCAAACCACTGAGACCGTACCTTTTGGATTGAAGCGGTCCTGCTGAGGCGCTATCATCATGCCGCCTCCATAATAGCGGCCTTTCATTGTTGCGGCTATCCATACGTCTTTATATTCATAAGTTTTTCCGTCCACAATGATAGTTGCCTTGTTTTTCCTATATGCATACAAGCAGAGTTTTACAGCAATGTTACCGTAATTGACAGGCTTATCGGATTTTTTTCGCTGTATATCTCCAAGACGGCAGGTTTCACCATCGATGCCGTAGCCGATCCCGTTAATAAATGCACGTTCCATGCCGTTCACATTAACTACGGGCAAATTCTCCATAAAACGGTTAAGGTGGATGCGATCGTTCTCAGCATACTTTTCTGCATCTCTGTAAAAGTCGTTGCCAGATCCGCTTTTAACATAGTAGACCTGATTCTTCAGATTGTAACCCCGCAGATCGTTTATAAAATGGTTGAGCGTTCCATCACCGCCGAAAAGGAACACCTCGTCGTCTGAATTCAGGCTGTCAAAGAAAATTTTTTTATCATTCATTTCCAGCACATTATGATATACAATACCAGCCATTCCTGAACAATACTCACGTACCTCCTGCTCTCCGCGGCCATTATTGGATTTAGGATTCATCAGAATATGTCTCATAGCATTTCTCCTTTACCTTTATAAGATACACGGCTAATGCCGATATTTAAGACATAAGAAGTAATACTGAATGCCGACAAAACGTCATTTATGTGAAATGACGTCCTTCAGCAATTTCAGGGAAAATATACTGTATCTGAAGGTCCATCGGCTTGTATTAAATGGCAGCTATATTGCGCTGGTTCTATCGAAAAGGGAATCCTATGGGTTATTCCGATATAGAATTGATTTTTGAATTACTGGCGGCATAACACGGATTTTGGTCTGCATACAGCCTTGAACAAACTCATATTATCTATCATATTTGATAAAATAAAATACAATTCTATATATATTTAACAAATAATTGATTGCTAAGGCAATTCGTTTTGATGTATAATTTATTCCAGAACGGAATAAATTGGTTTTTATTGAGGTGTAATATGGAACTTAGTTATATTAAGGAGTTTATAGTTCTGGCCGAATATAAGAATTTCAGCAAAGCTGCAGAAGAACTGTATATTTCCCAACCTACTCTTTCCAAGCATATCCAGGCTATGGAACGAGAACTGGGCGGAAAACTGTTTAACAGGAGCACTCATGGTGTTTCCCTCACTGAATTCGGAGAACTTTTCTTACCATTCGCAATTAGAATAAGCGATGTACAGAATGAATACGAATCCGTACTTCAGTCATACAAAAAAATGAAATCCTCTTCATTGACAATTGGCGTTGTTCATAACTTACAGTATTTTCGTGCCATCAAATTTCTGGTTGGCTTTCGCGATCTCTACCCGGACTGCATTATAAACGCAGAGGAACAGGAGGAGCATAAGCTTAAGAACATGTTCAAAAACAAACGTATAAACCTTATTACTGCGGCATTGCCGTCTGATATGGTTCCAGATGCTCCGTTTATTCCCATTGCTGAAGGTCATATAGTTGCAGTAATAAGTTCATCCCATCCCCTTTCCCGAAAGAAGAGTATTTCACTTCATGATCTTGAAAATGAACCTTTAATTATTCCAGACAGATCTACCATGTTCTCAAAAATGATTCTTTCAGCTTTCAAATCCGCAGAAATTAAACCGCATATAGTATATGAAGGGAGTTCGCTTTTTTGTCTTGACCTGGCAAAAGCAGGCATGGGTATTTCGCTGCAGTTCAAAGAGCTTATAGACGGGCAGCATGATCCCGAACTTCACTCGGTTGATGTTATACCATATATCTCCTACCGATACGGGCTTATGCATGCTGAAATTAAAGGTTTATCGCCGTGGGAGAAAAAATTCGTTGACTATGTAATGCATACATCCAAAACTCTATTTGGTAATTAATAATGAAATGGAATATAATAACACAGTGTCAGTATGTGATGGGATAAGAGGTGAGGAAATGGATCATAAAGAGCTTGAGACATATTTTCAGTCATTGGATCGATCATTTTTTGTTGAAGGACCTTTAAAAGAATGTGCAGATCTTGACGAACCATTACCCATAGGTTTTGGGCAGACAATCTCGCAGCCTAGTCTTGTGTTGGAAATGACACGTATTTTATCTCCTGAAAAAGAGAGTAAAGTCCTGGAAATCGGTACTGGTTCAGGTTTTCAGACGGCTCTTCTTGCAAAAATATCAGCGGAAGTTTATACGGTGGAAATAATTGAGCAATTAATGGAAAAGGCTAAAAGGAGACTTGAGGCATTGAATTTTACTAATGTTTATTATAGAGTTGGCGACGGAAGCGAAGGATGGAAAGAGCATGCCCCCTATGACAGGATTATGGTAACTGCAGCTGCACTTGTTTTGCCGGACGAATTAATCAGTCAATTAGCAGCCGGAGGCAGGATGGTTATTCCAATAGGCCCGCCAAGTATGCAGGAACTAAAACTTATTACAAAAACAGATGAGGGCGATATAAACATAAAGGCTCTAGGAAAGGTAAGATTTGTAGAACTTAAAGGTCAGTATGGCTGGACGGAATGATAATTCATTGTGCTTTACATTTTTTACATCTCATTTTATGCTTTTATAAAAAAGCTTGTCTGTTCTCAATGTTATAAATAATTCTATGAAACAGTCAGAAATGAAGAGTTTTTATAGAAAAATGTAATTTTATATTATATAATTTCCATAAGCGCATAGTAAAGTATATAGCAGCCAGCAATTTAAATTTATTCAGAGGTAGTTTTATGAAAACCTTGTTTAGTTTATATCTGGTCCTTGCGGTTATATTATCCCAGTATTTTTCTGCCTACTTTTTTTCAAAGGGCAGGACAAGCTATCGCAAGGCATTCTCTGCCTTGGTTTTTTGCATTAGTATTTATTTGTTTGGATATTTGATGATTATCAACAGCAGCAATCTGCAGGAAATGATATTCTGGAATCAGGTTCAGTATTTCGGCCTGCCGTTTATTTCTGTGCTGTGGCTGACTGTAGCACTTCTTTATACACGAACCATATGCTCTTTAAAAACCAGTACGGCACTTTTGCTTTTTGCTATACCTGTATTGACCTTTTTAATACGGCTCACCAATTCATGGCATCATTTTTTTTATACAAAATGGGGTATAAAAGAGTATTTTGGATACTATTCCTTGTATATGGAAAGAGGCTTATGGTATTATGTTAACATTTCCTATACTATTTTATGCTTATTTCTAACCGTTATTATTTACTTTATAGAATACCTGAGAAACAAGGCGAGGTATATTAAGTCACACTTTTTAATTTTCCTGTTTGCTTCTTTATTGCCTTTAATTGGCATAACGCTGATTCTTTTTACTTTCGATCAATTTAGTATAGATTACTCTGCTTTAATAATGCCTATTTCTCTACTTATTATCAGTTACGGCATTTTTAAATACGATTTTTTGGATATAAGAACGTTGGCTCGTGAAACAATTTTTGAGAACAACTTTGCCGGCATGGTGGTATTGGGTCCAGGCAGAAGGATTATAGACTATAATAAAGCTGCAAAGAATTTTTTTGATGCAATAAATATTTCTTTGAATAATTATCCCTTAGAACAAGTTATTAATAATGATCCAAAACTGTTGGATATTTTTAATAGCGAGGAAACTCGTAATCTGACCTTGATGATAAATGGAAAAAAAAGATTTTATGAAATTGATACGGTTCAGTTGGGAGATCCTGAGGATGGAAATATAAAAATGCTTAAAGCTATCCGCGACGTTACTGAAGAAAGAAAGACTCAAGAGAAACTTAAATTTCTGGCTGCAATTGATTCATTAAGCGGTCTGAACAACCGGGCAGAATTAATGAGTTTGGCTCAAAAATACTTATCCATAGCTATAAAAGAAAACAAGGATTTTTCTTTGTTAGTAATGGATTTAGACAACTTTAAGATTGTCAATGACACTTTTGGGCATGGGGCAGGAGATGAAGTAATTCGTGTAATGGGAAGATTAATTAAAACTTATTTCAGGAAAAATGATATTGCCGGACGTATAGGAGGAGAAGAATTTGCCGTTGTATTAAAAGATGCTTCATTAGAGGAAGCCAAAAAGAAGGCGGAATTGTTCAGGGAGGTAATAGCCGACAGAAAAATAATTTACGAGGAGCAGGAAATAAGCATTACCGTAAGCATTGGAGTGGCCGCCATACACAATGCCGCCAAAAACATATATAATATTGGAGATATATTGAAAATGGCAGATAATGCTTTATACAATGCAAAAGCCAAGGGACGTAATAGTGTTGCAACTTTTAAGTCTTGATGAAATTTATCCTAACAGCCTATGATAATCCAAAGAAAAGGACGGTCGGATTTAAAGTTTCAGAGGGAATGGAGATCCTAAAGGAGGTGCATGAGAAGAAATTAGCATTTTACAGTCCGGGATGCTGGTGTTTGAAGAGATATAAAACAGGTATTAAATATATATGAATTATTGAGAATAATAATATAGAATATAAGATTGGGTTGATAACATGACAGGTTTTCAGCTGTATCTAAGCAGCATTGATAGCCCGGACAAAAAGGAACGTATGGAGGATATCCTGAAATATATAAAAAAATCATTTCCACAACTTAGGGCAGAAATCAAATGGAACCAGCCAATGTTCACCGATCATGGAACTTTTATTATTGGTTTCAGCATAGCTAAGAAACATATAGCAGTTGCACCCGAGCCGACAGCTATTGCTCATTTCAGGGAGGATATAGAGGAAGCAGGATTTTCCTGCACAAATATGTTATTTCGAATTAAATGGACTGATAAAGTGAATTATAATCTGCTTCACAAAATAGTTGAATATAACATAGAGAGCAAAAAAGACATGAATAAATTCTGGAGATAAATAATAGAGGAGGGTTATATTAAAAGGAATGAACGAAACAATAAAAACCCAGCTTTCACATCGTACAATTCGGGAATTTAAGGACAAGAAAATTTCTGATGAGATTTTTAAATTGTTAATAGAAGTTGCAAGACGCACAGCCACCTCTACCGGCATGCAGGCTAGCTCCATTATCCGCGTAACAGATCAGGAGATCAAGAATAAGATTGCTGAAATATGTAAGCAGGAATATGTGGCAAGAGCTCCTGAACTTCTTATTTTTATAGTTGACCAATACAGGAATAATCAAATAGCAAAAGAAAAGAATTGTTATGTAGACAGTTCGAGAGATATGGATCGTTTTTTCTCAGCATTTACTGATGCCTGCATAATGGCACAAAATGTTGTAACGGCTGCAGAATCTTTGGGCTTGGGAACAGTTTACCTGGGAAGTATACTAAATGATTCTGAAAGAATTTGCGAAATTCTTAATCTGCCTGAATTAACTTTCCCGGTTATAGGTCTTGGGATAGGATATCCAAATCAAAAACCTCAGCTTAAACCCAGAATGGACATGAGGCTTAGGGTTTTTGAAAACAGCTATAAATTTTTTGATAACTATCTTGATGAGATAAGAGAATATGATAAAGAAATGTGTACATATTATGACCTGAGAGATCCGGACAGGCCTGTTGACAGCTTCAGCAATCAGGTCGTCAGCAGATTTAAGCAGGTTAACTCAAAACGTCAGAGAATATTGAATGCTGTTCTCAAGCAAGGCTTTGATCTCAAAATAAAATAGTCTGGCTTGAATCATTTTATTGATATACTGCCTTTAATTTAGGGTAAAGAATTTTAAAACTAAGAATTTGAGGAGGAGAGGGCATGAAGCAATTCCAAATTGCCAACGGAATACATATGCTTACCATGAATGTAGAAGACATATTATTTGAAGGGATTTGGGAGATTGCTAACGGAGTGACTTTAAACTCCTATATAGTTCAGGGGGATAAGACTGCAATTATTGATGGCGTGATTGGATGGGACGGCATACCTGAAGCTTTATACGAAAACTTAAAGAAAATAGGTGTAGATACCAAAAATATTGATTATTTAATTGTAAACCATATGGAGCCGGATCATTCCGGCTGGATATCAAATTTTCGAAAGATTAAGGATGATTTTACAGTAGTATGTACAGAAAAAGCCGCTAGAATGGTATCCTCCTTTTATGGTGAAGACAAAATAAGAATTGTTAAGGAAGGGGACATACTGGATCTTGGCAATGGCAAGGTTTTGAGTTTTCATCCGGTATCTAATGTTCATTGGCCGGACACTATGTATACTTATGAAAGGGGTACAAAAACTCTTTTTTCTTGTGATATGTTTGGAGCATTTGGCAAGATGGAGGATCATTGCTTTGATGATGAACTGACACCTGAAGAGACAGACTTTTTTGAATTTGAAGGGATCAGGTATTATTCTAATGTGATGGCAACTTTTACCCCAAGTTTGAGAAAAGCAATTGAGAAAGCAAAATCGCTGGATATAAATGCCATAGCGCCTGGTCATGGCCCGGTTTATAGAAAGAACCCTCAAAAAATCATAGATGATTATTACAGATTTTCTCTATATGCTGATGGGGCTGGTAAGAACGAAGTCACAATATTATGGGGATCTATGTACGGCATGACTGCAAAAGCGGTTGAATTTGTTGAAGGCATACTTCAAAGAGAAGGTATCAAATACAACATGCTGGAAATGCCGCAAAAAAGTGAGAGTGAGATGATAGCAACAGTATTTAAATCTGCAGGTATAATAATTGCAGCACCTACATATGAATACAAGCTCTTTCCACCGGTTGCAGCGGCGTTAAATGAGCTGGGCAGAAAGAAAATTACAGGCAAGCTTGCATTTAGATTCGGATCCTACGGATGGTCCGGCGGTGCAGAAAAGGAGCTCAAAGAAATAATTGAAAGAAATAAGATGAATTGGGATTTCATTGAATCCGTAGAGTTTGAGGGAGCACCAAGGGAAGAGGACTTAGTAAAGATAGAAGCCGGAGTGCTGGAGCTTGTAGAAAAAATGAAGGAAAAGGTGGTAGAGTAGTTATTACAAACAGTCCTGGTTTTGTTAATATATCTTAGTTTGGCGGGTATTTTAAGAAGATATCAGCGCACTTTTTGGAGGGGAAGAACATGGGAAAGTGCCTGTTATCAATTGATTGGGACTACTTTGTCTATACCCGGGATAACTGGGGGTGTTTTTTGGAAAATAAAAGCAACCAGATTGATCTTTGGTATAAAAGATATATCCAGGCGAAGGCTCGCGGGCAGAGTATACAGAAAGCTTATTATTTGTCTTCAGAACTGTGTACCTTCTGGAACAAGGTCAGGAAATGCTTTAGATTTTCTAAGGACGTGCGAGTCTATGTCTCAGATTCCCATTCCCTTTCATATAAAATAGCTAAAGATAACAAGTGTAAAACAGTATATCTGTTTGATTCCCATGCTGATCTTGGTTATGGAGGGCTTTCGTCCCTAAACATTGGGGTCAACTGTTCTAACTGGCTTGGTAAGCTTCTAAAGGATAAACAGATTAAAGAGGCTTATATTATATACAGTCCTCATACAAAGGAGAAGCCGGAATACTTCACACCGATAAATAGTATTTACAAGGTAAGGTACTGTAATTTTAAGGACTTGAAAGGTAAATGCATTATTGTTTCGGTAATACATATTTGCAGGTCCGGTGCATGGACTCCGCCGTGGCTGGATAGTAACTTTATTCTATTCGTCAAATCATTAGGAATGCCGTATGAAATGGTAAACTATAGGGAAAGAAAATGGGATCCGGATCATCTCAGTTTATCTGATCAGATTTATTATCTGATGGCATAATTTTTGGATATGGGAGGTATTGGCATGCCGCATGTGGAAATTAAATGTTATCCCGGCAGAACAGAAGAGCTGAAGAGAAAGTGTGCAGAAAGAATTGCAGAAGAAATAGCAGATATTCTTGGCTGCAATATTTCAAGCGTATCAGTTGTCATTAAAGAAATTCCAGAAGCAGAATGGAAAGAAAAGGTATGGGATGCGGATATTGCTCCGAATGAAAAGTATTTATACAAAAAGCCTGGTTATACATATGAATAAAAAGCAAGGTGGTATATATTATGCAGTATATTATTCAAACTACAAAATCACAGCAGTTCATCAATATAACGAATAAAGTTGCTGAAGAGGTTGCAAAAAGCGATATACGAAATGGAATTGCAGTTATATTTGTACCCCATACAACAGCCGGTGTTACCATAAATGAGAATGCCGATCCGGACGTTGTGAGTGACATGATATCTACGCTAGAAAAAACGTATCCCGTACATGGGGGCTATCTCCACTTTGAAGGAAATTCCCATGCTCATATAAAAGCTTCTCTTATGGGTTCCTCCTGCACTGTGATAATCAAAGACGGAAAACTCATGCTAGGAACCTGGCAGGGCATTTATTTCTGCGAATTTGACGGTCCTAGAAGCAGAAGGTTCTATGTGAAAATTATTGAAGGTTAAGAAAGGAATGTTGGAATTATGCTATGGAAAGAACAATATAAACTTGGTGTTTCCCGGATAGATGCTCAGCATCGGGAATTATTCAGACGTGTCGAATCATTTTTGCAAGTATTGCGGTCAGAGGAAAGCTGGAATAATAAAATTCCAAAGATAAATGAAACTTTGGAATTTATGAAAAGATACGTTGTGGAACATTTCCAGGATGAAGAAGAATATCAACGCAGTATAGATTATCCTGGATACGAAGCTCATAAACAAATACATAACGGCATGGTTGATTATGTGCAAGAGGTATCCATGCAATACCAACAATCCAATGAAAACGAAATGTTGATGCAGCAGTTTGGAGGCAGACTGCTGGCATGGCTGATTAACCATGTGGCTGCTGAAGATCAAAGAATAGCGGATTATGCAAATAAGAGAGGGATAAGCGAAAATGGTTGATAATCTTTACAGGGCATTTGTCAATGCAACACGGGATGTATTTAATCTTATGCTGAACATCTCAGAAATTAAAGATCACCCTGCAGATGGTTTTAAAATTGAAAATGGTGTTGATATATCTATTGGTATAGTTGGTGATCTTAATGGGGAAGTAGTTTACCGATTTCCTGCTTCCACTTCTATAAATATGGTTAAAATCATGAGTGGTATGCAATTTGATGAAATAGATGCATTTGTGGCCTCTGCTGTATCAGAGATAGCCAACATTATAAGCGGAAATGTGCTAACTGCTCTATCAGGCGAAAATCTGAATTATAATTTACTCCCACCTGTACAAAGCAATTCTGATGATAAAGAATACGAAAACGGGAAAAGTTGTTGCATAGATACATCAATCGGGGAGATGTGTCTGGAAATCAAGTTAAATTCAGAATAGTGAAAATAAGGTTTTATCGGCTAAAACGAAAGCCGGCTTAGATCAGCGTCTAAGCTGGCTTTTCTTAAAATTTTATGCGTTCGCTTTATAATCCTTTATAATCTCTGTAAAGATTTTCAATTGATCTATCATAAGTTTTTTCACCGGCAGGAGAAAAGAAGCATCCAGGTACTTCTCCGCTCCTGCGGTGGTATGCAACACATTCACAGCATTTACCATGACGTGAACATGATATGTATGTACATGTGCATTTAATGGTATTGTTGCAAGTCATTTTATAACCCCCAGAATTTATAGATGATCAGAATTATTATATTATAAAACACATATCCTTTCAATAAAGCAAATATTAGACTATAATAATGCTATGGGATTAGCTGCGCTTCATTATCTGATTTGTTATATAGATATGAATACTCACTGTGCTTAATCTTTTTCGGCAGGGCTAGGGATTTACACTTAGAGAGGTTTATTCTGCACTAAAATATTCAAAATCCATTTCGCCAGGTACAATAGTTAGAACTATATCTGATAACGGGGAAGTAAGATTAAAACTTATATATATAATAATATACAAAGCCTGAGTCAATGGGTTAAAAGTTGTGGAATTTAAGTTCCCAGGAAGGATGAGAATAGTCTTGTATATGGCTGCATATATTCTGGATATCGCTGCGCTATTTTATTTGCTTTGGCTTCTGTATTCCAACACAGCCTTGAATATCCAGCGGAAAAAACCGTTGTTTATAGGGATAATTTTAACGGTTGTTATAATATTGTCTGAAGCAGGTACTGTACTTGCCGGCAATGGATTTTTACGCCATCGCACCGTAAACATTATGTGCAATGTTATAGGTTTTGCTTTTTCCCCAGTAATTCCTATTATAATAACCTTAATTTTTGACAGGAGGATTCTTACTACACGCAGATTTTTACTGTTTCCAACATTTATTAATATTTTTGCCGCAGCTTTGTCACCTTTTTATGGGCTTATCTTTTACGTTGATGCTTACAACCATTATATGAGAGGACATTATTTCTTTATTTTTGTAGCAGTTTATATAATAAATTTTTTGATCCTTTTTATCAGCACTTTGGAAATAGGCCGAAAATACAATTATCCAATAATGAATAAGTTAATTGTATTGGCCCTTTTTACTATCCTTGGTACAAGTATCCAGCTCATTTATCCCCTAGTATATGTATCATGGCATTGTGTTACATTATCCATGTTGCTGTATTTTTTCCTCATGTCTGAGTTTGACAGCAGCTTTGATACTTTGACAGGTATGTACAACAGGACGGCTTTTGAAAAGGTGGCAAGACATGCTTCTGAGTCAAAGCCCTTTACAGTTATCGCTTTGGACATAGATGACTTCAAAGTTATAAATGATACCTACGGCCATGATTTCGGTGATACTATTATTAAAGCAGTGGCAGCAATAGTCCAAAAGTCTTTCGATAAGCAATTTATCTGTTATCGGTTTGGCGGGGATGAATTTGTGATTATTTCTAATGAAACGAATAAAGAAAAGATAGATTCCCAGATTAAGACCATGATAAGAAATCTTGAAGAAGAACGGAAAAAAGGAAATCCTATACCGACAGTTTCTTATGGCTACAGTATTTATAATGGAAAAGAAAAGCTGGATTTTCAAAAAATTCTAAGAGAAGCCGATGATCAAATGTATTACTATAAAAAGGCTTATAAATCTGAGAAAACCTAATGACGGAGCATGCGCGGGACTTTCTATGAAAGTCTTTTTTTTTTGAGTCAATACAATATGACTTATAAGATGCTTGTGCTGTACATGATTTTCTGGAAAACATAAAGTGTAATAAATATGCTATAATAGGATTCGCTTGCATTTTTCTTAATGCATCGAAAAAATTTCAGTTGGTGTGATTAGTAATCTGTAAAGGAGATGAAGAGAAATATTTAGGTTATTGGTAGAGAAACTTAAGGAATCTTTCTTTTCTGTAATACCTATTGTTATATTAGTATTAATTCTGACTTATTCAATTGCTCCAATACCATTTTTTAATCTGATTCTCTTCCTTATCAGTGCCGCTGCAGTTATTATGGGAATAACTCTATTCAATCTTGGAGTAGATGTTTCGCTTATTCCCATAGGAAAGCATATTGGATCTACGGTGGTAAAAACTAGAAAATTATTATTGATAATAATTCTTACTTTCTTAATCGGAGTATTTATTACAATTGCTGAGCCGGATTTAATAGTTTTGGCAAGCCAGATAAACGGTGTTCCTGATGATGTTATTATTATAAGCGTGTCGTTAGGGGTCGGTCTTGCTTTGGTAGGTGCTTTTTTAAGAATTCTATTCCAGTTTCCGCTTTCTTATTTACTGATAGGATGCTATGTTCTGGCGTTCATTTTATCCTTCTTTACCGGAAATGATTTTCTGTCCATCGCATGGGAATCCGGAGCGGTCACAACCGGTCCAATAACCGTTCCTTTTGTAATGGCTCTGGGACTTGGCCTGGCATCGATGCGTGCGGATAAAACATCTGAGGAAGACAATTTTGGTCTTGTCGCACTTTGCCTTATTGGGCCAATTATTACTGTATTAATATTGGGCATGTTTTTCAGACCTTACGGCGGAAGTTTAATGACCGTGCCGGATTTGAACTCAGTTTCAGATATTTCCAAGCTATATAGAAGCAGTTTTCCTGATTATATACAACAGATAGCATTGGCATTAGCGCCCATAATCCTTACATTTGTAGTTTTTCAGATTTTTAAGACTCGGCTTAGATTAAAGGAAATTTTAAAAATCAGCATTGGCACCATTTATACCTATATTGGCCTTGTTTTATTTCTGACTGCCGTTAACGTGGGTTTTTTACCGGTAGGATACCAGCTTGGCAGCATCCTCTATCAAAACAACAACGGAGCCGTACTAATTTTAGTCGGAATGGCAATAGGATATTTCGTGGTTGCTGCAGAACCTGCTGTATTTGTGCTCAAAAGGCAGGTTGAAGAGGTTACCAGCGGAGCAATTTCAGAAAGATCTTTGGGAATCGGATTGTCCGTAGGAGTGGCAGTATCGGTAGGGCTGGCTATGCTGCGTGTTATTACCGGGCTTTCCCTTTTGTATTTCGTTATTCCGGGCTATATATTTGCTCTGATGCTTACATTTGTTGTGCCGCACTTGTATACATCCATAGCATTTGATTCCGGAGCGGTAGCTTCTGGGCCTTTGGCAGCAACCTTCATGCTTCCTTTGGCAATTGGGGTTTCTGAAGCTAAAGGAGGCAATATCTATACTGATGCATTTGGCATTGTGGCATTGGTAGCCCTAACACCGGTCATCACTTTACAATTGTTTGGATTGGTTTATTCAATAAAAGCAAAACTTGCAAAAAAAGACATGGTTGCTCCAGAGTTAGAAGAAACCATAATAGAACTGGATTACTCATTGTCTGAACAAGAGGATGAAAGTGATGGGAATCCTGCTGCCAGCATAGACAAGCCAGAACCTAAAGGGTAAAATAGGAAGTAGCACGGCCAATTGTAAAAGAATGGAGGGTACTAATGTTAAAACACCCTGTTACGAAGCTGGAGGCTTTGTTTACAATTATTGATCGTCGTTTTGAAAATACTCTGCTGAATGTATATGAGAACAGTGATATACCTGTTTTGTTGGTAACCCGTGGCAAAGGTACAGCCAAATCAATAGTGTACGAGCTTTTCGGATATGACGAAAAAAAGACGGTTGCTATGAGTATTCAGACAAAAAATATGACTAAGCACATATTGAAACAAATAAGCGACCGTATTGATTTCAGCAAACCAACAGGCATTGCTTTTACTATAAATATTAGCAGCATTAGCAATGCTCTTTACAAGCTCTGCATTGAGGCAGAGGAGAACTTTAAGATGGGAAGTGAGGAAATGTCTCTAACGCCAAAAGAACCTTATCATTTAATTGTAGCTATAGTAAACAGCGGATTTATGGATCAGGTTATGTCAGCTGCAAAAAAAGCCGGGGCCAACGGCGGTACAGTAGTTCATGCACGTGGACTGGGCTCGAAAGAAGCTGTTAAATATCTTGGCATAACCATACAGCCGGAAAAGGAACTGGTTCTGATTTTAACTACAAAAGACAAAAAACTGGCCATTATGGAAAGTATCAAGCATGAAGTAGGGCTTAACACAGAAGGTACCGGTATTTGCTTCTCGTTACCTGTAGACAGTGCTATAGGGATGAAGATTGAGGAAGATTAACTATTATAACAGGGGAAGGGAGAATTATTATGGAATTTAGATACTCCATGCCTACTGAAATATATTTTGGTGAAGATGCAGTATTGAAGAATAAAGAAGTCTTTAGCAGCATAGGAAAAAAGGCTTTGGTTGTTACCGGCAGAAGATCAGCAAAAATGAACGGTTCTTACGATGATGTGAAACAGGCACTTTCTGAAACAGGAACAGATCACATTCTTTTTGATGAGGTGGAGGAAAACCCATCTTTGGAAACCATAGAAAAAGGAAGTGAAATTGGGAAGAAGAATCTGGTGGATTTTGTTATTGGGATCGGCGGCGGTTCGCCTATGGATGCGGCAAAAGCGATAGCATTATTTATAAAAAATCCGGAAATCAATAAGGAAAATATATTCAGCGCAGGGAAGCTTGAAAGCATTCCGGTAGTAGCTGTTCCCACAACTTCGGGCACAGGATCTGAGGTAACCCAATACAGCATTATAACTTCTTTTAAGGAGAAAACTAAGAAAAACTTGGGCCAAAGTATATTTCCAAAAGCTGCCTTTGTAGACTGCAAGTATACCTATAATCTGCCTGAAAATGTAACTGTAAATACTGCCATTGATGCTTTTACTCACTTAACTGAAGGGTATTTGAATACCAACAGCACTTACATGTCGGAAATTTTTGGAGAAAAAGGTTTTGAGCTGTTTAAACACTGTTTTGTCAAACTGGTAAAAAAAGATTTTAGCAAAGAGTTTAGAGAAAAGGTTATGCTGGCATCGGTTATGGGCGGGATACAAATAGCGCAAACCGGTACATCACTGCCTCATGGTATGGGTTATCCGCTGACTTATTTTAAAGGGCTTCCTCACGGGCTTGCCAACGGCGTATTAACTATTGAGTACTTAAAAAGCTTCAGAGACCAGAGAAAAATTAATAGAATGTTACGTATTCTAGGCTATGATACGCTGGAAGAATTGGAGGATGTCTTTAACCAATTAATTGATATAAAAGTAGATATAACAGAAGAAGAGATTATTGATTACTCAGAACAGTTTATTTCAAACAAAGGCAAGCTGAAAAATCATCCGGAAGAAATAACTTTTAAAGATATAGTGCGCATATACAGTAAAAGCCTTTTAAATAAATAACCTATGGCTTAAATTATATACTTTCCCTTTATGTGATCATATATGATCACATAAAGGGGTTTTTTATTTTATCAAGCTTTTTATGGGTAGATTATCTTTATCAAATACTTAAAAGGGAGTGTTTTTTATACAGAGGAAAACAACAATTATAACAGGCTGAGGCAGCTGTTTTATGACATTAGCTGGTTTATGGAGGATTGTATATACCAGCCTATTTTTTAAAAATATTCATAATTTATATTTAAGATAAAAAAATAAAGTTTTTTTAAATAAATCTATTTGACTAATTATCTACTATAGAATATAATTCAATAGTAGATAATATATCCTATAGAATAATAAATAGGAGGGAACATGTGAATATTCAATATAAGAAGGGTGTGCTGGAGCTGTGTGTGTTGTCACTGCTGAAAAGACGCGACTGTTATGGATATGAAATATCCGAATACCTGTCAAAACATATAGATATTGCAGACGGCACAGTTTACCCTATCTTAAGGAAGTTAAGAAAAGAAGGCTTATTGTCTACCTACACGCAGGAAGAAAGCGGCGGTCCACCCAGGAAATACTATTCCCTTACAAACCTTGGTCATGAAACATATGAAAAGGAAAGGTCAGAGTATTTGAAATTTGCAAAAAAGGTAGAGCTGTTATTGGAGGATGGTTTTGATGACAAGGAATGAATTTCTATCAAAGCTTGCTGATGAGCTTAAAAAGAACAACATTGGGGAGATTGATGATATTATTAGTGAATACGATCAGCATTTTGCTTTCAAACTGGCAGATGGATTTTCTGAAGAAGAAATTGCTGCTAAGTTAGGAAATCCGGTATTAATTGCATCCCAATTTGAGAGTATCGGAGATGAAAATAATAGCAGGGGCAGAAAAGCAGCTGCAATTATTGGGCTTGGTCTTTTAGACATCTTTGCCGGGGCTTTCTTCATCTTGCTTTCAGCCTGGGAGGCAATTATGGCAGCATTTTCTTTATGTGGTGCTGTGATCGCATTTAGCTTGTTTGGCAGCATAAGTCCTTGGTCGCTGATTCCGAACATGCCTCGTTTGGCTGAAATAGTATTTGGTTTGTCCCTTTCCTCACTTTCTGTCTTAACAGCCGTTGGCTGCATATATTTTGCTGCTTTTATTCGACAGCTTATGCGCTCCTACAGGCGCTTCCACGAAAACACAATAGCAATTGCATCCGGTAGAGGTATTCTTCCTACTGTGACTATATCACCAAAGATTTCTTCCAGATTTAATAGGCGACTTCGTACTATTGCATTGATTTCCCTGATACTGTTCACTACATGCTTTGTGCTTGGAATTTTGGTATCTATGATTTTATCCGGCACTTTGGAGTTTTGGCATACCTGGGGTTGGTTTGGATACCAGGCCGTTAATTGATGCAGGAGGTAATGATATGGATACAATAGTAATTACCGGTGCTTCTTCAGGTATAGGACTGGAAACTGCCCTTTTGCTAACACAGTATGGGTACAATATTATTGGGATAGGCCGCAGTGAATATAAGTGCAAACAGGCTAATGAATGGATAATATCAAAAAATCCCAAGGCCAAAATTAAGTTTTATCTGGCAGATTTATTGCATCAACGGGAAGTTGTAAGAGTAGCCGAACAAATTATCCAATATCTTAATGAAAATTGTAACGGTAAACTCCATGCCATAATCAATAATGCTGGATGTGTGCGAAGCTGGTATATGACTACTGACGAGGGATATGAACATCAATTTGCTTTAAACCATCTAGCGGGATTTTTGCTTACATATAAGCTGCTGCCTGCCTTGATAAAAGCAAAAGGACGCGTAATTATGACAGGGAGCGAATCTCATAAGGGCATAAAAATAAATTGGGACAATATCATGCTTTACCGCAGATACAATCCGCTTGTTGCATATAAACAGTCTAAACTGTGCAATATGTTGTTTGCAAAAGGGCTGAATGAACGTTATGCGGCAGAAGGAATCCATGCATATGTAGTCGATCCAGGTCTTGTTAATACTGATATAGGCAACAAGGAAACTGGCATGCTGGTAAACTTTATTTGGTCACTTCGCAAGAGGTATGGCGTATCGCCGGCGGTTCCCGCCAAAACTTATGCCTTCCTTTGTGAACAGTCGCCTCCGCCGGATGGATTATACTATTACCTATGCAAAGAAAAGAAATACAGCAGACAGGTGACAAGCCAAAATGCTGACCGGCTTTTCGCACTGAGTGAGCGTCTTTGCGGAATTCAATATGGAAAGGTCCAGAAATTATGAATGTATTGATAACCGGGGCAGCGGGCGGCTTGGGTCGTGCATTTGCCAATGAATGCGGCCGGCGCGGGTATAATCTGTTTCTGACTGACGTAAACGAAGAGGGTTTAACCTGCATAAAACAGGGTTTGGAAAGGAGGTTTGGCTCGGTGGTTGCAACTGCAACATGCGATCTTACTGAAGCTGATAGTGTGGATAGTCTGCTCAGTATTATTGATAAATATAAAATTCGGTTTGATATGCTTTTAAATGTTGCAGGCCTTGATTTTGAGGGGGAGTTCATGAAGCGTGACAGAGAAGACCTGGTAAAGATAGTATTGCTGAATAATGCAGCAACCCTGCGTATTACTCATGCTGTTATTAAACGAAGGAAGCCTGGCAGGCCGTTTACTGTTGTATTTGTGTCCAGTCTGGCTTCAATGTTTCCCATGCCCTTAAAAGCAACATATGCTGCTTCCAAGAGATTTATTTTGGATTTGGCTGTATCTCTGCGTCATGAACTAAAAAGAGAAGATGTTAATGTTCTTACTCTCTGCCCAGGGGGTATGGTAACGACACAAAAGACTATGCAAAGCATTAAGGCACAAGGTTTTTGGGGAGACATTACCACAAATCCATTAGAGTGCGTTGCACGCAATACGATAGACCGTGCATTGGCAGGCAAGAGTTTCTATATTCCGGGAATCCTCAACCGGATACTTACATTCTGCAGCAGAATCATTCCCCGCTCATGGGTAGCTGCAGTGATATACTGGCGCTGGAATAATACTCAGAAAAAATGGTTGAACTCATAATTTCCGATCCGCCGATTACTAAACCTGGTGTGTTTTCTTTATTAACAACTACAGAGTACATATAAAAAATTAAGCGAAGGAAACCCGTAGGGCCTTGTGAAGCTAATATAGGCAAATCCTATTAAATACATTATATAATTATATTTTACAATGCATGAGCGAAGTAGTATGATTAACATAGACAAAAGATTAACAAGGAATGATTTGATGAAGAAAACAGCGACATTACTCTTCATGCTACTTATGATCAGCATGTTTGCACAAGTGCTTGCGGGATGTACATATCAGGTTGAGGCTATGCCTGATAATGAACCTGATGTCGAACTTGCTTTTAATACCAATATAGAACCTGATGTGGTCGAAAATGAACCTAAAACAGAAAATGAATATTATTACAGTTTTACTGATTCATTGGGTAATGCTGTAAAACTAAAGGAAAAACCACAGAAGGTGGTATCTTTGGTTGGTTCATATGCAGAAACTTGGCTTTTAGCCGGGGGAGAACTTGCTGGGGTAACGGATGATGTAATCAGCCAAAGAAATATAGAAATACCATCTGAAAGCATAATTGTTGGAACTATAAAAGATCCAAATTTGGAAGAAGTAATAGCTCTTTCTCCTGATTTTGTCTTACTTTCCCCTGATGTGGAAAGTCATGTGAAAATTTCAGAAACTCTCGAGAAATCCGATATTGCTCATGCTTTCTTCAAAGTGGAGCATTTTGAAGAATACCTGGACATGCTTGACATATGTACGGATATTACAGGGGAGAAAGAACTATATAAGAAAAATGGCCTGGAAGTAAAGAGGCAAATAGATGAGGTTTTATCCAGGATTGATGTAAAGGAAGCTCCCGAAATACTATTTATACGCGCTTTTTCCAGTGGTGCAAAAGCAAAAGATGATGATAACTTTGCCTGCAGAATACTGGATGATTTAGGTACTGTTAACATAGCGTCGAAACATGAGTCAATTTTAGAAGAATTAAGTATAGAGGAAGTAATTCAGGAAGATCCGGACTATATTTTCGTAGTAACAATGGGAGACAGCGAAAAAGCAATTCAGGCTTTGAAGGATGGAATAGAAAGGAATCCGGCATGGAGAAAATTATCAGCAGTAAAAAACGATAGATATATTGTACTTCCAAAGGAGTTATTCCACTATAAGCCTAATGCCAGATGGGGAGAAAGCTATGAATATCTTGCAAGAATCTTGTATCCTGAAAAGTTTGAATAAGAACAGTAAAAGCTATAACTTCACTGTTATAGCTTTTCTTTTAGTTCTACTGTTGGCTGCAATATTTTTAAGCATAAGTATTGGATCGGTAAAAATATCTTTCCCTGATATTGTTGCTTCTATTAAACAGGCCGATCAAGCCTCTGAAACCTACAGAATTATTAATTATGTCAGAATCCCCAGAACAATAGCTGCGGTGTTTGCAGGCTGTGCCTTGTCAGTTGCAGGTGCTATATTACAGTCGGTACTCAATAATTCCCTTGCAAGCCCCAGCATTATTGGAGTTAACTCAGGAGCAGGATTATTCTTTGTATTAATTGCGGCATTTTTTCCGGCAAGTATATACCTTTCAACTATAGCAGCTTTTGCTGGCGCAATTGTGGCTGTATTCTTAGTTTATTTCATAGCAAAAAAAACCGGTGCCTCCCGTATGGTCATAGTTTTGGCCGGTGTTGCTGTTTCCAGCTTCATAGGAGCCATAACTGATACAATTTTAACATTGAAGCCTGATACGGTGATGGCCCGGGCAGGGTTTATAATAGGCGGTTTTTCCGGCATTACTATGGACAGGGTTGCCTTCGCCGGCATAATTATTTTGATTGCATTCTTTATTGCATTAATTTTAAGCTACGATATGAATGTTCTGGCATTAGGCGATGAAAGTGCTAAGTCTCTGGGATTAAATGTCATCGGTGTCCGTTTCTCAAGTTTGATTATAGCTGCAGTTCTGGCAGGAAGCGCCATAAGCTTTGCCGGTCTTATTGGCTTTGTAGGGCTTATTGTTCCTCATGCATCAAGATTCTTGGTTGGCCATGATAACAGAATTATAATCCCTGTATCTGCACTAATTGGAAGTATATTTACTTTGCTGTGTGATTTGCTGGCAAGGGTGCTTTTTGCACCTTATGAGATACCTGTTGGTATAATTATGTCTTTCCTCGGAGGTCCGTTCTTTATTTATTTGTTAATGAAACGCAGGAGAGGACAGCTTTATGATTAAGTTAGAAAATGTATATTCGGGTTACAATAGAACAGCTATTATAAAGAATATAGATTTGACTTTTGAAGAAAAAAGCATTACTACGATTATCGGTAAAAACGGATGCGGTAAAACTACTCTATTAAGAACAGCATCCAACTTACTAAAACCTTTCCAAGGGAAAGTATATATAGTTGACAAGGATATTACAGATATGCCTAGCAAGGAACTGGCAAAGAAGATTTCATTCTTACCTCAGATAAGAAGTGTGCCAAATATAAGTGTATATAATTTGGTAATGCATGGAAGATATCCTTACTTAGGCTTTTCCCGAACACCACAGGCAGAAGATAAAAAAATTGTTGCGGATGCCATTCATAAACTGAATCTGGAGAAACTCATAAATAAGAATATTCAGCAGCTCTCCGGCGGGCAGAGGCAAAAAGTTTATCTTGCAATGGTTTTAGCACAGGATACCGATATAGTTTTCCTTGATGAGCCGACTACCTATTTGGATATAAATCATAAACTTGAAATACTGGAAATTATAAAAAAGCTGAAGCAGATGGGAAAAACTGTAGTTATGGTACTTCATGATTTAAGCAATGCTCTGTCCTATTCGGATAGAATTTGTCTGATGGAAGAAGGAGAGATAGTGATATACGATACACCACAGGCTGTATATGAGAGCAGAGAGATAGACAGGGTTTTTGATATTGTATCAGCTCAGGTGGCAGCAGGGGAAGACGGCAGTAAGCAATACATTTTCTGCTTGCAATAATAAAAAGCTTTCATTACTTGGAAACCATTCAACTCGGAAAAAACAAAAAGTAATGAATGCTTTTTACAATAAATCTGAATTCGTTAATCTAACCAACAAATGAAGCAAAAAAGGTAATAAATAATAATGAAGAAGTAAAGACAGCAAACCAGGTGCATCCGCCCAGAATAATCGGTTTAACACCTTTTGTAACCAGATCCTTAAGCTTTATTTTAATACCAACACCTGCCAAGGATAATACCAAGGTTTAAAAACTTCTTACCTACAAAAGCATTTTATCAGCAAGTAGCTCCGCCTTCAAGATGAAGCTGCGCATTAAGAATTTCCTGCTTTCTATCAAGTAAGTCATTTGATAATAACTGAGCTTCTATATTTTCAAATCCTATTCTTTCAATGGTCTGGGCAAAACGCTCACCGGTTTTTCCTTGTTCTCTATATAGAAGAATTGCTTTTTCAACTAAATCCATTACTTCTTTTTTACTGATAAAGATTTTACGGATAGGTATTCCGTGAGCTACGCGCTTGCCCCACATTCCGCCCAGGTATACTTTATAACCCTGCTGGCCGTCTTCAATAGCATCAAAGTGACATTTGCCTATACAGCGTCCGCAGTTATTGCATTCATCTTTATTTATTTCAAGGATACCGTCTACGACTTTGGCTACACCTATGGGGCATGCACCTTCTACAAAGCATTTTCTGCAACCGTTGCATAAATCTTCATCATAGTCAGGCATCATCTGACCAACTATGCCTAGATCGTTCAAGTCAGGCTTAATACAGTTATTGGGGCAGCCTCCGACACCAATCTTAAATTTATGAGGAAGTTTAACATTTGCATATCCATTAAAAAATCTTTCATGTATTTCTTCTGATACTGCAAAAGTATCGATTAATCCATATTGGCATGTAGTACCTTTACAGGAGACTACAGGGCGTACCTTTGAGCCGGTACCTCCGGTTTCAAGTCCTTCCTTTGCAATATAAGTTCTGAAATCTTCAATCTTATCGTAGGGAATTCCCTGAACTTCTATTGTTAATCTGGAAGTAAATGTAACTATGCCATTTCCGAAAAGCTCAGCTGCCTCTGCAATGCACTTGTTTTGGGCCGCAGTAATTTTGCCATTTACTGTTATAATTCGTCCTGAAAAATTATTCGTACCTTTATTTCTTAAAAAACCTAAAGCTTTAACTCTTTTTTCATCATCAGCATTTATAGTCAAATTTGCCATAATTAAAATCCTCCGTTTTATATATTAATTTCATATTCATAATTCCAGTTCATTAAAGGTGGTGCCGCCCTCGAGCACCAGAGTATTTGTATAACCAAAATGCTTTAAGCGCTTCTGTAACATGTAAGCTCTCTTTCCTTTTGTGCATACCAAGAGTAATTTTTCGTCTTTTGGAAGCTCAGGGATTTCACCATCTACCTTTGCAAGGTCAATATATAAAGCTCCATCAATACTAGGGTTAATAGATGCATCTATAACTTTATAACCCTTTGCTTTACCGTTAAGATAGGCGGCAGGTGAAACAGTTTCAAAAGCACTGGTTATTTTATTCAGCAGTATGTTAACTGTATGAGTAAATGGATGGATTGCCGTAGAGAAAGGTGGAGCATATGCTAAATCCATATTTTCAATATCGTATAATGTTGCTTCCAAGGTTATTGCTGTAGCTGCAATATCTACCATCTTATCCACGGCCCCCTTGCCCAGTGCTTGAAGGCCTAATAATCTTTTGCTTTCTTGATCGGCTGTCATCTTAACTATAAAGCTGGAAGCGCCGGGATAGTAATGTGCTTTATCATCTACTACGGTGACAATACTTACTGGCTTATAGCCTGCCTTTTCAGCAGATTCTTCTGTCAATCCGGTTTTGGCCGCATTCAGTCCAGGAAGCTTGACAATTGTAGTTCCCAGAACCCCTTGGTAACATTTTCTATTGCCGCACCCCATAATATTTTTAGCCAAAACACGTCCTGCAATATTAGCTGTTGAACCCATGGGAGACCAAACCGGTTCATTGGTCAGCCTGTTGGTTACAGTCGTGCAGTCTCCAACAGCATAAATATCTTCAATGCTTGTTTGCAAATACTCATTTACTTTTATGGTTCCGTTAGGCATCATTTCAATACCTGAGTCTTCAAGAAAATCTGTATTGGCTCTGATTCCGACACAGAGTATGACCGCATCTGCCTTAAAAGCCCGTCTGTTTGTTTTTACTTTCTCAACCTTTTGTTCACCTAGAATAGCTTCAAGCTTTGTATTGGTAAAGGTCATGATACCCTGGTCTGCCAAGTGATTTTCAACATATAAGGAAAATTCTTTATCAAATCCGGGCAGTATATTTTCAGCCATATCAATAACAGTGATCCTGACACCCTGTATAGCCAAGTTCTCTGCAATCTCCAAGCCTATGTATCCGCCCCCGACAACCACGGCACGTTTAATTTCGCCGGCTTCTACAGCATCTCGTATAGTGACCGCATCATCCGGAGTCCTCAAAAAGAATACGTTTTTTAAGTTGATGCCTTCAATTGCGGGTCTTATTGGTTCAGCTCCGGAGGCAATCACCAGTTTGTCATAGTGAAGTTTAAGCTGTTCCAGAGTCTTTAAATTCAGAGCATCTACGGTTTTCTCAGTTGGATTTACCTTTGTAACTTCAACTTCAGTCATTACTGTTACTCCGGTTAATTTGGAAAAGCTCTTCGGAGTATTCACTATCAGCTGGGTATGTTCCGAGATTACCTTGCCAACGTAATAGGGCAGGCCGCAGCCAGCATAAGAAATATCTTTGCTTTTAGTTATTATGGTTACATCATAATCATAATTCTCGCGTTTCAGCTTTGCAGCAACCTTTGTTCCGGCAGCCACACCTCCGATTATAAGAACTTTCATATACACACCTCTTTGTCTATTAATTAACAAATCTTCCTATATAAATATATCACTTGTTTTATTAATAATAAAATGATATTATCTAATAATAATTATAGGTAAAACCTATAAATTAGAATATGGGAAAAGCGGATGATATTATGACCATCAGGCATTTAAGAATATTTATAGAAGTAGCAGATTGCGGTAAAATGAGTGCAGCAGCAGAAAAACTTTTCATTTCACAGCCCACAGTAAGCCAGGCAATAAAAGAATTGGAAGAGCATTATGGAGTGCTATTGTTTGAACGCCTGAATAAAAGATTATATATTACAGAAAAAGGCAAGAAGCTTCTTTCGTATGCAAGAAAAGTTGTTAAACAATTTTATGACATGGAAGAAATGATGCTTCAGGAAACATATGTGGAGAAAATCAGAATCGGTGCAACAATTACGGTCGGCACCTGTATTTTAAGCGAGATTATAAAAAAATTCAAACAAACAAACTCTCACGTTGAAATATATTCATACGTAGGCAATACTAGGGATATTGAAGAAAGAATTCTAACGTCTGAATTGGATATTGGCATTGTAGAAGGAAGAGTTAAAAGCCCGGATTTAGTATCAATTCCTGAGCTTAATGATTTCCTGGTTCTTGTCTGCAGCATGGATCATCCTTTTGCAAAAATGAGAAGCATTAAAATTGAAGATCTGGAAAACAAAAAGTTTGCAATGCGAGAACAGGGAAGCGGAACCCGGGAGTTGTTTGAAAGATACATGCTTGAAAAAGGAATATCCATAAAAACAGCGTTTGAGGCAAATAGTACTACTGCCATTAAAAAATCTGTTATGGAGAATAATTTGCTGGCGGTCATTTCTGTTCGGTTGGTAGAAGAGGAGATCAGGGGTGGTAAAATATATCCTATTATTAACTCAGACCATAAGTGGAATAGATTTTTCAGCATCGTCTATCACAAGGATAAGATTATAACAAAAGAAATGAGGGATCTTATCGAGGTGGTAAATAATTATAAGCACATTGACATACTTGAGGGAATAAATGTTGGAATGCTAATTACATAATTGATTAATAGTTTGACACTTTTCTCCATTAAGGTTAAAATAACAATCAAACTTTCTTTACTACGCTAATGAGGAGAAGTGTTAATTGAAGCCTAAACTAAAAATAATTGTAGCCATGACATCTTTTGGAACACTTCCTATTTTTGTTAGAAATATCGGCCTTTCATCGGGGGAAATTGCCTTTTTTCGGGCTGTAATAGCGGCAGCAGTAATTGCTTTATTAAAGCTAATCAGCAAAAATAAAATTATATTCTCAAATATAAAAAAAGATCTGCTATTACTTTTTCTTTCAGGTATTGCTATGGGATTTAACTGGATATTCCTTTTCCAGGCATACAAATATACAACTGTTTCCGTTGCAACCCTGAGCTATTATTTTGCCCCTGTGATAGTAATGGCTGCAAGCCCGTTTTTATTTAAAGAAAGGCTGACGATTAAACAGATTGTTTGTTTTATCATGGCAACAATAGGTTTGATAATGGTAATAGGCGTGAGCGGCGCAGGAGAACACAGCAGCAATTATATTGGTATTATATGCGGGATTGGAGCAGCAGTACTGTATGCAGCCGTTATATTGCTTAATAAATTCATAAAAAAGATTACCGGTATTGACAGAACACTAATACAATTATTGGCAGCAGCTATTGTCCTAGCCCCATATGTACTGGTGTCGACTGGAATAAGCTTAGGAAGCTTAAACAGCAAAGGGATAATAAATCTTTTGATTATTGGAATCGTACATACTGGTATATGCTATTGTTTATACTTTTCTTCGATTAGAGATTTGAAAGGGCAGGAGGCTGCAATTCTAAGCTATATAGATCCTCTTGTGGCTGTAACTGTTTCGGTTGTTATATTGGGAGAAACAATAAGCGTTTTACAGGTAACAGGCGGTATACTGTTATTAGGTTTCACACTTTTGAACGAAACTGATTTTGAGTCTGCAAGAGTTTTTAGGCTGTTAAAACCTACAAAGACTGAAAGGTTGTGAAATAAAATGCCAAGAATGCCGGTGATTTTTGTCGGCCATGGGTCTCCGATGAATGCTATTGAAGATAATGAGTATTCTAGAACATGGAAAAGTTTGGCCAAAAGGATACAAAAACCTGGTTGTATAGTATCCATATCAGCCCATTAGTATACAAAAGGAACAAAGATAATGAACGAAAATTCGCCTGAGACAATTTATGACATGTATGGATTTCCAAAAAAGCTGTATGAGATTAAATATGATGCACCTGGTTCACCTAGGATAGCTGAAAAAGTTAATGAGTTGATATCTAAAGAAACGGAATACGATAACTCATGGGGCATTGATCATGGCACCTGGTCTGTATTGGTACATATGTATCCGGCCAGGGATATTCCGGTATTTCAAATTAGTGTTGATGCATATGCTCCACCGGAAGTGCATTATAAAATTGGCCAAGAATTAAAGAGTTTAAGAGACGAAGGGGTTCTCTTATTTGGCACAGGGAACATTGTTCACAATTTAAGGTTGGTTGATTGGCATGCTGGCAGTAAAGGTTTTGATTGGGCGTACGCATTTGATGATTACATATATAACAATATTATGAATAGGAATCATGAAAATATATTGAAATACGATAAAATATGCGATGCAGCTGGGTATGCTGTTCCTACTCCGGATCATTTTTATCCTTTGTTGTATATATTAGGCGCATCCGATGAAGAAGATAAGATTAGTGTTTTTAATAAATCCTGTGAACTTGGATCTTTGACTATGACAGGTTATTTATGGGAATAAAAATAAAAAATATAGGGGGATAAAATTGAAGTTTATATCTTGGAATATTGATTCATTAAATGCTGCCCTGTTGGGCACATCAGCGCGAGCCTCATTAAGCAGAAATGTATTAAATACGATAATAGAGCATAACCCGGATGTAATTGCTTTGCAGGAAACGAAGCTGTCCAGCAGCGGTCCTAATAAGAAACAGCTGGAAATACTAAAGGAAAAATTCAAGAATTATGAAATAGTATGGAATTGTTCGACAGAACCGGCACGTAAGGGCTATGCCGGCACCATGTTTATATATAAGAATAATTTAACTCCAGCAGTCACATATCCCCAAATAGGTGCACCAGGCACTATGGATTTTGAAGGCCGTATAATTACATTGGAATTTGATGATTATTACTTAACTCAGGTGTACACACCAAATGCAGGAGAGGGTTTAACTCGTTTGGAGGATCGCCAGATTTGGGATATTAAGTATGCAGAATACCTGGATAATCTGGATAAAAAGAAACCCGTTATAGCAGGCGGGGATTTCAATGTTGCACATAAGGAAATCGACCTGGCTCATCCGGAAAGCAACCGCCGTTCAGCCGGATTCACCGATGAGGAACGTGAGGGTTTCACCAATTTACTGGCAAAAGGGTTTACAGATACTTTCCGATATCTTCACGGCGATGTGACAGGTGTCTACACATGGTGGGCTCAACGTGCCAGAACAAGCAAGATAAATAATTCCGGCTGGAGAATAGATTATTGGTTGGTCAGCGATCGTATTGCAGATAAAGTGATTAAATCTGAGATGATTGATTCAGGTCCAAGGCAGGACCACACTCCAATTTTACTTGAAATTGATTTATAAGAACATTTTTTCATGACAAATGTATTACTATAAATAAATATGTAGTCTTTCATTTATGAATTCGATATAAGCCGGTGATTAAGTTTTATGGATTTAAGAACAGTAATGTTAATGCTGCCACTCAGATCATTACTATATGTTATTTTACTTATAATTTTTAAATTGAATAAAGATAATCCGCAGGAAGTTCCTTTCTGGATTACAGCAAAAATGTTACAAGCCGCGTCTTTTTTATTTATTACCAGGTGTCTTTCAATTCGATAATTCTGCAAAGAAATATACCCTGCAGTTATTTTTGGCTGCTTGTTACAGTATAGCGGGAACAGTATTCCTTATAAGTGCTATTATCTGTTTAGGTTATCCTGAATTTGCTTTAAACCTTGTAAGCAGATCAGTATTCAATATAATACCAGCAATCAATCTCTGTATATTTTCCATAATTTGGTTAAATATGCAGAATTGTAATTTGTTTTATATGGCAGTTTAATGGTTAAAGATAATATAAAATCATGCCTTGAGAAAAGGAGGATAATATGGCCATTGAAGTTTATTTGGTCTTTAATGGGAACTGCCGTGAGGCCGTAGAATTCTATTCAGAGGTTTTCGAAACTCCCATACAGCCAATACTAACATACGGAGAAGGCAATATACCCGGAGACTTTACGGATGAAGAAAAGAATCTGGTAATGCATACATTTCTTAACATATCAGGATCTCGAATCATGTTTTCCGATTCTTATCCAGGTGAACCTGTTAACATAGGGCAGAATGTAAGCATCACAATCCTTTCAAATGATATGGATGAAATAAAGGCCCAGTTTAACAGGTTAAAAGAGGGCGGAACAGTTGAAATGGACTTGCAGGAAACATTTTGGAGCAAATGTTATGGATCGTTAATAGATAAGTTTGGAGTCAGTTGGCAGTTCAGCCATGTAGATGAATAGACGGTAGAATATTGA
>LFTC01000019.1 GCA_001512915.1 Clostridiales bacterium DTU083 | reverse complement strand
CGCTTATGCTTTTTATTTTTCCTGCTTTCTTACCCCAACATTTATTATAGAACCTTATTTTTTGGAGGTGTTTATAGTGTTAGATATAAAGTATATTCGTACCAATCCGGATATTGTTAGTGAGGCATTGGAAAAGCGTAATGCTCAGATCAGTTTGGATGATTTTCTTAATCTTGACAAGCAAAGAAGGGAATTCATTCAAGAAGTAGAGCAATTAAAGAATAAACGCAATACAGTTTCCCAGGAAATAGCTCGACTCAAAAGAGATAAAAAGGACGCAGAGCCTCTGATTGCTGAAATGGGGCAGGTATCTCGCCAAATTAAGGAATTGGATGACAAGGTCAGGGAAGTAGATGAGCAGCTAAAAAATATCCTTATGATGGTGCCTAATATTCCCCATGAATCAGTGCCGGTTGGCAACAGTGATGAAGACAATAAGGAAATTCGCAGCTGGGGCACGCCTACTGAATTTAACTTTGAACCTAAAGCCCATTGGGATATTGGTGAGGATTTAAATATATTGGATTTTGCAGCAGCAGCGAAAGTTACAGGAGCCCGTTTCACCTTTTACAGGGGTCTGGGCGCCCGTTTGGAACGTGCCCTCTTTAACTTTATGATGGATATGCATGCCCAAAAGCATGGCTATTCAGAAATATTTCCGCCATATATGGTGCATCGCCGCAGTATGGAGGGCACTGGCCAGCTTCCAAAATTTGAGGAAGATGCCTTTAAGATAGATGGTTCTGAGTACTTCCTAATCCCAACAGCTGAAGTGCCAGTTACAAATCTTTATCGTGAGGAAATACTTAATGGAGATGAGCTGCCAATAAAGCATGTTGCATACAGTGCTTGTTTCCGTGCAGAAGCTGGTTCAGCAGGCAGAGATACAAGAGGTTTAATTCGACAGCATCAATTCAACAAGGTGGAACTAGTTAAATTCACAAAACCGGAACACTCCTATGAAGAACTGGAAACATTGGTTCAGGATGCTGAGCAGATTTTGAAGGAACTGGGCCTGCCCTATCGAGTATCATTGCTATGCACAGGCGACCTTGGCTTTTCATCTGCCAAAACCTATGATTTAGAAGTTTGGATGCCCAGTTATCAAAGATATGTAGAGATTTCATCCTGCAGTAACTTTGAGGATTTCCAGGCACGCAGAGCGGATATTAAATACCGGGAAGGAACTAAAGGAAAGGCTCAATTTGTTCATACATTGAATGGTTCTGGAGTTGCTGTAGGGCGTACAGTTGCTGCTATTTTAGAAAACTACCAGCAAGAGGACGGTTCTGTTATCATTCCAGAAAAATTGAGACCTTATATGGGAGGAGTAGAGAGGATTACCAGGTAAATCCTCTCTACCCTGAATGTACTGAACTAAAAATTATGTCAATGGTCTATGAAAATGTCACCTAAAAGTGAGTAGTTTTAACCAGTGAAAATGTCACCTTTGCACCAAGAAATACATTAGGTCTAAGTCGCTAATGTTGTATGTCAAGGGCCAAAAGCGTGGCTTTCCTTGACATACACATTCCGCCATGCTGAGGGTTACTCGCCGAGGGATGAAGGGAGAAAGCAAGCTAGGACAAATATCCATACCCCCGGAATTACCAGTATAGCATGGCGGCCGCTAACAACGAGCATTTTCAGATAAAGGCGCCTCGGGAGTCAGCTAAAAAAGCAAGCTTTTCGCATTTAAGCGATAAAAAAGAGCATGGCGAAATAAACCCTTGCAACAAATGGGGGTAAAAGGGTATGATAGTATTATGGTTTAGGCCCATGCTCTGGTGGAACTGAATAAATC
>LFTC01000034.1 GCA_001512915.1 Clostridiales bacterium DTU083 | reverse complement strand
CCTTACTTCTGCACTGTTTAGTTTTCAAGGACCAATACAGCCGCTGTTTGACAGCGACTTTTTCATAATAGCAAAAGTCGAATTGATTGTCAACATGTTTTTTTGATTTTGGTATCTTGGTTAGTGACACCATTCGACGGAAACTTATATTAGCATATTTCTTTTCCTTTGTCAATATTGATGAAAAACAGCCCAGCCAAGTGTACATAATAGTAAAAGCCGGGAACAAGCCCGGCTTTTGCTGCTGATTAAAGTTCCGTTCCCTGTTCTTTTGGTTTCATAGTCGGGAACAAAATGACATCGCGTATGGAATAAGAATCAGTCAACAGCATGACCAGGCGGTCAATTCCGATTCCCAGTCCTCCGGTAGGCGGCATGCCTATCTCCAATGCATTAACAAAATCTTCATCCATCATCTCGGCTTCTTCATTTCCCGCAGCTCTTTGTCTGGCTTGTTCCATGAAGCGCTCTCTTTGATCAATTGGATCATTTAATTCGGAGTAAGCATTTCCATATTCCCGCCCGGTAATGAATAACTCAAATCTCTCGGTAAGCCTGGGATCGTCTTTTTTCTTCTTGGCCAAAGGCGAGATTTCAATGGGGTAATCCATAACAAAGGTGGGCTGTATTAGATGTTCTTCCACTTTTTCTTCAAATATTTCATTAAGAACATTTCCCCAAGTTGCATCATTTTCAACCGAAACATCTAGTTCCTTGGCTGCTTTTCTGGCATCCTCATCGCTGCTTATGGCATTGAAGTCTACCCCGGTATATTCCTTTACCGCATCTATCATGCTGATTCTTTTCCATGGAGGAGCCAGATTGATCTCTTCTCCCTGATAAGTGATCAGCTCAGTGCCCAGGACCTTTCTGGCAACTGTTGAAAGCATATCCTCAGTTAAATTCATAATATCCTTATAATCTGAATAGGCCTCATACAGCTCAATCATGGTAAACTCAGGATTATGTTTTATGCTCATGCCTTCATTGCGGAATATGCGGCCTATCTCATAAACCTTATCGAAGCCCCCCACAATCAACCTTTTCAAATGTAATTCGGTGGCAATTCTTAAGTACATATCCAAGTCCAAGGTGTTGTGATGGGTAATAAACGGACGGGCTGCTGCCCCTCCGGCTGTATTATGCAGGACAGGAGTTTCCACCTCCAGAAAACCTCTGTCATCCAAATACCTGCGTATTGCCTGTATGATTTTGGAGCGCAGCACAAAGGTGTGCCGAACCTCAGGATTAACAATCATATCAAGATACCTTTGTCGGTATCTGAGATCCGGGTCTTTCAAACCATGCCATTTTTCAGGCAGAGGCCGCAAGGACTTTGATAAAAGCGTAATTTCAGCGGCTTTAACCGAGATTTCTCCCATTCTGGTTCTGAATACCGTACCGGTAACGCCTATAATGTCGCCAATATCATAGGTTTTGAAGGTTTCATATTCTTCCTTTCCCAGTTGGTTTATTTGTACAAAAATCTGTATTTGCCCTTTTGCGTCCAGAATATGGGCAAAGCTGGCCTTTCCCATTATCCTTCTGGACATAATGCGGCCGGCTATAGTAACTTCCCGGCCTTCCATCTCTTCAAAATTATCCAAAATATCCTGGGAATAATGGGTAGGATTGAACCTGGTTATGTCATAAGGATTTTTTCCTTCTGCCTGCAGCTTATTCAGTTTCTCTCTTCTTATCTTAAGGAGTTCCCCTAAATCTTCTTCGTTCTGCATCTGTTGGTTTAAAGCATTTTCATCCTTTGTATGACTCACTTCATTTCACCCTTTTTTATTGATTTCCAATATCTTATACTTAATCACTCCGTCAGGGATGGTTATCTCCACTTCGTCGCCTTTGGATTTCCCAATTAAATTCCTGCCTATGGGGGACTCATTAGAAATCTTGTTTTCAGAAGGATCCGCTTCGGCAGAACCAACTATAGTGTATTCAATTTCTTCATCAAACTCCATATCCAAAACCTTAACCGTGGTTCCAATGCTGACCACATCGGTGGTAATATCTTCATCATCTATTATTCTGGCGTTTTTCAGCAAATTCTCTAGAAATACAATGCGGCCTTCTATAAATGCCTGTTCATTTTTGGCCTCATCGTACTCAGAATTCTCTGTCAAATCGCCATGGGCAATTGCCTGCTTGATGCGTGAAGCTACCTCACGTCGACGTACTGTCTTAAGATGCATCAGTTCCTGTTCCAGTTTTAATACTCCTTCAGGTGTCAAAATAGTTTCCCTGTTGCCGTTGGCCATGTTCCTTTCTCCCCTTCAAAAATTCTATACAAAATGATATGTTGCTAATATATGCCCATCAACCATTTTTATTCGCTGGCAATGTATGGGAAATGCGCTATTATAAATAAGCACTGCCACGCAATTTGACGCAGTGCTTCTTATACCTAGATTTTAATCAGAACTATTATAATTGTTACACTTTTATTTGTCAAGAATATTATAAAATTTTGACAATTTTTTGTCTATCTCTGAAATATTCCCTGCGGAACCTATCAAAACTGACCCGCCTTCCCTGGTTTATAAACCCCTGCAGTTTTATATTATACAAATTATACAGGGCATGGAGCTGTTTTATAAGATCAGATGTAAGCCTGCTGTTTAAGAGTTCTTCCCTGTATGCCTTGCTTGAAATATATAAGGCCCCGTCTAAAGCAGCCAGCTCATCCCATGGGCTGAGTTTTTCTGGAAGTTCCAGCTCCCGGGGCAGTGTCATCCAGCCCAGCTCTATAATGTAATTCTTCTGCTTACGGTTTTCATCAATATCATCCCGGCCATGAGAATACTTTACACGCTCATATACCGGAAAATAAAAGGACGGATTTGCTTTGGTATAAGCCGGATCTATCGGCCGGGCTGATACGGCAATGTTTTTGTTGTTCAGGCAATCCTCAGGCTTGACCGTTATATTACATGCCAGCCCTGCGTTTTTTAAAATATTATCCGCCAGGTGCTCTAATTTCCTTAGATCCCGGCCTCCGATGCACATAAAGTTTACCCTGTATGCCAGATATTCCGCCCAGATCCGGCCTATGCCGGTATCAGCTCCCCAGATGCCGGCTTCAAAACCGGGTATTTCAGCAGCCAGTATGGTGAATATTTTATCTGCCGCCAGCAGCAGGCCTGCCATCCTATGAAAGAACCCGTCCAGCAATACAATACCCTTATTTCTTAAATAGAGAGTTTCATCATCCCTTAAGTATTGGTGAATCAAAGGGAAACAGAGTACCTCCGCTTCCCTTTTTTTCAATGATCTTATTATTCCCTTTAAGGTTTTCAGCCTGGCTTTCTCCCCCGCTTTTTGCCAATTGTCAAAAAATGCAGGCACTTCCATTAAAAAGCCCAAATCCACATTATGTTTCTTGTCCACAATCATGCCTGAACACTTTATGGGAAAGTATGTCAGATATTTTTCTAAAACCCTTTCAGGCAGATATCTGATCAGAGGATGTCTCCTGGCAAGCCTCAGCCAATCATCGGGCTGTAAGACAAGTGCAAACTTTTTCATTTATATACCCCTGATATTGTCATATAAACTTCAATATCAGTTATATTAGTTAAATTAAAAAAATAGCACGCGGTGCCGGAAAAAACTCTGGTTCAGCAGCCTTTCAAATTCTTCGGTTGTAATTTCCTCCGGCCTTTTGCCAATCAAAACACAGGCTAAGGCTTCCATCACATTGGTTCCGAAGGAGCGGCCGTCAAGTTCCGGAGTTGAAGTTACCAGCAATTTCACACCACGTTCTTTAAGCATCTCGATGTCTTTAGGCGTAACCGAGTTAGTAACTATAATTTTACCTTCAACAGACAGGGGCAGGTACTTCTTTATATAAAGAAAATCTCCTGCAATGATATCTGCCTTTTCAAACAATCTATTAAATCTTGGCGTATTTTTATCCTGGCTCAAGCCGCTGGGATAAAGCATTTTGATGGGCATCCTGCTGATTACCG
>LFTC01000015.1 GCA_001512915.1 Clostridiales bacterium DTU083 | reverse complement strand
TTTACAACCAAAGCGGGCCATTATTCTAGCCGTAGAAGGGCAGGTAACTGAGGTTCAGTACTTCGAAGGTTTGAATGAGGCAATTGTAAATGGACGAACTCGTTTCCCCAATGATGTTGTCATACACGTTCTCAGGTGTACCGATACACGCTCAGATCCTGGTAGTGTCATAGACCTCCTAGAAGAACACATTGAACGAAGTAGTGTTTATTCTGATGTCTTACTCAATAGATACGAAGCCCAGGACGACGATGAGGTGGCAGCCACGCGGGAGTACCCTCATGATGACGTTCTCGGTATAGTAATTGACCACGACCATCGGACCGATTTAAGGGATCATATAGAACACTGTCGCGCTAAACGATATGACGTCTTTCTAACGACTCCTTGCTTCGAATTATGGTTGCTGTGTCATTACGAAGACGTGGCAGAGAAGTACAGTCAAGAGGAGTTGTATAGCAACGAGCGGGTCAGTAAGCAGCACACCTTTGTTAGTCGAAAGGTGTCCGAGGTGTCCCATTCAAATAAACGGGTCGATTTTGAGAGATAGATGTTGCCGAACTTGTATGGTGCCATTGAGCGCAGCAAAAGTTGGCGACTGATATCTATGAGCTATTGCATAAACCCGGTACCAATATGGCGCTCTTGTTTGAAATAATTGAGGGAACGCGCAGAAGCATGTGGGACGATGTTAAAGTGAATGCCTAGGGCCGGACAGCTCAGAAGAGGCTGCTCGAAAGAGCAGCCGCAGACTGTCAAAGAAAGGGCATTGTTTCAAAGAGAAACAGTGCCCATTTTTGTCTTCTCACGTGAATTCTTGCAAAAAAAGAAGGAGAATGGCCATTCTTGAAGGCCCACATCGCCAGCTTCTTTAGATTCATTGCCGCGAACTTAAGCCTAACCCAATTCGTCACTCGAGCTAGGCCTCTGTGATGCGTATACC
>LFTC01000077.1:25388-25833 GCA_001512915.1 Clostridiales bacterium DTU083 | reverse complement strand
TCCAAACTGCCTTCTTCCCTGGTAAAGGACAATACCGGAATGCCGTGGTTTATAAGCAGCCTGAGCAGGTCCGCCATATCCTGTTCGCCGCCGTTGAAACTGACCTCCAATGTATTATCCTCACCGTAAATATCCTCAACCAATGGCTGTTCCCTGAGCAAATTGACAGCTTTATCCGTCTTGTCAAGCAGGGTGATTTCCAGAATGGTTTTACCGGTTATTCTTCGCATTATATCCTGAAGCCGGCCGGAATAAACCAGCCTGCCTCTTTCAATTATTCCTATGCTGGTACAGAGCTCTGCCAGTTCATGCAGGATATGGGAGCTGATAAGAATAGTTTTGTCCATATCCTTAAGAGTTTTCAGTATCCCCTTCATTTCAAGCCTGGCCCTGGGATCCATGCCGGATGCAGGCTCGTCCAGAATCAGCAGCTCAGGGTTATGGA
>LFTC01000077.1:1252-25269 GCA_001512915.1 Clostridiales bacterium DTU083 | reverse complement strand
TCCGGCATATAGCCGATCTTTTCCCGTACTCTTACGGGATTTTCCGATGCATTGATCCCATCCACCAGCACTGTTCCGGAAGTTGCCTCAAGAAGGGTTGCCACAATCCGCATGGTGGTGGTTTTACCTGCACCGTTGGGACCTACAAAGCCGTATATATCACCCTTTTCCAGCTCCAGGTTTAAATTGTCCACTGCAGTGAAATTTCCATATTTTTTTACAAGGTTAACGATTCTAAGCATTACGGCACCCTCCCTTCCAGGCTTACGGCTGGAATACCCATCTCCACATATTGATCCTGCCCTGCGGGCACAATCTTCAAATAGATTTTGTTATCCTGGTCCAAGTATTGACTTAAGTTACTTTCATCCAGGGAAATGGTGTTTCCCTGGATCTCAGCATAGTCGCCGGTTTTTACATCATAGATCAGAACTTTTCCGTATCCAAAGTATAAATCTGTGCCAATCATAATCTTCAGATCATGAAGGTGAATATAGGGCGATAAATCCACGGAAAAGACAGCATGGCCTGGAGATTGGTGTATGTAGAAATAATCTCCGCCGATTTCAGTGTTGGAAGACAGGTTCCTCTCAAATTCTGCAAAAAACATGCCCGGCGGTATGCTGACCATTCCTTCTCTTTCTATTGTTAAATCCATAGTGCCTAGAATGATTCCTTCGCTCAAAGTACGGTCCGGCTTTCTGCCGTTGATGGTAATTCCGGTCTCCGGCTGTCCTTCATAAAAAGCAAAATAGGAAATCTTCAAGCTTAAGGGGTTCTGGCTGCCTGCAGAACCTTGTACTCTAGGCATGGAAGGATAAGCTGTTTCATAAACAGGCCAGATTAAATTATTCAGAATATACCGTCTGTTCATATCCTGCCTGCTTTGCTGATCTTTAGCCGTTCCCTGCGGCCAGGGGAAAACAGTATCTATCATATTGTATATATTGTCTTGATACCTGCTTCTTCCGGCAACCGGCAGAGTCAGCTCAATATTCTTGACTTCTCCCGAAGCAATGTTTCCAACATTCACAAATGCAAAAGGGGCATATATAACCATATCCTCCAAGGGGTACATGGTATTGTTGGCAACCATGCCCTTCACCTTGCCATTTTCGAAATAAAGGTTGGAATCAATTGAGCCCAGTTCCACCGGAATTGTACCCGTTTCAAAGGTCTTCATGGTCCATATATTTGCATTGTCAAACAAAATCCGTGATGGATTTGCCTGCTCCATTTTTGCCAATAATCCGGCTGGCAAACCGCTTTGCTGGCCTTGAAGCTGGATACCGCCGGGAGACAGCAATTCATAGCGGTCTATCTCCACCTCGTAATCGCCCCTGCGGGGTATGAAGATGCCCACATAATTGGTCAGATTTCCCTCTTCCTCGTTGGCGTTCATGTCTACAAGGGAGATGGTATTTACTATAAGTTCTCCGCCCTTGGTGTTATAGCCCAGAAAAAAGATAAGTGCTGCAAAAATTATGGATAATGCAGGTATGGTAACCCAGGCCCATTCCCTCTTGTCTATTTTTTTGAGAAATATATAGTTTAACGGACCTGCCAAAGCCAGATAAAACAGAAAGAGAAAAAGGATCAGCATAACCGAAGGCATTTCCATGGCTTCAATATTGCCCAGCACGTCTGCCAGGCTTGCTCTCATCTGGCCTTTTTCTATCGGGTTTCGGAGATAGGATGCAGTATCCGGATCCAGGTTTTCAGACAGGAGTTTTTCCCACAGCATCCTGTTGCCTGCCCAGCTCAACATGGGTTCGGTTCCCAGGTCAAAAGCAGACACAAATACGGTGCCTTTACCTTTTTGAAACATCCATACCAGGCTGTCTTCTTCATTTCCCAACAATACTTTTCCATCCTGGACATCTATATCCATTATCTGAAGGGGTGCCTGAGAAGAAATCTGCTGTTCCGTAAACTCCTCAAGCAGGTTTACAGAAGCAAATTCCTTTATATCCCCTGCTGCAAAAGGAAGGATGCTTCCTGATAATCCATCCAGGGTCCTTTTACCATTTAAACCGGTGCCTATGATTAACACCCCGCCGTTTTGCAGCCAGGCATTTAAAGCATCTGCCTGCTCGGGACGTAAAGCTGAAGTATCAAAATTATTAAGAATTAATACCGAAAAAGCCGCCAGAACATCCCTGTGGTCCGGAAAACTGGCAGCATCAAGGGAAACAGGCTGATAGCCGGAAAACAGCTGGCTGCCCGTCAGTTTGCCTTTCCAATAGCCCAAAGAAGGCTGGTCATCAGTCACCAAACCAAGCATATATCTATTATCCCCGACAGGATTCAAGGATTCAGCCTTAATGCTTTTGAGGATCTTGCCCTTGCCGTCTGTCAGACTGATGTTTAGATTCCGTTCAGCTTTATAAATCCTTGCATAGATGGTATACTCCTTCTCAGAACCGTCAGGCAGGCTGACCGGTGTAGAATATATCATTCTGCCTTCAGTACCGGCATTTACAGTTATCTCAAGGCTGCCTTCCAGATCACTGCCCTTATTTTTTAAAACTATCCGGACCGGCGTCCAGCTTCCCAGCAGATATGTACCGTCATAACCCACCTCAGCTTCCATGTCAATATCCGGAGCAGCACTTGTTTTTATCGGCAGGAAGATTAAAAATAAGGCTGTCAGCCAGACAGCAGCTATGATCCTGAGTCTCTTCATCAATTAACCCCTTTCAATACCCAAAAGAAATGACCAATCCTGAACCCAGGCACTGGAAAATGCGTAATTATTATAAAGATTATACCACTAATATACGGCTGTTCAATCGATAAAAGCTTAAGAATCTATGAAATTCGTTTTAAATATTTCAAAAACAGGTTTTTGCAGCCAGTTTGTGCACGAAATAAGAGGCATGGTCCTTCCGGGTCATGCCTCTTAAACAGATTTCGTTGAAATTTCAACTAAGTGTAATACTAACTTCTTTACCAAGGTTGCGTGTACCTTAATTATAAAATCCGGTGATATTTAAACAATTTCTTTTTCCAGGATACACGTCAGCAGTTTAACCGCATTTTCCAGGTCGTTCCTGTCCACCATTTCATGGGCGCTGTGAACATAGCGGCAGGGTATGGAGATTACTCCGGAAGGAACTCCTTCCCTGGAAAGATGTATTGCCCCCGAGTCAGTGCCCCCATACTCCAGTACTTCCAGCTGGTAAGGGATTCCTGCTTCTTCCGCCCTCTGAATCATCAAATCCTTCACCTTGGGGTGGCAGATAACTGAAGCATCCTTTACCTTAACAGCCGGACCATCGCCCAGATTGACAGCCATAGGCCTGGATTTCGGCGTATCGCCGGTTAAGGTAACATCTACGGAAATTCCTATATCCGGATTGATGGTATAAGCTGAAGTCTTTGCTCCGCGCAGGCCGACTTCTTCCTGTACAGTAAACACAAAGATCAGTTCGTTGGGAGATTCCTTGACCGATCTTATAGTTTCAACCAGAACGGCACAGCCTGCCCGGTCATCCATGGCACAACCGAAATACCGGTCTCCGCTTTGTGCCATAGGCGCATGGTATACGGCTGCATCACCTATCTGGACATGTTTCCCGGCCTCTTCCCTGCTTCTGGCTCCTATATCTATGTACATCTTGTCCAGCTTAAGCTTTTTCATGTCATCCAGCTCTGTCTCATAGCTGACAGCGCCGGTAACCCCGTTTTGAAATACTACTCTCCGGTGCAGCACATTAAATGGTGAAACCCCGCCTACATTGGAAAAGCGCAAAAAGCCGTTTTCATCAATATTGGTTACGATCAAGCCAATCTGGTCCATGTGGGCGGCAAGCATAACCTTTTTGGCATCCGGATTGCTGCTTTTCTTAACTGCAATCAGATTACCCATAACGTCTTCAGTTATTTCATCCACAAAACCTTCTATTTCCTGCCTTATTGCCTGCCTTACAGCTTCTTCCCTGCCCGAGGGGCCGTAAATGCCTGTTAAACGAACCAGTAGTTCTTTCATTGGGTTTCACATCCTTTCAAAAATTCCTTCATCAGTCGAATGGTGTTATTATAATCATTCATATCCATCATGGAAGAGGGCGAATGAATGTAACGGCAGGGAACCGAAACCACCACGGCAGGCACGCCGCCGCGGGATTTGTGTATGCTGCCTGCATCATTGCCTCCCGATACATTTTCCTTGATCTGATAGGGAATGGAATGCTTTTCAGCAGTTTCCACCATTTGCTTAAACAGCTCAGGATGGACAATGGAAGTGCGGTCCATAAAGGATATGGCAGGGCCCTTGCCCATTCTGGTGGTATGCATGTGCTCCGGCACATCCGGAATATCGGCACAGGTTGTGCCTTCCACCACTACTGCCATATCCGGCTCCACATGCCAAGCTGCCACCTGTGCACCCCTCAGTCCTATTTCTTCCTGCACGGTGAAGCAGGCAATCAGATCAATATCATAGTTTTCCTTCAAAAGTTCAAGCAAGATTGCACAGCCAACGCGGTCATCCAGAGCTTTGGCCTTTACCTTATTATCCCCAAACCGGACAAAAGTGCTGTCAAAACATGCATAATCTCCGATCTGCACCAGCTTTTGTGCTTCCTCCCTGGATCGGGCTCCTATGTCTATGTACATTTGTTTTTGGTTTATTACGGTGTTTCGTTCCTTGGGTTCCTGTAAATGAATGGCCTTTACGCCAATTATTCCGGGAACGCGGTTTTTCCCGATAAGAACCCGCTTGGACAGTAAAATCCTTTGATCAATGCCGCCTACCACTTTGAACTTAAGCATGCCGTTTTCAGATATAGATGAGATTATAAATCCTATTTCATCCATATGGGCGGCAACCATTACCTTTTTACTGCCCTTTCTGCCTTTTTTTCTGGCAATTACATTTCCTATTCTGTCCACCGATACTTCTGCACCGGTTTCAGCTGCCAGCTCCAGAATTATTTCCCTGACTTCCTTTTCATTTCCGGAAACCCCGCTGGCTTCCGTCAGTCTCCTCAGTACTTCAGCCATTCCTGCCACCCCTCTTTCAATGAAGCTATGAACAGCGCCAAAAGTCTGGCACCGGACTTTATATGATCCAGGTTCAGGGTTTCCACCGTTGTATGCATGTAGCGCAGGGGCAGTTCCAGCAGAATGGTGGGAACTCCGCTGCGGGAAATCTGCATGGACCTGGCATCGGTGCCTGTAGGGCCTGGTGCAACGCTGATCTGGTATTCTATGCCGTATTCCCTGGCTGTTTCTATAAGCTTCTCTGTCAAGCCGGGATGCATATTTGGACCCTTGCATATTGCAATTCCTTTATCCATGGCGTAGGTATCTTCCTTGGGCGCATCCGGCGTTTCCCCATGTGTTACATCAATCGCAATGCCGATATCCGGCTGAACCTTATATGTACTTATAACCGCTCCCCTGGTGCCTACTTCTTCCTGCACAGTGGCCACACAGTATACCTCCGCTGCATACTGCAGCCTGTCCAGCTCCCTCATTACCTCTGCCAGCATAACCACGCTGGCCCGGTCATCAATGGATTTGCCGTTTACCATAGAGCCCTGCATAGTTGCCAAAGGACTGCGGAATGTTATCAAATCGCCTACACGGACCAGCTTCTTCACCCGGTCCGGGGGCAGGCCAACGTCTATGCACATATCTTTCATTTTAATTACCTTCTGGGCTTCACCAGCATCCTGAAGATGAGGCGGAACAGTTGAAACAATGCCGTAAAGCTTTTCCCGGCCGTGAACGGTAACCTCCTGGGCCAGCAGGATTCTTTGATCCACCCCGCCAATACTGGTAAAGCGCAAAAAGCCCTTTTCATCAATATCCTTTACCATAAGTGCTATTTCATCCATATGGGCAGCCAGCATCACTTTAGGCCTTTCCCCTGACTCAAGGGATACGGAACCCCTTTTTATTCCATAAACATTGTAAAAGGAATCCGTATGGACCTGGTCACAAAGCCTGGAAAATTCCTTGGCAATAAGCTCGGCTGCCTGCTCTTCATAACCCGAACCCCCGGGTATTTCAATTAATTCAGCTAGAAAATCCTTCACATTTTCATCCTCCTTGAATTGCAAAGCGTACTGCTAATCTTCTTCATCCAAAACCCTGATATTCTCAAGCCTGGATAATTCCGCAGCCAGAATGTGCTTATTCATGCCCGGCGGAAATACCAGCTTAAAATATGCCTGGGTTTCTTCCTCCTCTCCCGGATCCACCTTTATATCCCGAATACGGATATTCAGCTGTGCCAATACGTTGGTAATCTGGGCAATCTGGCCAGGTGCATTGGGAATTTCCAAAGTAATTTCAAAATCCCTTAAACCGGGTACTAGGTTCTCAAATTTCTTAAGAACTACCAGTGTTATATAGGAAAACAGGGTTGCTGCCAATGCACCCCAGTAAAATCCTACACCGATGGCCAGGCCTATACAGGCCACCACCCACAGGCTGGCTGCAGTAGTCAGGCCCCGAACCCGGGAGCCATCCTTTAATATGGTGCCCGCTCCAAGAAATCCAATACCGCTTATCACCTGTGCTCCCAATCGTGCAGGGTCCGGAGGATTGGAAGTATAATTTGTTATCAAAAATTCCGAAGTCATCATTACAACAGCTGAACCCATGCAGACCAAAGTATGAGTCCTGAATCCGGCAGGCCGGTTGCCTATTTCCCTCTCCAGGCCGATTATACCGCCAAATACCATAGCCAGCAGCAGCTTAAGTAAAATCTCCCAATTCACAGAAACACCTCCCATTCATTTCTTATACCCAATCTCAGTATATAATAAGCTGAATTTTATCCAGCATTTTATAATATACTTTTCATAACCGGATAAGACGCATCGTCGCTTAAGCCGCCCTCAAGAGGTTTAAGCCCGCTCCAGAGAAAATTGGAGCGGACAATTGAATATGGGCCGAACTTCATGCGTATCTGATCCACAGCCCGGTCTGCATTCTTCTGCTTTTCCCAATCCTTATCAAATAAGGAAAGCTGAACACAGTCTGATGAAGACAGTTCACTGACCCGGACTCCAAGATGACGGATGGGGCTGCCGTCCCAAGCCTCGTCAAACAGTTTTTTACAGTATTTATAAACAGCCATGGTGCTGTCAGTGGGAGTATGTATTTTCACCTGATGGCTGTAGGAAACCAGATCTTCCGCTCTTTTGATGGACACAGAAATAACCTGGCAGCGCCAGCCGCCAAGGCGCAGCCGCATTCCTACGGTTTCCACCAGGGACAAAAGGACCTGATGTGCGGTTTCTCTGTCTTCCACATCAAAATGCACTGTAGTGGAATTGCCAAGTCCCTTTACCTGCTGTCCGGAGCTGGCAATTTCCGAGTTTTCTATACCGTTGGCATATTCCCAAATCAGCTCTCCCCAGCTTTTCAGCTTATATTTTAATATACCCAGGTCAAAATTAGCCAAATCGCCAATGGTATTAATTCCCATTTTGCGAAGCTTGCAGGAGGTGGCGCTCCCCACCATGTATAAATCCTCTATGGGCAGAGGCCACATCTTTTCGGGAACCTCTTCAGGAAACAGGGTTGACACCGCGTCGGGCTTTTTAAGATCCGACCCCATCTTGGCCAGCAGTTTGTTGGTACTGATTCCTATGCTGACGGTAAAGCCCAGCTCCTTTTTTATCCTCTCCCGGATATCGTGGGCCACTTTCAACGGCCTCTCCGAGCCTTGGATGCCTGACATGTCCATAAAGCATTCATCTACGCTGAAAACCTGCAGTTTGTCAGTATATTTTTTTAAAAGCTCAACCAAGGCATTATGACAGCACATGTAAAGAGCATAATTGGGCGGAACTGTAAAAAGATGCGGACATTTTTGCATGGCCTGCCAGGTGGGTTCGCCGGTTTTTATCCCATATTTTTTTGCAGGTGCGCTCTTGGCCAGGATAATGCCATGCCTGGTGGCCTGAGAGCCTGCCACGGCAGAAGGAATATCCCTAAGATCCACCTTTGCTCCGTGCTGGAGCCTGTATACCGCTTCAAAGGATAAAAAAGCGGAATTTACATCTACGTGAAAAATAAGTTTTTCAGCCATTGCTTACTCACATCCTCCTAATTATACTATCACAGAACACACGTTCGTGTAAAGTTTTTGTCTTTCAGACGGAGGAATAATGAGTAAGCCTGCAGCTGAATAATGATTACATTTTAACAAAGTTAGGCTCTTTTTTCCATAAAATTGAACATAAATTTTTGCATAAGTAAAATACTAAGTCAAAATATTTAGAAAAAATACACGACTGTCCATATTATCTATATAAATACTGTAAAAAACATATATAAAAATAGTTTGTTAAAATATTGACAATCCTATGCCGGTTAAATATTATATAAGTAACCAGATAGACAGCTTACAGTTATCTTTCTTACAGATTAGACAGCAAGCTATCCGGTTAATAATAGTTGTACGGTTAACAGTTTATAAATTTTATAAATAAGGAGGATTTTACTATGAAAAAGGAAGCCATAGTAAAGCCAAAAGAAATTAAAAAGGACAATACTCCCTCCGATGTGAATGCTATGATTGATAAACTTGTGTCAAACGCTCACCAGGCACTGGCAGAATATATGCAAATGACTCAGGAGCAGATAGACAAAATTGTTCACGCCATGACCCTAGCCGGCCTGGATAATCACATGTATCTGGCAAAACTTGCAGCAGAAGAAACCAAACGAGGCTTGTTTGAAGATAAGGTCATCAAGAACATATTTGCCACAGAGTATATCTATCATAACATTAAGGGTCAGAAAACAGTCGGCATCATCGAGGAAAATGATCTGGAAGGATATGTGGAAGTAGCTGAACCCGTTGGAGTGGTGGCAGGTGTCACCCCGGTTACCAACCCCACTTCCACGACCATGTTTAAAGCTCTGATCTGTGCAAAAACACGAAATCCTATAATTTTCGCCTTCCATCCTTCCGCTCAGAAATGCTCGGCCGAAGCGGCAAGAATTCTTAAGGAAGCTGCTGTAAAAAACGGAGCTCCGGAACACTGCATCCAGTGGATTGAAACCCCTTCCCTGGAAGCTACCACAACACTGATGAAACATGAAGGGGTATCCCTGATACTGGCCACCGGCGGTGCCGGCATGGTCAAATCGGCATACAGCTGCGGCAAACCTGCTTTGGGGGTAGGCCCTGGCAATGTACCCTGCTATATCAACAAGAATGTTAACGTAGGCAGAGCATGCACCGACCTTATGATCTCCAAAACCTTCGACTACGGCATGATTTGTGCATCCGAACAGGCAGTAATAGTAGATGAAGCGATCAAGGATGAATTTGAAGCCTACATGAAGGAGCATAATTGCTACTTCACCAATGAAGAAGAAACAGCCCTGCTTACCAAATATGTTATAAATACAGAAAAGATGGCGGTAAATCCTGAAGTAGTAGGACAGCCTGCAGAGAAAATAGCTGAAAAGGCCGGATTTAAGGTGCCTGCCGGAACCAAAATCCTGATTGCAAGGCTGCCTGAACCTTCACTTAAGTACCCCTTGTCCCTTGAAAAGCTCTCCCCCGTTCTTGCCTACTTTGTCTGCAAGGATGAAGAACAGGGCTTCGAATATGCCCAGGCTATGCTGAAACTTGGAGGATTAGGCCATTCAGCCGTAATTCACTCCGATGATGAGGAACTGTGCGTACGCTTCGGTGAAGAGATGAAAGTAGGCCGGGTTATTGTAAATGCACCATCCTCTCAGGGGGCAATAGGTGATATCTACAATGCCTACACCCCATCCCTGACCTTAGGCTGTGGTTCCTTCGGAAGAAATTCAACAACCTCCAATGTATCCACCGTCAACCTGATCAACAAAAAACGCATAGCCAAGAGGAGAGTTAACATGCAGTGGTTCAAAATCCCCCCCAAAATCTATTTTGAAAGAGGATCCATTCAATATCTGGAAGCAATGCCCGGCATTTCCCGCGCTTTCATAGTTACCGATCCCACCATGATGAAACTGGGTTATGTTGATAAAGCTTTGTACTACCTTAGAAAGCGGGAGAAATACGTTCACAGCGAAATCTTCTATGAAGTTGAGCCGGATCCGTCCCTTGAAACCATACAAAAAGGCGTAGAAGCCATGAATGCTTTCCAGCCTGACGTAATTATCGCCCTGGGCGGAGGTTCAGCCATAGATGCAGCCAAGGGAATGTGGCTCTTCTATGAATATCCGGATACCAGCTTTGACGGCTTAAGGCTTAAATTTATGGACATAAGAAAGCGTGCCTTCCACTTCCCCAACCTTGGAAAGAAGGCGAAAATGGTAGCCATTCCCACCACGTCGGGAACAGGTTCTGAAGTAACTTCCTTCTCGGTTATTACCGATAAGAAGAGCGGCAATATCAAGTACCCTCTGGCTGACTACGAATTGACTCCGGATGTGGCCATCATCGATCCTCAATTCGTAACCACAATGCCCAAATCCATAGTGGCCGATACCGGAATGGACGTGCTGACCCATGCCATTGAAGCATATGTTTCAGTGCTGGCTTCAGATTACACCAACGGCCTGGCAATCAAGGCCATTGAGCTGATATTCAAGTATCTGCCGAGAAGCTATGAAAACCCCAACGATACGGTTGCCCGGGAAAAGGTTCACAACGCATCCTGCATAGCAGGCATGGCTTTCACCAACGCTTTCCTAGGAATAAACCACTCCCTGGCACACAAACTGGGCGGTGAATTCAACATACCCCATGGCCGGGCAAATGCAGTGCTTCTGCCCTATGTAATTGAATATAACTCACAAAAACCGACCAAGTTCACCATATTCCCCAAATACGGCGAATTTGTGGCTGATTACCGTTACGCACAAATTGCCCGGCAGCTGGGCTTTGGCGGCAGCACCCAGGAAGAACAGATAGCCAACCTGATAAAGGCAGTGCGGGATCTGATGAGAAAACTCAACCTGCCCATGAGCATTAAAGAATGCGGTGTTGACGAAGCAGCATTTATGGCGGCAGTTCCCAGCCTGGCAGAGCGTGCCTTCGAAGACCAGTGCACTACTGCCAACCCCCGCTATCCCTTGGTAAGCGAGCTGGAAGAGATATATCGTAAAGCATATTATGGGGAATAAATAAAACAGCATACAATCGGATCTGTTGTAGCTTCCGATTGTATGCTGCCTAATTTTAAATCATTCATTTTTATTACGATTATAGTGCTTTACGTAAAGACTGGATTTTCAGACCCATTTCAAGCATAAGATGCTGTCCCGGCTGTATTTCCCCATTTATTTCCTTCATTAATATCTTCACGGCTTCAGCACCCATTTGACGGGATGGATGGATATTGTGTGTTACTATTTCGGGCATGATAAATTCTGCAAAACTGTCCTCAAAACCTTCAAAAGCTGTCATAACAATATCATCAGGTACACTAAGCCCTTCTTCAAAAATAGCTCTCATGCAACCTGCACTAATCAAGTGATTCCCGGCAAAAACAGCAGTAAATTTTTTATTTGTAGCTAAAATTTCTTTCATCGCCTTATATCCACCTTCTGCTGTAAAGGAACACTCCTTCATTAAAGCAGGATTAGGTGTTATATTTGCTTCCTCCAATGCCTGTAAAGCACCTTCCCAGCGTTGCTTTCCGGAGGTATAGGTTTTTCGCCCGATAATCAATGCTATATCACGGTGCCCATGCTGAATCAGTAGATTAATAATACGTTTGCTTCCACCTGCGTTATCTACATAAACAGCACTATAGGGCATATCATCATAATAACGCGCTATAAACACTGTAGGTATATCGCCGATTTTAAGGTCAATATGTATTGTGCTACGTTCCGTTGGCAAAAGAATAATACCGTCTACCCTTCGTTCCCTTAGGGTAAGAATCATACGCTTTTCAGCCTCAGCATCTTCACGTGTATGACAAATGATCATTTCATAATCATGTTTTTTTATCTCTGACTCAACACCTGTTGCAACACTGGCAAAGAACGGGCTGTTTATATGAGGAAGAACTAATCCGATTGTATGTGATTTTTGCAAAACTAAGCTTCTGGCAATATTGCTTCGTACAAAATTATGTTTTTCGATTATTCTTTTAATTCTTTCGGCCGTTTCCTTTTTTACATAACCACTTTTGTTCAGATATCGAGACACAGTAGATACTGATACACCGGCTTCTTCAGCAATTTCTTTTATGGTAACCATAGGATAACCTCCACTATAGCATTTATACCAAGTAGGGTAACGTTTTCATTTATTTTTTCGCATACTACCATAGATGTTTATATATGTCAAGAAGCTATAGCTGAGGATGTATTGTTAATAAATAAACTTATAGATCGGGTTGCATTATACTACACTTAATAACGCCCAATCCCGTTAGTATGTTAGGTTTAAATAGATCATAAAAAATAAGAATTGTTTCAAGAAAAAACAAACATACAAATACACTAAAATTTTGTTAATAATATATCAATCCCAATTGTGATAGACACTTTCCAGCCGCTTTATCTCAATGTTACCGCTGCACAGGTCAATCAGTTTGCCTTTCAGTGCATCCCAATCGTGATTGGTTAAAATATGAATATCCACTTTTTCTCCATAGGACATTTCTTTAATGTCAATTCCCGGCTGGTGCAGAAAATGTTCTACGCTGCCCAGCAGATTATAATTAATTGATAGAACAGCCTGACTGCTCAAAACCATCCTGACAATACCGGCTTTATTGACAGCTTCCGCAGCTGTTCTGCTGTATGCCCGGACCAGGCCGCCTGCTCCCAGCTTTATGCCTCCAAAATAGCGCACCACAACCACCAGCACATTTTTCAGCCCTTTTTGCAGCAGCACCTGCAGAATAGGCATGCCGGCTGTTCCGCTGGGCTCACCGTCATCGGAAAAGCGCTGCACCAAACCCTCCAGGCCGATTACAGCCCCATAACAATAGTGGGTGGCATTGGGATACCGCTCCCTGGCATCTTCCAGGCACAAGGAAAGCTCTTCCTCTGAGGAAATCAGGTATGTCAGACCTATGAATCTGGATTTTTGTATTACAATTTCGTGTTCTATGGCTTTAGCCAGGGACAGGTATTCCATCAGCCAGCCTCCTGCATTCCTAATCTTTTCATTTCTCCCATTTCACTATATCATCTTCTGAAATAAAATCCTTAAACTGAGCCTGATACAATCTGTGATAGATCCCACCCTTTTCCATCAGCTCATCATGGGTTCCCTGTTCCACAATGCCGTTCTCGGTCAGCACCAAAATCCTGTCGGCATTTTTAATTGTAGAAAGCCTGTGGGCGATTATGAGGGAAGTCCTGTTATGTGCCAGATCATCCAAAGCCTTCTGAATCTTTATTTCGGTTTCATTATCCAGGGCTGAGGTTGCCTCATCCAGCAGCAATATTGGGGGATTTTTCAGAAATACCCGGGCTATGGAAATACGCTGCTTCTGTCCGCCGGACAGGCGAAGACCTCTCTCTCCTACCTGGGTATCATAGCCGTCAGGCAGGCTCATGATGAAATCATGTATATTGGCTTTTTTGGCCGCCTCAACAACCTCTTCATCCGTAGCATCTATTCTTCCATAGCGTATGTTTTCCCCTATGGTGCCGGCAAAGAGAAATATATCCTGCTGAACCAGTCCTATATTCTGCCTGAGGGATTTAAGGGTGTAATTCCGGATATCCTCTCCGTCTATTTTTATGCTGCCCTGTTTTATATCATAGAACCGGGGAATCAGGTGGCAAAGTGTTGTCTTGCCTCCTCCGGAAGGCCCCACCAGAGCCACTGTCTGGCCTGCCGGGATGGTGATGTTTATATTCTCCAGCACCTTTTCGTTTCCGTCATAGGAAAAACTGACATTTTCAAATACAATTTCTCCCCGTACATCCTTCAATTCCCGGGCATCCGGCGCATCCACTATATCCGGCTTAACTTCCATGATTTCCACAAACCGCTCCAGCCCTGTAATGCCGGACTCAAACTGCTGCATAAAGTTGATCATCCGGCGTATTGGCTGCAAAAAGACACTGACATACATGATAAAGGCAAGAAGATCGGCTGCCTCCATCCACTTCCTGTATATAAAGTATCCGCCTGCAGCCACTACCACCACGCTCAGCATGTTGGCGAAATGCTCCATGCCGGTGTGGAAAACAGCCATGTATTTATAAGCATCATACTTGGAAGCTCTGAACCGCTTGTTTCCTTCACCAAATTTCTTTTTTTCGTATTCTTCATTGGTAAAGGATTTTGAAACCCGGATGCCGGAAATACTGCTCTCCAGCTGGGCATTCACGTCTGCCAGCTTTACCCGCATTTCTTTAAAGGCCTGATTCATGCGTTTTCTGTACTTCAGCGCAAACCAGATCATTACAGGTATTATCAGATAAACAATCAGGGCCAGGCGCCATTCAACATACATCAGCAGGAAGAATGAGCCTATCAGCATTATGGCTGAGAGGAACAGGTCCTCAGGGCCATGATGGGCCAATTCGGTTATTTCATTCAAATCATTAACCATACGGGACATAATATGCCCAGTGCGGTTTTGGTCATAAAAACTAAAAGGCAGGGTCTGTAAATGGGAGAACAAATCCCTGCGCATGTAATATTCCATCCTGAGTCCCAATATGTGCCCCCAGTACAGCACTACGTACTGCAGCCCTGTTCGGAGCAAATACAAGGCCAGCATTCCTATAACAAAGAGCCAGAAGGTTCTCATCTGCCCGGCAGGCAGAATGGTTCCAATAACTTCCCTGGTAAGCATGGGGAAGAACAAATCTATCAGTGCGATTATCAAGGCACAAAAAATGTCCAGAAAGAAAAGCTTGTAATGAGGCTTATAGTAAGAAACCAGTACGCGCAATAGTTTATTGTTTTTCAATCAAACTTCCTCCAAATATTTTGCTCTCTTGTACTTAAACAGCTGAAATCAACATAACCATTATAAGACATCGGATTATTTGAAATCAAGTTAGGACAGCAGATAGACAGCAAAATGACTGCTGTGTTAGAATAAAGGCAATGGAGGGAGGGTTCCTTCTGAAACGTTTTTGTTTTATTGTTTGGTTAACAGCAGCCCTTTTGTTATTATCCGGCTGCACTAAACTTGAAATGCACTATACAATTGAAGAAAACGGTACTGTTGAGGCCAGATACATAATTGCTGCTTCCCGTCAGGCTGAAGCCTATGCCGATATTCAGGACATGGTCGATGCGGCCATGGAAGAAGCTGAGCTCAACGGATTCTCCGTTTCCCTATATCATGAAGAAGGATATATAGGCATAGAGGCAGACAAAACCATAAAAATCGAAGACTTCAGCAAGGCAGACAGCCGCATGCTGGGTTTTGATGCACTTCCATCCATAATACAAGACTTTTCATGGGACTATGAACCCAGTGTATTTCAAAGTGTGTATAAAATAAAAATTGACATAGATCTGAGAAACATAGTTGACCAAAAGGCATTGGACATACTGCCTTCAGATATTCGAAAGCTGGCAGAAGAAGCTTTCGAAACCAGTGAGGCGAAATTCCACATTACCTTGCCGGGGCAGACAGTAAATACCAATGCAGACGAAACAGAAGAAGTTAAAGGGAAAAATGCTGTCCGCTATTCATGGACATTGCGTCCCGGCGAATACAAAACACTGATGATTCATGCCAGTCTGGACAAAAAAAACACAAAAAACCAGCTCATTCTTGGAATCGGAGCTGGATTGGCTCTGCTTTCCGCTATAGCATACTTATTGATTCGTAAAGCGAAAAAGAAAACATTGTGCAATCCTAATTAAAGTTCACTGTCAAATCTTCACTTGCAGTAACCCATCCGTCAGGGTATTGGATATAAAGCCTGAAATCAAGACTTCCCCGGTCAAGGCCGTCCTGATAATAGTATATATAGGAATCTATTATCTGAGTAACCGTACCTACCACTGCGAAGGTTTTCTCCCCGGGAAACACAGTTTTAATGGGTATCAACCGGTTCTCATTGTCAAAGGCTACCAAGGTATATACCGGTTTCTCTGAATCTTCGGCTGCTGCCTCATTCCATTCTATTATATACCTCTTAAAGTTAAATTCTTCCTCCACTCGATAGGACAAAACAGGCATATCAGTATCCTCAGGATCTGAGAGCATATTCATTACTGTTGCATCCGGCTCTTCATTCAGAAATGATATAAAATACTCATACAGCCCTTCTACCTGTGAAGCCAGGGGAATATTCCAGTTTTCCTGGGGTATGGCGTTATAATCTTCACGGCTGGCAGTATTTATGCGCTGATAGGTCGGGCTGCCCATTTTTTGGGATATATCCAGATACCGGGTTGTTTTTTTGCCTGTAGGAGAGCCTAAAAGCTGATGATAGTCTTCTGCAGCTATTTCAAAAATGCTCCAGCGGTGAATTCTTTCATCATAGCTGGCCTCTCCGTTAACTTCCGGATATTGATAGAGCCTTCTAACCTTATAATAGGTGCTTTCCTTATATTTATCAGATGTAAAATTCTCATCAAAATGGAAAAAGGTAAAGTGATGCCCGTATTCATGGGAAAGCACTATGGCTAAATCCTCTATCTCCGTCTTTTCTTCCCCCCTGTATATGCGGATTACACCCTTTTCCAGCGGCACTTTTATTCTGTAATCCGCAGGCAAAAACCCGGAAAGGTCAACCGGGATATTTATTTCATGCAGCTCCATATCATAGCTGGCCGATACCCTTTCATTTCCGCTCTGTTCCTTCCCGGGATAGATTTCCACCCTGGACAGGTATTCTATTTCTATGCCATGGCGGTTGCGATATAATTCTTCAGCCACTTCGCGCAGCCGGCTTTCCGGCCAGGTATCCACATAGCTGATAATCTCAATTCCTTCTTTCGTTTTATAACTATGCCTGCCATCCGTTGAGACGCTTATAGATGCATCCTGTTCAGATATGTTTTGCATATCCTCCTTATGAAAAGCCGGCTCTTGCTGCAGCAAAGGTACATGCATTTCTGCTCTGGCCTCTGCAAAAACAGGGATTATCAGCCATAAACACAGGCTTAAGAAAAACCACCTGTTAATATTTTTCATCTGGCATCACCCATTGCCGAAGGATAAAAGGTCAGATCATGTCATCCACCGCTTTTATCAATTTCTCGTTTTTAGCTTCAGCTTCCTGCAAGCTGCTTCCAACAGTGGAAAAATAAAATTTAACCTTGGGTTCCGTGCCGGACGGACGCACGCTGAACCAGGAATTATCCTTGAGATAGAATTTCAATACATTGGAAACAGGAAAGTCTATTCTTTCAGTACTGCCATCTTCAAGATTGTATGCTTCGCCCTGATAATAATCTTCAATGCGGACAACAGGTATTCCGGCTACCTCCTTAAGCTGGGCGTCTCTTAAATTATTCATAAGCTGCTGGATTCTCTCCATCCCTTCCCTGCCTTCCATCTGTATGGATTTGACCTTATCCGCATAGTACCCGTATTTCTCCCACAGATCGATCAGTCCTTCATATAAGGTCATGCCTTTTGATTTATACCAGGCAGCCATTTCACACATGAACATGGATGCAATAACGCCGTCCTTGTCCCGTACAAAATCATCCACAACATAGCCATGGCTTTCCTCATAACCCATGATATAGGTTTTGCCGGGATCTCTCTCTTCAATTTCCCTAACCTTGCCGCATATAAACTTAAAACCGGTTAAGGTATTCATGGTGGCAACGCCGAAAGAATCTGCAATTACCCGTCCCAGTTCGCTGGTTACTATGGATTTTACAATATAGCTGTTCTCTGGCAGCCTGCCCTGGGCTTCTAATCCGCTCAATACATAATACACAATAAGGGCTCCGATCTGGTTTCCGCTTAAAGCAACATATTCACCCTCTTTGTTCTTAACAACCACCCCTATCCGGTCACAGTCTGGATCGGTGGCTATAATCAGGTCGGCATCATGTTTTTCAGCCAGTTCTATGCCCAGGGCAAAAACCTTTTTATCCTCCGGATTGGGATAACCTACTGTGGAAAAATCCGGATCCGGAAGTTCCTGTTCAGGTACTACAAATACGTGTTCAAACCCCAGTTCCTTCAGTACCCGGCGCACCGGCTTATTGCCTGTGCCGTTCAGCGGGGTATAAACTACTTTTAATTCTTTCCCGTATTTTTCAATCAGGCTTTTGTTTATACAAAGATTTGTAACCTTCTCTATGTATCTGGAAACCACTTCTTCGTCTATGTATAAAAGCAGGCCTTTTTCCAGGGCTTCCTTTTCGTCTGTTTTTTTGATATCTTCAAAACCCTTAACCCGGCTTACCTCTTCAATTATCTCCCTGTCCATGGGAGGCGACACCTGGGCGCCGTCGCTCCAGTAAACCTTATATCCATTGTATTCCGGCGGATTATGGCTGGCAGTTATTACAATGCCGGAAATGGTACCCAGCTCCCTTATGGAAAAGGATAAAATCGGCGTAGGCTGCATTTGCTTGTACAGGTAGGTTTTAATCCCATTGGCACAGAGCACCAGGGCTGCATGCAAGGCAAAGTCAGAAGACATCCTGCGGGAATCATAGGCTATTACAACACCTTTCTTCTTTGCTTCTTCCCCCTTTTTACAGATATAGTTTGCCAATCCCTGGGTTGCCATGCCGACGGTATACTTGTTCATCCGGTTTGATCCGGCACCTATCTTCCCACGAAGGCCAGCCGTTCCAAATTCCAGATCCTTGTAAAACCTGTCCTCTATCTCCTTTTCGTTCCCCTGGATATCCAGCAGCTCCTGCTTTGTTTCCCGGTCAATTATGGGGCTGTTCAGCCACAGGTTATACTTTTCCTTGTAATGCATGAAATGCACCTCCGAATATTTGCTTATTGTCCAAAGATATGAGCCAATATCCGATTCATCAGATCGGAATTGTTCTGCCCCGCCCTATTGAAGCATAAACTGCAATTGCCGCACTGCTCATTTTTCGGTTCCTCGTTAAAGTAGCGCAGGATATATGAACGCAGACAGTTCTTCTCTTTGAAATATCCCATCATGGCATCCAGCTTTTCCAGTTCAATCTTTTTATGCCTGTCAATTTCCTTCTGTGTAAGGGTAAATTTATCCTTATCCGTGGGAAACACCATGCCGTTTCGTATTTCTGCATAACCATACTCAATTATCTTCTTCAACGCACTCTCCCGCATGGAGTATCCGGAGTAACCCCTGCCCAGCAGAACCTCCAATGGAACGCCGGAGGCCTTGCGCTTACGAATCCTTTTAAACAGGCTCTCCGCTGCCTTGACCGGTGGATAGTTGCCGTTTATTAAAAATTGGTTTAAACGATAATCCTCAGGATTTTTCAGGAGTATGCATACCGCCCTTTCCCCATCCCGGCCTGCCCGGCCTGCTTCCTGGTAATAGCTTTCCATGGAAATCGGCATATTATAATGTATTATGTAGCGGACATCGCTCTTATCAATGCCCATACCAAAGGCATTGGTAGCTGCTATAACCTGGGCGCGGCCGTTTATAAAGCTGTCCTGCTGGCGGTTTCGCTGTTCGGCAGTCAAGCCGGCATGGTACATGGCTGCTTCTATCCCTTTGTTTCGAAGGTAGAAATACAAGTTTTCAACTTTCTTGCGGGTAGCTGCATATATGATTCCTGCCTCTTCCCTATGGGCTTTCACATAGTTCAGCACGTAGGCATCGGGGGATTCGGGCTCTTCTATGCGAAATTCCAGGTTGGGCCGGTCAAAGCTGCTGATAAAAACCCGGCACTGGGACAATCCCAGAAGCGTAACCATGTCCTTCTGTACCCGCTCATTGGCTGTTGCGGTAAAGGCCGCCACCACAGGGTTTCCTACAGTTCTGATCAAGTCCTTAATCTTTAGATAAGCAGGCCTGAAATTATGCCCCCATTGGGAAATGCAATGGGCTTCATCCACTGCTATAAAGGATACCCTGATATTCTTTAGAGCTGCCGCAAATGCATCTGAATGAAACCGTTCCGGAGCTATATATACAATTTTATAGCTCCCGTCCTTCATTTTGCTTATCCGCTGCTCCACCTCATGATCGGGCAAAGCGCTGCTGATAAATGAAGCAGGAATTCCCTTTTCCATCAGGCTGTCCACCTGATCCTTCATTAGTGAAATCAGAGGTGATATGACAATTGTGATGCCCGGCATCATCAAGGCCGGCAGCTGATAGCAAAGGGATTTCCCCCTGCCGGTGGGCATTACGGCAATGGCATTTTTCCCTTTAAGAATGTGCTCAACTACCTCCCATTGCCCTGATCGGAATTCACTGTATCCAAATCGCTGCTTAAGCAGTTTAAGCGCCTGTTCCTTTCTGCTGTCTGAATAGTTTGTTCCCATTAAGATTCATCCATTTCAACCATGTATATCATATATTCTGCGATTTCTAAGCTTTTAATCAACAAATAGTTATGATTAAACCAAATTACCCATCTGATTATATATACCCTGCTATGCCCCGGACAGACACATCCCCTGACATAACTGCCCGCTTTGAGCCGTCGCTGAGCTCTACAAGCAGTTCGCAATTGTCAGTAAGGTCCACGGCTGTGCCTTCCCATTGGCCGCTGGTGCTGACCACGCGGACATGGCGCCCCAGGGTAATGCAGTTTTCTTTGAATTCATCCAATATACCTTTGAAACTTGCAGTTTTCTCGTATTCCTCATATAAAACTTCCAGCTCATCCAGTATCATAGCCATCAGCCTGCACCTGTCCACCTTTTTTCCGCATTCCAAAAAGAGAGAAGTGGCGGAATCCCTGATTTCTTCAGGAAAACCGTCCATGATTGTGTTCACATTCATCCCTATGCCGATTATTACATATTCAATCAAATCCAGGTCAGCCTGCATTTCGGTCAAGATTCCGCATACCTTTCTGGAGTTGATGATAATATCGTTGGGCCACTTTATTGATGCCCTGAGGCCGGTGATGGATCTGATGGCCCGCAGCACGGCCAAACCTGCCAGAACTGTCATTTTCGGCGCAAAGTGAGGTGGAAAGCCAGGCCGCATGATTACCGACATCCAAAGGCCTACTCGGGGAGGAGAGCTCCAGGACCGCCCCAGCCTTCCTCTTCCCGTTTTCTGCTCTTCCGCTGCCACAAGGGTTCCATGGACGGCTCCTTCCTGGGCCAGCTCCTTTGCCCTGCTGTTGGTTGAGCCTATGGCATCATGAAGTTCTACAAGCTGCCCCAGTTTTCGGGATTTAAGATAATAGCGCAGCACGGTTTCATCCAATTTATCCGGTATTTGAACCAGCTTATACCCCTTATTGGATCTGGATTGAATATGGAACCCTTCTTCCCTCAGCTGCTCGATAATCTTCCATACTGCTGTTCTGCTGACTCCCAGCTTGCTGCTGATTTCACCGCCTGAGATAAAACTGTTCTGATTCTGCAGCAGAATCATCAGTATTCTGTCCCTCATGCCTTGCTTCATTCCTTCCTGCCATTCCGTGCCGCTTAACAAAAAGGCCTGCTCCCCATTAAGGAGAGAAAGGCCTATTTGATTCTTACACTTTTATATTACCACTATTATCCTGCACTTTCAATAATTTTACTATTTATAAAAGGCATGATTGCCTATGGTGGTTACATACTGCCTGTTTCTCACGATCCATGAGCCGGATGACTTCTTAGGGTTGAAGAAGAACAGGGCTCCCCCAACAGGCTTGCTGCCCCAATATGCATCTTCAGCCGCCTTCATGCAGGACGCGCTGGGAGTGTTGTAGATTGTGCCGTCTGCCACCGGGCTGAATTGCGGGATTCCATTGGTGTATTGGAAGATTACATTGTAAATTGTATTGGGAAAGCCGGGAGAAGCTACACGGTTCATTACCACATTGCCCACTGCCACCTGCCCTAAGTAGGGCTCCCCTGCTGCCTCAGCATGGATTATCCTGGCCAGCCAGTAGATATTGTCCCTGTCCCATTTGGTAACCCCGCTGCGGTTTGATGCCGAACCGCCGTATAAGGCCGAACGGGTCTGCGGGCCTACAATTCCGTCAACCAATAGTCCGTGATCCCTCTGAAAACGAATTACCGCATCCTGGGTAATGGTTCCAAAATAACCTGTGGTTCTCCAATATGTAAAGTAACCCCTGTTTTTCAGTTCCTGCTGCAGCCTGGTGACCTCTTCCCCCCTGCTGCCCAGCCTCAGCAGGCCTGCTGCCAGGGCATTGCCGGCCGGAAGCAGCAGCATAACCGCCAGTACAAATACGGCTGTACCTCTAATTAACCTCTTTGACTTACATAATCTTCGTATACTTTCCTTTACCTTTTTCTTCATTAATAAACCCCCCGATGCTGTATAAATTATGTCAACCTGGATGGTTGTAATTATAGGTTCAGCACCGGGAGAATGTCAAAATCCGGCTTACTTGCCATTTCAGCTTGTAAATAGATTATTACGATAATGTTACAATTCTGTAATATATGCGTACTAATTCACCTGTATACCATATTTAGGCATAAATACTGCAAGTATGCAGATATATGTATATACATAAAAAGAGCCGTTTCTCAACGGCTCTTGAATCGCTCTGGTTTGTTTTTTTAATTGAATNNATCTGCTTAATTACTGCTGTTCATTTGCCTGCCGGGCCTGCTCCACTATTTTGGCGCTGATATTGGCAGGAACTTCTTCATAGCGGACAAATTCCATCTTGAAGCTTCCTCTGGCCTGGGTCATGGAACGAAGATCCGTAGCATACTTGGCCATTTCAGCCTGGGGAACTTCTGCCACAACCTCCTGCATGCCGTTGCCCAGCGGATTCATGCCCAAAATTCTGCCGCGGCGCTTGTTAAGGTCACCGATAATGTCTCCCATGTATTCATCGGGCACGATTACTTCAGCCCTCATAATGGGTTCAAGCAGTACCGGATCTGCATCTTCCAGTTTTTTATAAGCCAGGGCTGCAGCTATCTTAAATGCCATTTCTGAAGAGTCTACGCTGTGGTAAGAACCATCGTACAGGGTAGCCTTGATGCCCACCATGGGGTATCCGGCCAGCACTCCCTTTACCAGGCATTCCCGCAGGCCCTTGTCAACAGCTGGGATATACTGCTTGGGTACAACGCCGCCCACAATCTTATCCACAAATTCGAATTCCTGCTCCGGATCCGGCAGGGGCTCAAACTCAATCCATACATGGCCGTATTGTCCGTGGCCGCCGGTCTGTTTCTTATGCCTTCCTTCAGCCTTTATGGACTTGCGGATGGTTTCTCTGTATGGAACCTTGGGCTCATTAAACACAATGCCCACGCCGAATTTATTCTGAAGTCTCTTGGAGATAATCTCCAAATGCATTTCACCTATACCGGAAATCAGCATTTCACCGGTTTCCTGATTATTCTCAACTGTGAAGGTAGGATCCTCTTCCATCAGGCGGTTCAATCCACCAAATACCTTTTCTTCCTCCCCTTCCTTTTCAGGATATACAGCAAGGGATATAGAAGGCTGTGGGAATCGGATTCCTTCATATTTCACGGGGTCTGACTGATCACATAGGGTATCTCCGGTCATGGTAACCTGCAGCTTGGCAACTGCAGCTATGTCGCCGGGAACTACCTTGTCGATGGATTCCTGCTTTTTGCCTCTCAGCATATAAATATTATTGATTTTTTCTGCCTTTTCCCTGTTGGGATTATATACGCTCAAGCCTGTAGTAAGCTCTCCGGACATAACCTTGAAGAGAGACAGCTTGCCCACAAACGGGTCAACCACCGTCTTAAATACCAGTGCAGAGAAGGGTTCAGAAGCAGAATAGGTTCTTTCAACCGCATCTCCGGTTTTCGGATTCTCTCCGGCAGGTTTTTGGCATTCTCCCGGAGCGGGCAGATAGTTTATTATGGTATCCATCAGTGTGGTTATACCCTGGTTATTAACTGCAGAACCGCATAATACCGGTACTACATCGCCTGCTAAAACGCCCTGGCGGATAGCCGTGCGGATCTCTTCTTCTGTAAATTCTTCGCCCTCAAAGTATTTTTCCATCAGTTCTTCACTGGTTTCAGCAACTGCTTCCA
>LFTC01000077.1:0-1179 GCA_001512915.1 Clostridiales bacterium DTU083 | reverse complement strand
CCAGGCCTTTTCTGTACCAACAATTACACCTGAAACGGCACCCACAACGATGCAGGCGCTCTCCACTACGCGAAGGGCGCTGGTCATTTCACCTTCGAAGTCGAAGTACCCGGGAACATCTATTACATTGACCTTATGCTGCTTCCACTCAAATGGTGCAACTGCAGCACTGATGGAGATCTTTCTTTTTATCTCTTCAGGATCATAGTCGGTAGTGGTGGTTCCGTCTTCCACCCGGCCGAAGCGATCGGTTGCCTTGGCATTGAACAGCATGGCTTCAGTCAGAGTTGTCTTTCCTTCACCGCCGTGACCAATGATACCGATGTTGCGGATTTTGTCGGTTGTGTAGTTCTTCATCAACATTCCCCCATTCGTTTTTTTCAGGTAAATGAATAAACCAGAAGCGATCAGGATTTCATTCCCAGCGTACTATGTACAATTCGATAAGAATCCCGTTTTCCCTTCTCTATTGTAACATATTTCACAGTAAATAGAAGAATCAATTAAGATTATTTTACGAAGTGTTGTGCTAAATTATACCAATGCTGGCTTATATTAGCTCATTCTTGACTTTTCAGCCCTGTAATTATACAATCTTAGAAATCAAATCAGTGGGGATGAGGGCATTGAAGAGTATTTGGGTTGATCTGGCTGAAAAATCCTACCCAATATTTCTGGATGATAATTGGAGCACTTTGTTTGAAAAAGCCCGTGCTTGCCTGGAAAACAGGCAGGGCAGCCTGAAGGGCAGGAAAATGCTCATTATTACGGATGAAAATGTGCATGAATTGTACCATAATCCTGTGAAAGAAGCCTTTGAAACCTGGGGTATGGTTACTGCAACGGCTGTGGTACCGCCGGGCGAAGCCTCCAAAAGCCTTCAGCAGGCAGAAGAGCTGTATACCAAAGCCTTGGAAGCAGGTTTGGACCGGCATTCCCTGATAGCTGCCCTGGGCGGCGGCGTAATAGGCGACCTGGCCGGTTTTACAGCCTCCACCTATATGCGGGGAATTCCTTTCATACAGATTCCTACATCCCTGCTGGCCCAGGTGGACAGCAGCATTGGCGGCAAGGTTGCCGTTAACCACCCCATGGCCAAGAACATAATAGGCAGCTTTTATCAGCCTGAATGCGTTCTTATTAATGTATCAACCCTCAGGACCCTGCCCGGGAGGGAAT
>LFTC01000021.1 GCA_001512915.1 Clostridiales bacterium DTU083 | reverse complement strand
TGGAGCGCTGTGTGGAACTGGCAAAAATTGCATTGGAAAAGGGTGATGAGCCTTTTGGATCTGTGCTTGTAACAAAAGAGGGGAAAGTCTTGAAAGAAGATCATAATCGGGTGTCTGGCGGAGATCACACTCAACATCCGGAATTTGCCATAGCAAGATGGGCTGCAGCTAATATGACTCCCGATGAGAGAAGCGAGGCTACCGTATATACTTCCGGTGAACACTGTCCTATGTGTGCTGCTGCCCACGGATGGGTCGGTTTGGGCAGAATTGTTTATGCAAGCTCTTCTGCACAACTGGTACAATGGCTTGAGGAAATGGGAGTTCCGCTGCCTCGTGTTCGTAGTCTGGCGATTAAGGATGTAATTCGTGATACTGTGGTAGAGGGACCTGTGCCGGAGCTTGCCGAACAGGTCCGCAAATTACATCAGGAGTTTTATCTTAGTAAGAACAAATGAAATATAGAGTTTCAAAGAATTTAAATCATTTTTAACAGAATTGAAAAGTATATATAGCATTGTTATGTTAATATCATAAATTGTATATATAATTATTATGGGGTACACGAATATGGAAAGCAGCCTAACAAGAGCAGCCATAAACAAACAACAAACAGCATCAAGGAATAAGGTAATAACAATAATTCTTATATCATTCTTTTCTTTTATTGCATTCTCTTTTTTTCTGATTAATTATTACTATAGTAATCATTTTTTTATGAACACCATTATTAATGGTGTAGATGTATCCAACATGACCGCGGAGCAGGCAGAGATGGCTATACAAGAACAGCTTAAAAGGTATACTCTGACTTTGGAAGGCCGTAATGATCTGACTGCTCAAATACAAGGCAAGGATTTTAATATTCATGCAAAGTTCGATGAAAATCTGGAAGACTTGCTTGAATCACAGAGTAGTTTTATGTGGTTCAGCGGACTGTTTAATGTTTCTGCCATGGAGATCTCAACAATTGTGGAATATGATGAAGGTTTATTAAGAGAATTGATTGCGAACCTGCCGTTTTTTGACAAACAAAACATTATTGAACCAGAAGATGCTTATATATCAGAATTTATAAAAGGCAAAGGCTATGAAATCGTTCCGGAAATTCAGGGCACAAAGGTAAATTTCGATAAACTATTCGAGATAGTTAAAGAATCAGTAAAGAATTTACAGACAAAGATATCTTTAGAGGAAGCTGACTGTTATTATAAACCTAAGATTACTTCTGAATCGCCTGATTTGATTAAAACAGTTGAAGAACTTAACAAAATTGCAGGAGCAGAAATTATTTACGAATTTGGAGAGAATATTGAAATCTTAGATGGAACCTTGATCAGCCAATGGCTTTCTGTTACAGACGATGGAAGTGTAGTTTTGGATGAATCTGGCGTAAAAGATTTTGTTGACTATATTGGAACAACTTATAATACCTTTGGCAGAACAAGAAAGTTTAAAACATCTTATGGAGTAGAAATTACGGTCAAGGGTGGAGACTATGGCTGGTGGTTGAACAGGCCATTGGAAGTGGAAGAGCTCATTGAATTAATACTGGCGGGCAAAAAGGTGAAAAGAGAACCAGCCTATTACCAGAAGGCTCAGCAGTACGGTGAAGATGATATAGGCAATACTTATGTTGAGGTAAATTTGACAGCCCAACACCTGTTTTTCTATAAAAACGGGAAGCTTATATTGGAAACAGATTTCGTATCCGGTAATTTGGCGAAAGGCTATGGAACACCGACTGGAACTTATCCAGTCCAGTATAAACAAAGAAAAGCCACATTAACTGGGGATGACTATTCGGTTCCAGTTGAATACTGGATGCCATTTAACAGGGATATTGGTTTTCATGATGCTTGGTGGAGGAAAGAGTTTGGAAGAGATATTTATAAGACCAATGGGTCTCATGGATGCATCAATCTACCTACTAAGGCAGCAAAGATTATGTTTGAAAACATAGAGCCGGGTGTTGCAGTTGTAGTATATGAATTACCAGGCACAAACTAAAAAATGAAATATCCACCGTTTATCGGTGGATTTTTTTTGATAATTATTTATAGATATCGCCAGTATTCAGGCTGATATTTTGTTATAATTAAATATATTTAACAATTTTAAGAATATTACGTTATTGTGTAAAAATTTCAAAATTAAATATTACAAATGTAATGTTGATCTCATTACAATATTCAGGTGTGTTTTTTGGTCATAATTGCTAAACTCAAAGAAAAAGGCAAGGAGGAGATCAACTTTGAACAAGCGTTTATTTAGTATCCTGTTATCGGTTCTACTAATCGCCGTTCTTTTGCTGAGCGGTTGCGGACAGCAGGCACAGCAGCCTGCAGACAGTGATCCCGGCACATCCCAGCCATCGGATGATTCGGGCACATCAGAACCAGCTGACGAACCTCCATCTGATTCTGGGGATTCTGGGTCAAATTTACCGCTTGGAGAAAGACCTGAGGGCGGCTGGAAATTTGGTTACACTTGTATGGACGGAACCAATCCATTCTTTGTAATTCTTGAACAGACCATCAGAGAAGGCGTAGAAGCAAACGGAGATACATTAATCTCTGCAGATCCTGCCAATGACGTTACACTACAGATTACACAAATTGAAGATATGATTACACAGGGCATTGATGCAATATTTTTAAATCCTGCTGAAGCCGAAGGAATTCTTCCTGCACTGGATATGCTGAAAGAAGCTGGCATACCGATACTGAATTTTGACACTGAAGTAGCTGAACTGGAATATTGTTTCTCATATGTAGGTTCTGACAATTACAATGCAGGTTATGTTTGCGGCGAGGACCTTGTTAAGAAACGTCCTGACGGCGGACCAATCATCATCCTGGATTCTCCGACCATGAACTCTATTAATGACAGAGAAAAGGGGTTCAAGGACGCAATTGAAGGTAAAGGATTTGAAATTGTTGCAGAACAGGATGCAAAAGGAAATCTTGAAGTTGCCATGGGTATAGCAGAAGATCTTCTTCAGGCACACAGCAACGTAGTCGCTATTTTCGGTGGAAACGATCCTACTGCGCTTGGAGCACTTGCTGCCGCAAATGCTGCAGGGCTGAAAGATGTACTTATCTATGGTGTTGATGGTTCACCGGATATTAAAAAAGAACTGGCCAGCGGCGATTCTTTGATTGAAGGAAGCGGCGCACAGTCACCTATCAACATTGCAAAAATTTCGGTTGAAGTTATGTACAAGTATCTCAACGGCGAACAAGTTCAAGACAGATATCCTGTTGAAACATTCCTAATCACCAGTGAAAATGTAAATGAATATGGTATAGATGGATGGCAATAACTTAAATTGTGGGGCCGTTGTAAAATGTATCGCTGTTTTATAATAGGACGTTTTACAACGCCCTATTTTCTTAAGTGTAGAAAGAGGGTGATGGGACTTGGATTCAAATGTATTGCTAAGAATGAAAAATATACACAAAACATTTCCCGGCGTCTATGCTTTAAAAGCTGTAGACTTTGAACTTAGGGCCGGAGAAGTCCATGCAATTCTTGGTGAGAACGGTGCTGGCAAGTCCACGCTAATAAAGGTGTTGGGCGGCATCTATGCGGCTGACCAGGGAGAAATCTACATAGAGGGAAAAAAAGTAGAAATCCGAAGTGTTAAGGACGCACAAAATAATGGTATTGCCATTATTCACCAAGAACTTGTTCTAGTTCCATATATGACAGTAGCTGAGAACATTTATCTTGGCCGTGAGCCAATGAAGGGCAAGTTTGTTAATTCAGCCCTCATGCATGAAGAAGCCCAACATCTAATAGACAGCTATGGGATTAATATTAATGCCAGATCTATGGTAAAAGATTTGACCATTGCACAACAGCAAATGGTTGAAATAATTAAAGCTATCTCTCAGAATTCGAAAATTCTTGTAATGGACGAACCAACTTCGTCTATTTCTGAAAAGGAAGTAAAATTCCTGTTTGAAACCATGAGAGTGTTGACCGAAAAAGGAGTAGGAATTATTTATATTTCTCATAGGATGAGTGAGCTTGATGAAGTATGTGACAGAGTAACCGTCCTGCGTGATGGAGAGTACATTGGAACAAAGGTTGTCAAGGAAACAGATAAAAACGAACTGATTTCCATGATGGTCGGCCGTGAGCTAAAAAATTACTATATCAGAGACTACCAGGATGATGGGGAAGTTTTGCTGGAATGTAGGAATATTTCTGACAATAAGTTGGTTAAGGATGTTAGCTTTGAAGTAAGAAAAGGTGAAATTGTCGGATTTGCCGGTCTGGTCGGAGCGGGAAGAAGCGAAGTGATGAAATGCCTGTTCGGTCTGACCAAAGGATATTCAGGCGAGATATATATAGATGGGAAGAAAGTTGAAATAAATTCGCCTGATCAGGCCATTGAACATGGCATTGCTCTGATACCCGAAGATCGAAAGCTGGAAGGTTTGTTTCCGGTTCAAAGCGTCAAGTTTAATATGACAATTGCCATATTGAAAGAATTTATAAAAGGGGTATTAGTAAATCGTCAGAAGGAAGTGTCCATTACACAAGAATATATTGAAAAAATGTCCGTAAGAACACCTTCTGCGGATCAGATAATAGCTAACCTTTCAGGAGGAAATCAACAAAAGGTTATGATAGCAAGATGGCTGGCTACATCGCCCAAGATATTGATTCTTGATGAACCGACCAGGGGAGTGGATGTAGGAGCCAAATCCGAAATATATGCAATTATGAATGAGTTGGCAAAGTCAGGTATGGCAATAGTATTAATTTCTTCTGAAATGCCTGAGATAATTAATATGAGCGACCGGATTTATGTTATGAGTGAAGGCAGAATAACTGGCTGCCTGAATCACCGGGAGGTAACCCAGGAAAAGATTATGAAACTGGCTGCCAATTAGTTGTGAAGGAGGAGAATTCACATGGACAGAGTAGATCTTAGAAATCGAAACAGTATTAATAATATGCGGGATGGAGTAACCCAATGGTTTAAAGACAATCTGGGAATTTTAATAGCGCTTTTTGTGTTATCATTTATATTGTCTGTAAACCCCATTACCAGTTCGTCCTTCCTTACAATGAAAAATATTTTCAATGTGCTAAGGCAGATTTCTACCAACTTGTTTTTAGCCTGCGGCATGACCATGGTAATTATATTAGGCGGCATAGATTTGTCAGTAGGTTCAATTATTGCCTTATCAGGATGTCTTGCTGCCGGTGGTGTCGTGCGTTACAACCTTCCTTTAGGTGCTGCTCTAATATTAGGGTTGATAACCGGCTTGCTATTCGGAATGTTTAACGGTTTGATTATATCCAGAACAACAATCCCTCCCTTTATTGTTACCCTGGCAACCATGAATATAGCCAAAGGCCTGGCGTATGTTTATACCGGCGGTTCTCCGGTAAGAGTAGTTACTAAAGAATGGCAGTTTCTAGGAGCAGGTTATATCGGGGCTATTCCGACTCCTGTAATCATTCTGGTAGCTGTTCTTATAGTAACCGCGCTAATAATGAATAAATCCAAGCTGGGAAGACATATATATGCCGTTGGTGGCAACCCGGTGGCTGCAGTGTTCTCCGGTATTAAGGTGTCAAAAGTCAAGTTTCTTGTATTTACTTATTCAGGATTAATGGCAGGTTTGGCAGGAATAGTATTGGCTTCACGTATGTATTCAGGCCAGCCCACTGCAGGTGAGGGTGCCGAAATGGATGCCATTGCGGCTGTAGTAGTAGGCGGAACCAGTATGGCAGGCGGATATGGCAAAATAGGCGGCACAATAATCGGCGGACTTATTATCGGCGTATTGAATAACGGTTTGAATCTATTGAATGTCAGCTCTTTCTGGCAATATGTTGTAAAAGGCATAGTTATACTTTTGGCCGTATTCATTGACTATATAAGACAAGGCCGAAAAGAAATGAAGAATTAGATGTGATATGATATAATATAGTAAGCTGTTGTAAACGTGCATTAACATTTCTTTAAAATGCTGGAGATGAATAATGAAAGCACTTGGAATAAAACGATCATTAATAGTCAGCCTGATAGCTGTATCTATCATCGTTTATTTAATATATATATTTGTGTTTAACCAGAAAGCTATTGAACCGCAAGCCCCCAGGAAATTTGGCGCTACTTACATGACTATGAACAATCCTTATTTTGATATATTGGATGGGGGAATCAGAGAAGTAGTAGAAGCGAACGGTGACTATTTGATTACAAGAGATCCAGCAACATATCAGGATAAACAGAATCAGCAGATATATGAAATGATAGAAGAGGGAGTACAGGCAATTTTTATTAATCCAGTTGATTGGAAAGGAGTCAAGCCTGCTCTGATTGCCTGTAAAGAAGCGAACATTCCTGTATTTAACGTAGATACATATGTTTATGATACTGATCTGGTAGTATCAGTCATTGCTTCTGATAATTACAATGCGGGAGTTCAGTGTGCTCAGGACATGATGTCCAAACTGGACTCTGCCGACATTGTAATTCTGGATCAGCCTATAATCAATTCTATAACCCAGAGGGTTCAGGGTTTTAAAGATACGATAGAAGGAAACAGCAATTACAGGATTGTTGCTCAGGAAGCCGCACGAGGTGAATTGGAAGTTGCAATGGAAGTAATGAACAGCATTATTGAATCCGGATTGAAATTTGATGTTGTATTAGGAGGAAATGATCCTACTGCACTGGGCGCTTTGGCAGCAATTGAGTCTCATCATATGACAGGTGATATATTAATATATGGTATAGACGGATCTCCGGATGGCAAAATGATGATAAGGGAAGGATATTTGGAGGGGACCAGCGCACAATATCCCAGTTATATGGGTAAAATATCAGCTGAAGTTGCATATGCGTATTTAAATGGGGAAAAAGTTGAAAAAGACATTGTTGTACCTGTTACGCTTATAACAAAAGACAACCTGGATGAATTTGAAATTGATGAATGGCAATAGGGGACGGCATTCCATGCAAAAGAGCAGGAGATTTATTTATTTTAAAATTCTAATGCTTGCTACCAATTTGATTGCTGTTATGTTTATAACAGTATTCATCTATTTTACTATACAAAAAATATGTGATAATTTTATTGCCCGGCAATTTATAAGATCTGTTTCAGCCTTACCCGCAAAGCCTACAAGCAATATATTATCATCTGCCTTGCTGTTTTCTGTATTGATCTTATCATTCACAGTCCGTGAGTTTATATATCCTAACAGCAGTAAGGCAGCCTATCTTACCCTTATTATTGATTTTGTTATCAGCATATTTATCATTTTTATTTTAGATTTCAATTACAATGGAATCCTTTTTCTTGTTATAGCTAATATAATTACTTATACAAAAGGCACTGTAGGCAGATATCTTCTTATGATAATTGCAGTTATGAGCATTCTTATTGCAGATTATGATTTCATTTCCATTAATTACAGGCTATATTCAATAAATGATTACATCGGCTTTTATGATTCCGTAACTCAACAGTATTTACTGGGTTTTTTTAATCTTATAGTATCAATAAACGTAATAATGTTTATTATTTACTGCATAAATGTTATACAGAATCAGAGAGGAACCATTGATGAAGTAAACAGTCTTTACAAAAAGCTGCAAAAAGCGAATGAGGATTTGCGAAAAGCGAATGAACAACTTAAAGAGTATTCCATTATTACTGAGAAAATGGGTGAAACCAAGGAGCGAAATCGTCTTGCAAGGGAGATTCATGATACTATAGGCCATACCCTCACCGGCATATCAGCAGGAATAGACGCATGCATAACCATGTTGGATAAGTCTCCTGAAGAGACAAAAAAGCAATTAGAAATAATAGCTAAGGTTACCAGGGATGGTATAAAGGAGGTAAGGCGTTCAGTTAATAAGCTAAGACCGGATGCTCTTGAGAGGCTTAACTTAAAATCAGCTATTCATCAGATGATTATGGAAACTGAATCCATGACTAATACACGTATTTATTTTAGTTCATATGTTGATAATTTGAATTTTGCAGCAGATGAAGAGGATGCTATTTATAGAATAATACAGGAAAGCATTACTAATGCCATCAGGCATGGAGATGCAAAGCAAATATGGGTTAATATAAAAGGTGATGAAGAGGGTATCATACTTACCGTCAGAGATAATGGAAGCGGTTGCAAGGAAATAAACCAAGGTTTTGGTTTAAGGCATATAAAGGAAAGAGTTAGAATGCTTAATGGTACTGTCGAATTTGATGGAACGGATGGCTTTACGGTCATAGCAAGGATACCTATCAGATGGAGTGAAGAGTATGATAAAAGTACTTATAGCTGATGATCAGGAACTGATTCGTGCCAGCTTAAAAATTATATTGAATAATCAAAACAATATTGAGGTAACTGATGTGGTTCCTGACGGGCTTGCTGTACTTGAAAGTGTAAAAAAAAACCGGCCTGATGTAATCCTTATGGATATTCGCATGCCAAAAATGGATGGCGTACAATGCACCAAGTTAATAAAAGAAAAATATCCTGACATAAAGGTTTTGATATTGACTACTTTTGATGATGATGAATACGTTTATAATGCTTTGAAATATGGTGCCAGTGGCTATTTGCTTAAAGGTGCATCGGTGGAAGAATTGGTACAAGCCATAAACACAGTTTACAGCGGAAAAGCGATGATCAATCCTGATATAGCAACCAAAGTAGTAAAACTGTTTTCACAGATGGCACGAAGCAATTTTGTTATTGAAGTAGGAAAAGAACAGGTGGAACAGCTAACAAGAACTGAACAGAAGATTATTGAGCAGGTAGGATATGGATTATCAAACAAGGAAATTGCTGAAGTGCTGAACTTCTCGGAAGGAACGGTCAGGAATTATTTAAGTGTCATTCTAGGCAAATTAAACTTAAGAGACAGAACACAATTGGCTATTTGGGCGGTGCAGTCCGGGATAGGCAAGGGAAGACTGGAGATGGGCAATGAATAAGAAAAGATATATAATCATGATGGTAATTATTCTTATTGCAATTTTGTCAACTCATGCTTTTTCTATGGTAAAAGAGTCTAATACGATAGTACTTGAATTTGGGATGTTTGCAGGCAGCAATTGGGATGTAGCAAACGCTGACAGTTATATTATCATTGATAAAGCAATTGAACGCTTTGAAAAAAAATATAAAAATGTTAGAATACATTATTCCAGCGGCATCAGGAAAGATGCTTATTCAGAATGGCTCGCCAAAAAAGTGCTCCTGGGTGAAACCCCTGATGTGTTTATGATACTATCCGATGATTTTAATGAATTTGCCTCCCTGGGCATACTGATGAATCTTGAGGAATTAATCAATAAAGATGCGGAATTTAATACTAATGCATATTTTCAAACAGCTCTATTATCGGGTGAGTATCAAGGCACGCAGTATGCACTTCCCTATGAAACGGTTCCGACTTTAATGTTTGTGAATAAAACCCTCTTACAAAAAGAAGGAATAAGCATTCCTGACAGCGGTTGGACCTGGGATGATCTTTATGAGATATGCGAAAAAGTTACAAAGGATTTTGATGACGACGGTATTTTAGATCAATTTGGGATATATAATTACTGCTGGATGGATGCAGCAAGGACAAATGGGGCAAATCTGTTTGATGAGAATAATATGAAAATTGATCTAACCGATCCAAAAGTTGTTGAAGCTGTTAAGTTTATGAAAGACATACATTTGTTGAATAGGGAACAAACTGTGACTCAGGAGGATTTTGATACAGGCAATGTAGTCTTCATGCCTCTTTCATTTGCGGAATACAGAACTTACAAGGCATATCCTTATAGAATGAAAAAATATTTGAATTTCCAATGGGATTGCATAACTTTTCCTGCTGGCAAAAGCGGAGGTAATATATCTGAGGTAAATACTCTTTTGATGGGTATAAGCAGTAAAACTGTCCATAGAGAATTGGCCTGGGAATTCTTAAAATTATTGACATACGATGAAGATATACAAATGGACATCTTCAGATATTCCCAAGGAGCTTCTGTAATAAAGAATGTTACCAGATCCCAGATGGCTGAAAGCATATTGCGGGAAGGAATGGACGAGAGCGAAAAAGTAATAGACAATTTACTGCTCAGTAGGGTAATAGAGGAAGGAGCTGTTGCTCCTAAAATTCTCAAATACAATGAAGCTGTCACTATAGCAAATGCTGGAATTCAAGAAATTATACAGTATGACAAGAATGTTGAAAGCTCTCTAAGAATACTTGAAAGAAGAATAAATCAGTATTTAAAACAGTAAATGCAAAATCTGTCGATATAATAAATCTTATTAGTATATGTCTATAGAATGGCTTTTTTCTTGCCCGCTTGAAAATGCACATGGCTGTCATAACACATATCCTAATCAAAGCTGTTTAACCATGGTGAAAGAATCCATGGAATAAATGTGCCTTAACCGGATTAGATCAAGGATCCCTGGAATCCTATGAGGAATGGAAATAATATGCACATCCTTGATAAATTTTTAATTGCAAAAATAGGATCATAAACTATGTTTTTGGTTTATGGTTTTTTTGTATTTTTTTTGTAACCTTAATGAATTTTAATTCGTCTAAGTTATGGACATTAAAATAAATAAGGGGGTAAACACATATGCATACTCAAAATATCAAATTTGTAAAAACATTAATTGCTTTCGTAATGGTATCATTACTGGTATTTTCAATTCCTGCAAATAATGCACTGGCTGCAGACGGACTTACAATTTATACTACTTATCCCAGCATAGCAGCAAAACCTGGAGAAAATGTTCAAACAGACATAATATTGTCTAATAAAACCGATCAGGGCATGACAGTGGACTTAGAAATTGAATCTTTGCCTCAGGGCTGGGAAGCATATCTGGAAGGCGATGGAAGGATTATTGAAAAAGCATATGTTGCAGAAGAAGATGTGGAAATGAGTTTGACAGTTCAGATTCCAGCTGAAGTAGAGGAAGGAAAATATACAGTAATAATAAATGCCGTATCAGGAGAAATCAGTGATCGCCTGGTTATGGAATATGATATAAAATCCGACATTGAAAACAAAGGCTCTTTGACTGCCAATTATACTGAATTGACAGGCTCCAGCGATACTAGTTTCAGTTTTGAACTGGAAATAAAAAACAATAAGAGTGAAGCACAGACCTATAGTTTGACTGCTCAGGTTGAAAGAGGCTGGCAGGTTAACTTTATTGCAAAGAGTGATAGAAAACAAATCGCAAGCATTCCAATAGAAGCAAATCAATCAGCAGAAGTGGAAGTTGAAGTAACACCGCCTGCAAACGTAACAGCAGGTGAATATGTAATTCCGGTAACAGTGGCGTCTAAAAATGAGACTTTGGTAACAGAGCTTAAAGTTATTATAACAGGTAATTATGGCATGGAAGTAACAACTCCCTCTGGAAGACTGAATGCAGAGACTATTGCGGGCAGACGGCAAGCGGTAGATATCCTGATACAAAATACAGGAAGCACAGAACTTCAAGGTATAAAACTTAAATCTGAACAGCCGAGCGGCTGGAACGTAGAATTTGAACAGGATATTATTGATGCTATCGCTCCAGGAGAATCAGCAACCATTAGAGCTTATATACAACCTGAGGATAAAGCACTGGCAGGAGACTATGTAGTATCCATTTCAGCCGAAACTCCGGAAGTGAAAAATTCCGCTGAATTGCGCGTAATGGTTAAAACCTCAACACTATGGGGTATAGTGGGCGTTCTTGTCATTCTTCTGCTTGTTGCTGGCCTGTACTGGGTATTTCAAAAGTATGGGAGACGATAAAAATGAGCAGAAATGTAATGATTAAGACCAAAGAATTAACAAAAAAATATGAAGATCTGACGGCTGTCGATAATCTCAACCTTGAAATTTATGAAGGTGAGATATTTGGTCTGTTAGGTCCTAACGGGGCAGGCAAAACTACAACCATTCTGATGCTTCTTGGACTAACAGAACCAACTTCAGGCTTTGCTACGATTGACGGGCACAATACAACTAAAGAACCCATATATATAAAAAGAATGGTAGGGTATCTGCCCGACAATGTTGGATTTTATGAGGATATGACAGCAAGAGAGAATCTCAGATTTACAGGCCGGCTGAACGGTTTGAGTGAAGAGGAGATTGAATCAAGGATTGATTCTCTTCTGGAACGCGTAAAACTTTCTGATGTAGGCGATAAAAGAGTCGGCACATATTCCAAAGGAATGAAGCAGCGTTTGGGAATAGCTGACACTTTAATGAAGGATCCGAAAGTAATAATATTGGACGAACCCACGATAGGGCTTGATCCTGCCGGCATCAATGAAATGCTGAATCTAATTGCTGACCTTGCCAGAGAAGACAAAAGAACTGTATTAATTTCCTCTCATCAGCTATATCAGATACAAAAAATTTGCGATCGTGTAGGCATATTTGTAAAGGGACATCTGATAGCTGAGGGACCTATTCATACTCTTGGTGAGCAGGTATTTAAAGGCAAGCCATTAACTCTCGAACTGAATATAGAGCCGGTGGACGACAAGCTGGTATCTCTGATAAAATCAATAAGAGAAGACATAAAGATTAAAATTGTAGATCATGAACAGATTATTATTGAATCAATAGACGATATCAGAAAACCTCTTCTCAGACTTCTAAGCGACAATGATTATAAGGTTTTGTTCCTTAAACAAACAGGAAGAGATTTAGATGATATCTACAGCCGTTATTTTGCCAGAGAGGAGTGATCCAATGACTAATAGCAGTCTATTGGTTCTGTATAGAAAAGAACTGGCTGATCACTTAAGAAGCAAAAGATTTGTAATACTTTTGATACTTATTACAGTTACAGGACTGGCCAGTATTTATGCTGCAGCCAGCGGCATAAGGGAAGCTGTTGCTCAGGAAGGAAATGAGTTTGTATTTTTGAGGCTTTTTACCGCTTCTGGTAATTCCATACCTTCATTTATATCTTTTATTTCCTTATTGGGGCCCTTAGTAGGCCTTGCCATCGGATTTGACTCCATAAACGGGGAGCTTAACAGGGGAACAATGAGCCGTCTGCTTGCTCAACCTATACACAGAGATAATGTCATTAACGGCAAATTTTTAGCAGGAATTACAGTAATTTCTATTATGGTGCTTTCCTTAGGTATTGCTGTAGGAGCTATAGGTATAATAATGATAGGTATTCCTCCGACGGTTGAAGAAATTTTAAGACTATTGTCATTTTTTGTAGTAACCATCTTTTATATGTCAATTTGGCTTGCATTATCACAGCTATTCTCATTATTATTTAAGCAGTCAGCTACATCTGCTCTTGCTTGTATTGCTGCCTGGCTGTTTCTATCGATATTTGTCGGGCTATTGGCAGGTGTAATATCAGATGCACTATTTCCTGTAGACGAAACATCATCCATAGAAATGCAATTGAGAAACAGCAACCTGGAGCTGATGATTAATCGTATATCACCTGCAACCCTGTTTAGTGAAGCAACTATATGTCTGCTTAATCCTGGCGTCAGAACAGTCAGCATTATTACAGTCGACAGACTTATAGGTGCGATACCCGGAGCTTTGCCTTTTTTCCAGAGCGTACTGCTGATTTGGCCCCATCTGGTGAGTCTGATTGCCTTAAATATGATTTGCTTTGCACTATCTTATATATTTTTCATGAGAAGAGAAATACGAGCCTGATTTTCCTGTGAACTATCATAAGTCTTGGAGAGATGGCTGTGAATAAAAACAAAAAGGAGAATCCCTCAGCCGTTACGGATAAAGACGCCCAGCTTGAATATTTGATGAGGAGATTTGGCAGGCAAGTTCTTAGGCTGGCCTACTACTATTTAAGGGATTTGCATCTTGCTGAAGACATTTATCAGGAAGTATTTATAAAGGTTTATCGTAATTTGGATAGATTCAGGAAAGAAAGCAGTTATTATACCTGGATCTACCGAATTACGGTAAACCTATGCAAGGATTATCTCAAATCAGCAGCTTTTAGAAAATTTATAACAGCAGGTCTTGCAGATGATTGGTTCCATACTGTCATGAGGACAAATAAACATTTTGAAGAAATAGACGGTGGAGAAGTATTCAGCATGGTCATGGATCTTCCCAAAAAATATCGCATACCTATTTCATTATATTACTTTGATGGTTTCTCGGTATCGGAAATAGCTGAAATACTAAAAATAAGCGAAAGCAATGTAAAAGTCAGACTTTACAGGGGGAGAAAACTGCTTAAACAATCATTACCCTTGGAGGTCATGAAATGAAAGACTTCAATGATATGAATACATTGCTGTCAAGGGCGAAATACGAAGCGGACCGTTTTTTTTCCAAATATAATAATGAAAGCTTACGCAAAAGTGTTTTTGCCAGAATAAGACAAAAAAAGAAAAGCAGCTTGAAACTTTATGCAGCCATTGCATGTATATGCTGTTTTATTATAGGGTTTTCAGCTCTTATTATTAATGAATATAACAGGCAGATAGAGATGGCAAATGCTTCGCTTGGAGATCCTGTATCCCAGGAAAAGATCAAACTCAGTGAATCGGATACAACCCCACAGCTCTTGGATTATTTCAAAATTAGTAAGCCGGATCAAACCGGAGACAATTTATTGGCAGTTATATGGGATTCGGAATATAACGGAAATTACGAGATGGTTTACAGCAGCATGTTTGAAAACAGCGATGAGCCTGGTCCGGTTCTTATGATTTATTTTCCAAGTGAAATACCAGATATGGCAGTAATATCTACACATAATAAGAATATGCAGTTTATTCATTATAGAGTACTCGGCTACAGAAAAAATCAGCTTGTAACATTAATGGAACAAAATTACATTGATGAAGGTGAAATTGAGATAATAAACGGTGCTTTGAAAGAAATCCGTCTGATTCCGGAAAAACAAGAAAAGATAGTCACTTATTATATTCCCTATCAGGTTGATGAATCCGGTGAGATTATTCCTGCACTTCAGGATATCAGTATTAATATTGGTGAATATATTGCTTTTATTGGAAATTCAGTTAACCCTGTCGAAGTATCATATTCCAGCCTTTTTACAGAAGGAGAGAATAATGTTGCAAGCTTAGATAAAGAAATGAAATTGCTTTATGCTAACAGTACCGGATATGACAAGGTTCTTTTGAGACCGGTATACGGGGGCAAGGAAAAAACCGTATTTGTACGTGTTATTGGAGATGAGCAGTAATAAAGAGAGTGCAAAAGAGAGTATGAATAATATTTGTAAACAAAAAATGAACTTTTACAATATCAATGGAATGGAATCAGCACTCATGTTATAATAAGTATATGGGAAATCATAGGTTTGCAAAGGGGTAGATTAATAGAATGAGTGTTCCCAGAGTGATGGTCTGTGTTACCCGCCAGAAAACCTGTGAACGATTGATTAAGATCGGGCAGAAACTGGTAAATGGGCAGAAAGATGGTGCTTTAAAGGTAGTTCATGTTACAAAGACAGGGGTAAATGTACTTGGAAATCCTGATGAAGGGGAAGCGCTGGAGTATCTCTTTCAGGTTTCAAAACAGGCTGGAGCAGAAATGACAGTGCTTCGTTCTGATAATATTGTGAATACTTTGCTTAATTTTGCTAAGAAAAACCAAATTACTGAAATTGTAATGGGTGAGTCCCCTGATCCGCATAGCAGCAATTCAATTATTCGCAATATGGAACAAATGCTTCCAGGAGTTAAATTCAATGTAATTCCTTAAACAACAGCTATAAACCAAAACACCGCCATGGAGGCGGTGTTTTTGTAATATTATTGGCTGCATTCCTTATTATCAAATTCTATTTACTTTGTTCCATCAACTTGAGGAGCAATTGATCGATATCATTCTCAAGGATGGCAATTTGCTCTTGGATAAGATTATAGCTGTTAACCAGGTCTTCCAAGTATTCTTTACGTTCACTAAGGGCTGCCTCCAATATAGCTTGGTCTTTCATATTAACAACTCCTCCTTTTTATATTTATATACCCCTTAAGTGCTAAACAGAAACTATTCTTAGAAATGTTTTGAATGTTAGAGAGTTATCTCATTAATTTAGCAAAGCAAGCGGCAAGCTAAATTGTTTAAAACAGTCTGCTTGTGGTATATTCTCTTATAGGCAAGTAAATAAACTATCATTCGGGTATGTTTGGAGGGACCTTAATGTGCAGTTTGCTAATTGTTTTTGGCGGAACGGGTGATCTTGCTCATAGAAAGATATATCCGGCTATATATAATCTGAAGGTTTCCGGGTTGTTACCGGATAACTTTGCTATGGTTGCCATTGGAAGGAGAGACAAAACCGAGGAAGTATTCAGAAAAGATGCCGAGAATGCAATACGCAGCTTTAGTAGGGAAAATCAAGGCAGTGAAGAAGATTTGAAAAAGGTAGTTTCCAGGTTTTATTATAAAAGGGCTGATTTCACCAGTTTTGAAGGATATGAAGGGATAAAGAAATTTTTAAATCAGCTGGATAAGAAATATCAAACTCATGGAAACTGGATCTATTATTTAGCTGTTGCACCGGAACATTTCGGAGTAATTGTACAGCATCTGGCAAGAAGCGGAATGACAAGCCAGAGCAGAGGATATAAAAGAGTAGTTATCGAAAAACCGTTTGGAAAAGATCTACAGTCGGCTATAAAGCTAAATAAAATTATTACAGACGTATTTAATGAGGACAATATATATAGAATAGACCATTTTCTGGGCAAAGAAATGCTTCAGAATATTATGGTGATAAGGTTTGCAAATGTAATGTTCGAACCTTTATGGAATAACAAGTATATAGATCATATTCAGATAACATCCAGTGAAACCCTGGGAGTGGAAAACCGGGGCGGGTATTATGAAACAGCAGGGGCTATGAGGGATATGATGCAGAATCATATGCTGCAATTACTCATGCTGACTGCCATGGAGCCTCCAGTAAGTCTAAATACTCATGATATTCGTGATGAAAAAGTCAGGGTATTAAAAGCTATTACACCGATGTCTTTTGAAGAGGTAAAAACAAATGTGGTCAGAGGCCAATATGGCAGAGGAATGATAGATGGGAAACCGGTGCGTGCCTATAGGGAAGAGGACAGGGTATCTCCTGATTCAATGACTGAGACCTACATGGCAATGAAGCTTGAAATCGAGAATTTCAGGTGGGCAGGTGTTCCATTTTACTTACGGACAGGAAAGCGAATGCCAATTAAGACCACCAGGATAGTTGTTCAATTCTTGCCTTTGCCAGAAATATTGTATTATAAAGAGTTTAATAACTTGGAGCCCAATAGATTGATAATAGAAATTCAGCCTAGAGAAGGTGTAATTATAAAATTCAACGGAAAGAAGCCTGGCACTCGAAATGAAATTATACCAGTGGAACTGGACTTTTGCCAGAATTGCGCTGTAGGAGAAGTGTCTCCTGATGCTTATGAAAAGCTTCTGCTTGATGTTATGGCAGGTGATTCAACCCTCTTTACCCGTTGGGATGAGGTTGAATATTCCTGGAAACTGATGGATAATATTTCCCAGGCATGGAATTTACAGAATCCTGATTGTCCCATTTATCCGGCAGGAACCTGGGGGCCGTCTGAGGCAGACGAGCTGATGAAACAAGATGGACGTCGCTGGTTTAATGACTGATGATTAAATAAAGGGAGGATACAATTGATGAAAATTATTGATATTTCTATGCCCATTCATTTTGACATGCAGGTTTATAAAAACAGAAACAACAAAAGGCCGAGGTTTACTACTACACGAGACTTTGTAAACGGTACCGGCGCCAGAGAAACAAAAATAGAAATGGATCTTCATACAGGCACACATATGGATGCACCTCTCCATATGATAGAAGGTGGTCAGGATTCTTCGTTTTTCAAAACAGAAGATATGATAGTCCCATGTAAAGTTTTTGATTTGACCTTTGTAAAAGATGGAATAGCAAAAGATGATTTGGAAAAGCATGATATAAGTGAAGGAGATTTTATTTTGTTAAAAACAAAAAATTCTTTTGAAGAAGAATTTAATCCCAACTTTATTTATGTCAAACAATGTGCAGCACGATTTTTGGCCAGCAGAAAAATTAAAGGGGTTGGAATTGACTCACTGGGCATTGAAAGAAATCAGCCTGATCATGCTACGCATAAAATATTATTGGGAAATGGAATTCACATATTAGAAGGTTTAAGGCTTAAAAACGTAAAAGAAGGAGAATATACCCTTATAGCTGCTCCTCTAAACATTAAAAATGTAGAAGCCAGCCCTGTAAGAGCATTGCTTGTTGAAGAATAGAAATAGAAAGAACCCTTGAAATGTCTGTTGACAAGCATTTCAAGGGTTCTTCTTTTTGGAGCTGATGTCGGGACTCGAACCCGAGACCTCTTCCTTACCAAGGAAGTGCTCTACCTCCTGAGCTACATCAGCATCTGAGCAACAACACAATATATTATAGCGGCTTGCTTTGAAAAATGCAAGCCCCATTTTGACCTTTTACCAACGTTTCAATTCTTGATGATATAAGTAAAAAATGATATATAATATTACTATGAACATTTTATTGACTACATTAAATGCAAAATTTATACACAGCAATCTTGCCTTGAGAACTTTAAAGGCATATTGCCGGAAAGAATATCCCAATATTAATATTATGGAGCATACTATAAACGATCCTTTGGAGCAGGTTGTATCCGACTTAGTTGAAAAAGAGCCGAATGTTCTGTGTTTCTCCTGTTATATTTGGAATATCAGGCAAACACTTGATGTTATAGATACTGTAAAAAAGGTTGTTCCCGATTGTATAATCGTATTGGGCGGGCCGGAAGTAACTTATGACGGTGTAGATTTGATGCAGGAGAATAAACTGATAGATTACATTGTATCAGGTGAAGGGGAAAGAACATTCAAGGAATTGTTGGATTGCATTGTTCAGAATCGTGAACCGGCTCAAGTAAAAGGATTAGTATGGCGCAGCAATGGACAAGTTATATATAACGGGAACCGTCCGCCATTAGTACTGGATGATATTCCTTTTGCTTATGAAGATGGATTTCAGGATTTAAAAAATAAAATTATTTATTATGAAACTTCCCGGGGATGTCCTTTCAACTGTCAATATTGCCTGTCTTCCACTACAGGAAAAGTACGGTTCTTATCTTTGAAACGTGTAAAAAAAGAGTTGGCTTTTTTCATTCGTTCAGGTGCCAGACAAGTAAAATTAGTGGACCGTACCTTTAATTGTAATCCTGCCAGGGCGAAAGAAATTTTTCGCTATCTTATAGACTTGGGAGGGAAAACTAATTTTCATTTTGAGATGGCAGGAGACTTGATAGATGATGAAATGTTGGATATTCTTTCTCAGGCACCTGTGGGTCTGTTTCAATTTGAGATTGGTATACAATCTACAAAGCAGGACACTTTGGAGGCAATTAAAAGAAAGACTGATCTTGACAAAATTGCCAGCGCTGTTGTCAATATAATTAAAATGGATAATATTCACGTTCATCTTGACCTGATTGCTGGTCTGCCAGAGGAAGACATGTCTTCTATGATTCAGTCCATAAATAAAGTAATGCAGCTGTCACCACACAGACTCCAGCTGGGTTTTCTGAAACTATTGAAAGGGTCTGGTCTAAGAGAAGAAGAAGAAAAATATAAATATCGTTATACCAGTTATCCTCCCTATGAAGTGCTCTCTAATCATGTGCTGTCTTATAAAGACCTGATAAGGTTAAAACGTATAGAAGAACTAATAGAAAAATACTATAATTCCCATCGCTTTGATCGCTCACTTGCTTATCTTATAAGACAAACTGAAGGTAATGCTTTTATTGTATTCGATCGTATGGCAGAATATTGGAGACATTATGGGTATTTCTGTGTATCACACAGTCATATTAGTCTTTATGAATATCTGCTGCATTTTGCAGAAACACTTTCTTTTGTTGATGTTAGTTTATTCAAACAATTGCTTCTTTTTGATTTTCTGCAGCATAGCAAGCCAGGGCGGTATCCAAATGGCTTGAAATCATTGATGGATGAAAAAACCAGCCGGCTTTGTGATGAATTTTTGAGGAATGAAGATAATTTGAATTGTAAGCTTCCTGAATGGAAAGGCCATTCACCTGGACAGATTAAGAGAAAGGTTCATATAGAAGTCTTTGATTATAGATTGGATTTAACAGACCCCTTATCTTATCAGAAGGGTAGAGTAATAATTCTTTTTGATTATGCCAATAAACAAGGAGTATTAAAAAAGTCTCGAATTGTTCCTTTGGCTGTATATAAATAAAAACTTTAATTATATTCTGACGTATATGCTGCGGGCATACTAGTCTTTACATCTTGAGGGGGACATATATAAATGAAAAAACGTATTATTTTAATTACGGCAGGTATGATTTTTTTGTCTGCCGTTGGATATGCAGCGCATTTCTGGCATCAAATCAATCGTCCGAAGGACTTGTTTGAGATTCCTGTAAATCAGAATAATGAAGAACTTCCGGCTGGTTCGGGCGAATCTGAAATAGAGCCCTATCAATTTAAAGAAGACAAGCTCAACATCTTGCTTCTTGGCCTTGATGCAAATGAACAAAGGTATAAAAGCATGGGTGCTTTCCGAACTGATACAATAATACTGGCTGTTATAGACTTTACTGAAAATAAGGTGGATCTTCTTTCTATTCCTCGCGACAGCTATGTAAAAATTCCCGGGCGCAAGGAAAGAGGCCGTGTAAATGCTGCTTTTGTATATGGGGGAGGTTTTGAAGGCGAAGGTTTTGCTACCACCATACAAACAGTAAGTGATTTGCTCGGTGGTATTCCCATTCATTATTATGCTGCAATAGACATGAATGTATTTATAGAAATTATAGACAGCCTGGGAGGTATTTACTATAATGTGGATGTACCGGTTGCTAATGCCGGATTAGAGCCAGGTTTTCAGAAACTGAACGGTAAACAGGCTCTTGCATATGCACGTCATAGGAAAACAGCCGGTGGTGATATTGATCGGGTAGACCGTCAGCAACGCTTGATTATTGATATATTGAATCAACTAAAGTCTGCCAATGCACTTACCAAACTGCCGGATATTTTTAATTCAATTAAAGATGAAATTTGGACAAACCTGAATATCAGACAGGTTGCCAGTCTTGCTTTATTTGCTGCCAGGCTGGATATGTCCAATGTTAACAGGCATATGCTTCCCGGAACATATTTGGATATGGACAATATAAGCTATTGGGGTATCGATCAGGAGAAAAAAAATCAGTTAATCAATGAATTATTTGGGTTAAATATTACAAGTTATGATAAAGAAGATGATGTATACTATATAAAAGCTCAGCTGAAAAGAAGGCTGGAGGAGCTTAAGTCTCTGGCTAATAGACAGGCTAATGAAGCGAATAAGATTCTATCGGATTATGAGCAGGTGTTATTAGAAGACGAAAGGTTAAAAATAGAAAATGGGCTAAGAGTGCTTAATAAAGCTGTAAATGAAGGGAATTTAGAAGATATTGAACTTTTTGCCAATGAAATTAAAAAGCAGCTGTCTGATCTGTCGCCTAAACTTAAAAAGCGAAATGATACCTTGACATATGCCGAAAGAGTTTTGGCAGCAGTTGAAGTTGAAATGGCTGAATATGAGGGAAGACTTAATGCCAATAATGAGAAAAAGTTGCGGCAATTAATGGATATTATTAATCAAAAAATAAGCATAAAATCCTTCTCTGATATATATACAGCTGCTTCTGATCTGGATTCTTATTGGTCACGGCTGAAAAAAGAACTTGATAGTAAACCGGTACCTACGCCAGAACCGTCTCCCAGCCTGCCACCCAAACCAACCGAAAAGCCAAAAGAAACACAAACTCCAATCCCTTCAGATGAATCTGCACCGTCTCAAGAAATAGAGGAGCCTGAATCCACTGAAATGGTTATATCGGCAGAAAATTAAGGTGAACGAAGTTTATTATTCTATCTAGAAAAAAGGTATAATATAATCAGCTGATTTATTGTATATTTACAGCATTTTATGGGAGGATATTAATGCAGGAATTAAATAATATTCGTCTTGAAGAAATTATTGATATAGACGAAATGAAAAGACTGCTTAATTCTTTTGTATTGGCAACCGGTCTGGGAGCAATGTGTGTAAATGCTCAGGGAGAATCTGTTATTTTTCCCGAAGAGCATGAGGGATTTTGTAATTTTTGTAAAATAATACGCAGTGACCCAGTGGGACGAAAACGCTGCACGGAGTCAAAGCATAAAGCAGGTAAGCTTGCTGCTCAGTTAGGGGAACCTTATATCAGCCGATGCCATGCCGGGCTGATAGAGTTTGCTGCACCAATTGTTTTTAAAGATTTGTACTTGGGCAGCATTTCATGTGGTCCAGTTCTTATGTGGGAATGGGATGAAATTGCTATACAGGAATTTTTAAACCGTACATCTGATTTAAACATAAATAGGGAAGCTTTGTTAGCTGCCAGCCGGAAAATTAAGGTATTAAACGGTAGAAATGTTCAGGCAGCTGCCGAGTTGCTGTTTATTACAGCCAACCATTTTGCCAAATCAAACATAATCACTCTTCAGCAAAGAAGAGAACTCAGTGAACAGCAATCAAAACTTGCCGAATTGATATTTAAACAAAAGAAGGCTGAAGAACGCATTCGTTACCTTGAAGAGAGAGTCAAACATGAAGAATACCCGATGGAAAAAGAAAATGAGCTGTTAAACAGGGTTAGAATGGGAGACCGCCAGGGAGCCAAAAAGATATTGAATGAACTTTTGGCGGTTATCTTTCTTCATACTTCAGGAAATATTGAGTTGATAAAGGCACGTGTTCTGGAGCTGGTTGTTGTCATTTCCAGAGCAGCTGTAGAAGGAGGAGCAAAATTAGACAAATTATTGGGACTTAATTACAGTTTTATCAGTGAGCTGGCCTCAAAGAACAAATTTGAAGATGTATGTTTTTGGATAGTTAAAGTATTGGATACCTTTTTGGATACGGTATATGAAGCAAGAAGCATCAAAAACTCAAAACTACTGGAAGAAGCAATTCAATATATCCGCGAAAACTACCATGAAAAACTATCTTTAGAAAACGTGGCTGAAAAAATATATATAAGTCCTTATTATCTAAGCCATTTGTTTAAAGAAGAGCTAGGCATTACTTTTCTAGAGTACCTTACCCGCATTCGGATGGAAGAGGCCAAAAAACTATTGATGGACAGAAGCCTTACTATATTGGACATTTCTTTACGTATAGGTTATGATGATCCAGGTTATTTCAGCAAGGTATTCAAAAAAAATATAGGAGTATCTCCCAGCCAATATCGCAAGCAAACATCTATGAGTTAGTTAGCAAGATTTTACCATTATTCACAATAACAAATAGAGACAGAAATATCTTGCTATGTTAAAATAATTGTAACCTAGCAGATAGAGGAGGAAAAGATAATGGCTAACTTAAGAGAAATTGCTGATTTTTTGAAAGCAGGTAACGCGCCTAAGGTGAAGGAATTGGTACAAGCTGCTTTAGATGAAGGCGTTGAACCTACAGAAATACTAAACGATGCCTTAATAGTCGGGATGAGTGAAATAGGTGTGTTGTTTAAAAACAATGAGGTTTATGTCCCTGAAGTTTTGATTGCAGCAAGAGCCATGAAGGCGGGAATGGAAATTATTAAACCGCTCTTGGTGGAAAAAGATGTAAAACCCATTGGTACAGTAGTTTTGGGAACAGTAAAAGGGGATCTTCATGATATTGGTAAAAACCTGGTAGGCATGATGCTGGAAGGTGCAGGTTTCAACGTAATAGATCTGGGTATTGATGTTCCGCCCGAGAAATTCATAGAAGCTATTAAAGAAAATGAAGTTGAATGTGTCGGCTTATCTGCTCTCCTAACCACTACCATGCCAGCCATGAAAGAAACTATTGAAGCATTTAAAGCGGCAGGTCTGAGAGATCAGATAAAAATTATGGTAGGAGGAGCTCCTGTAACACAGAGTTTTGCCAACGAAATTGGTGCAGACGGTTATGCTCCCGATGCTGCATCAGCAGCAGAGCTGGCAAAAGAATTAGTTTCCTGAATAAGTTAATGGCAATTCATACATAAAATTTTGGTATTTATTATCATCAGAAAAAGCATCTGTACTTTCAGATGCTTAATTTTTACTTTGCATGGAAGGGAGAAATATGGGAACAATTTAGAAAGCAGTAGAATAAGGGAGTAAATGTGTGTGATCAAAAAAGTTGCTTTCTTTTTGCTGATTCCTATATTTCTCTTTTTATATTTAGGTTTTCAAAAAAATGAAATTGTTCGAAAGCCAATAAATGAGGAAATGGGTAAAACATTTTTGGTGGTAATTGACCGCATTAGCTTGACTGATTTAATAAAGACAAATACCCCCCATATAGATTCCATTCTGGAAATAGGCGGGCTTGCTTTAATGACAACCAACACAGGAGGAAGCCGATCACAAAAAGATGCATACCTGACTATGGGAACAGGCGCGAGGGTAGCTGCTTCTGATAGATCACCATACGGATTTCAGGTTGATGAGATAGTCCTGGGCACTAGAGCAGGAGATTTATATTTACAACTTACCGGCAATAAGCCTCCTGAAGGAGCAATTGTTAACCTTGGCTTTCCTCAATCGGTTCGTATGAACAATAAAAGGCCATATACAGTAACTATCGGTGCTTTAGGCGCAGCATTGGAGAAGGCAGGAATACGCTGTGCAGTTATAGGAAATTGTGATATACCCGGGGAATATAAGCGTTATCTTGTATCCCTTATGATGAATGAAAATGGCATAGTCCCTGCCGGATGCATAGATGGCAGCTTTTTGATCTCTGACAGCAGGAGACCTTTCGGGATACGTACGGATTATGATAGATTGATTCAGATAGTAAACCAACTATGGGACTCAATCGATGTTTTTGCAATACAATTAGGAGATACATCCCGGGCAGAAGATTTCAGACATTTTGCTGTTGATGAGATGAATGAGTATTATAAAATGACAGCAGTTAAAGAAAGTGATGCTTTTGTTGGGAAACTGCTGAAAAGACTTAACCTTAAACGGGATGTAATTATTATTGTAACTCCTTTAGGACCTGCTGATGATTTAGCAGAAAATAATCGGCTAACCCCGGTAATTATAGCCGGCAAAGGCTATGCAAAAGGTTTGCTGTCTTCAGCTTCCACTCAAAAGGCTGGAATTATTACAAATTTGGATATAGGAGCCACCATACTCAGCTTTTATAATATCCTGCCCTATAGCGGGCAAATAGGCTCGAAGATATATTCTACCGGCACTAAAATGGAATTAAATGAATTGCTCGAATACAATAAACGTTTAAAAGATGTTCATAATCAGCGGGCTTCTTTGTTAAGAAGCTATGTTGCTGTACTGATTATTCTGCTGTCAGCTTCCCTTTTAAGTATTATTCTCCTCAGGAAATATACTGCTCAAGCCGGAGTTTTTCTTTATTTTATTATGTCTGTTCCTATAGCTTATTTGCTTATGCCCCTTTTCCACAGACCTGCCTATGTATTTAATTTAGTTCTTTCCTGGCTGCTTGCTGCGTCATTTACTGGATTCATATATATATGGAAGCAGAATACTTTTAAAAAAATAAGCACAATATGTGCAATAATTGTTTTTCTATTGTTTATTGACCAGTTGACTGGCGAAAAAATGATATCACTATCTCCCCTTGGGTATGATATTATAAGCGGTGCTCGTTTTTACGGCATTGGGAATGAGTATATGGGTATTATAATAGGTGCAGCATGCATTTGGGAAGGTTCAGTCAGAGAATTATGGAGCATGAAAAAAAGCTACACTTCAGTATGGTTTATATTTCCAATATTTTTATTAGCTGTGATTATGCTGGCCCATCCTATGTTAGGTGCTAATGTAGGGGGCACAATTTCAATATTGTCAGCTTCTGCATCCTATATATTATTAAACTGGCAGGGTAAAATCAAATTGAGACATATGATAACTGTTGGCATTATGACGGCAGTTTTTATAACTGTTTTATTCCTCCTGGACAACAGCCGTCCAGCCAACATCCAAACTCATATGGGTCAGACGGTGTCATTGATTCGAAATAATGGTGTAATGGAGCTTTTCTTAATTATAAAGCGAAAGATTGAGATGAATATCAAGCTGATCCGATATACCATTTGGACCAGAGTTTTTCTTTTATCATTGCTGAGCATAGCCTTGTTAATGTTTCGGCCAGTTGGTATATTAAGAACCGTTTCAGATAAGCATCCCTTCTTTTTCAAAGGGATTATCGCTGGTATAATCGGATGCATAACTGCGTTGATTGTAAATGATTCCGGGATAGTGGCAGCAGGCACATCCATGATTTATACTGCGCCGTCCGCAATTCTGGTTGTAATAGATTACCTGCCGGATAAGGAAAACAAGATTCTATGGAAGGTAAATGATAAGTGAAAGTAATGGAACTTATAAGAGATGCAGAAGGCGGCATGAAAACCCATTTTTTGTCTTTAGCTAAGGGCTTGTCTGCTCAGGGAATAAACGTTATTGCTTTGTGCAATTTTAATGAGAGCAGCAAGAGAATAATGGAGGACGCAGGCATACATGTAATTCCTTTTAAAATCTCCCAAACTATCAATCCAATTTCTGACATTATTGTTTTTTGCAGAATTGTCTTTTTGATAAAAAAACATAGACCAGATATCTTACACTGCCATGGATTTAAAGCAGGTTTGTTAGGGAGAGCAGCTTGTTTAATCACTGGTGTTTTAAGCCTATATACGGTTCATAATTTTGTTACCTACGGACGATGCAAATTATCCAGAAAGCTGATTCACAGCCTTGAAAAGTGGATGGCTGGTAAGACGGATGCAATTATATGTGTTTCCAATGCCATTAAAAAAAGCTTAACTGAGAACATGGGGCTGGAAAAGAATAAACTTAAAGTAATACGTAATTCAATTTCAGAATGGCCGATAACTGACAGAGAAAAGATTAGAAAGAGCTATAATATTGAAAAGGATAAATTTTTGATTGGCTCCGTAGCCAGACTTATTCCATCTAAAGGAATTGACATTCTTCTAAAGGCGGTGCCTGACATATTGGATGAAAATCCAGGAATCAGGCTTATGATAGTAGGTTCGGGTCCTGAAGAAATAAAGCTAAAAAGGCTGGCTGCTGAACTTGGAATTGAATCGAAAGTAATTTTTACGGGCAGTGTTGCTGATATACATAACTATTATTCAGCGTTTGACATATTCGTTTTGCCTACCCTGTCTGAAGGACTGGGCATAACCATACTGGAAGCCATGTCTTTTGGCTTGCCTGTTTTGGCATCTGCTGCAGGAGGAATTACAGAAGTAATTACACATGAACGAAATGGGATATTAATTGAGCCGGGAGATATAAATGAACTGCGAACAGCTTTGCAATTTCTATTGGATAATCCGGCAAAGGCAAAACAATATGGCTGTCGAGCTAAGGAAGATATAAAAAAGACCTTTGCAAACAATAGAATGATACAAGAAACGATATTGGTAATTAAAGAAATAATTAGAAAGAAAACAGCTATTAGGGGGAATACATTATGAAAATCTATAAAACTGAAGTAAAGCATGGTGAAAATTTACTGACATGGCTTAGAAAAAAGGGCTATTCTCTTCCTTCCCCATGCGGCGGCAAAGGAGTGTGTGGAAAATGCCGGGTTCGTGTTCTCGAAGGAGAAAATGCACTGTCAATGCCATATCCTGGTTTGAGAGGGATTAGTTTGGATGAATGGGAAATTGGCTGGCGCTTGGCATGTAAAACTATGTTGAACGAGGAATTAAAAATAGAGATACCGGACTCATGGAATGAAGAAGCAAATATTATGACTGATGGTGATTATGAAGTTGCTTTGCAGCCATGCGTAAGAAAAGTATACCTGGAATTGCCAAAACCAACCACCAAAGATCAAACCAGTGATTTTGACAGATTAAAAATGGTACTCGGAGATGTTGAGATACTAGATCTGGAATTGTTGCGGTCTCTTGCCCAGCTTTTAAAGGAAAATACGTATAAAGTTACAGCTGTGCTCCATGGCAATACGGTAATAGCATTGGAAGGCGGGGATACAACTGATATGCTCTATGGTGCAGCTGTAGATATAGGTACTACTACAATAGCTGGCACTTTGATTGATTTGAACAGTGGGGATGAGATTGGCATCTACACTAGTTTAAATCCACAAAAAACATTTGGAGATGATGTTATATCCCGCATAACGCATACCATCGAATATAAGAAAGGTCTTCAAGAACTGCAAAAACTCCTCTTGGATGAACTAAATAAAATGACTGATTATTTCGAAAGCCAATTCGGTATTTCTGCAGAGAATATATATCACATAAATCTAGTGGGTAATACGGTAATGATACATTTATTTGCCGGCATGCCAGTCGAGAATATTGCATGCTCACCTTTTAACCCTGTAACCACTCATCTCCCCACAATTCAAGCAAAAGAGCTGGGGATTAAAACTAATCCCAATGCCGCAATAACTTCTCTTCCAATGATTGCTGGTTATATCGGTGCTGATACCGTTAGCTGCATTCTTGCAACGAATATGTTGGAGAATTCTGGTTATTCACTATTAATCGATATTGGCACCAATGGAGAGATAGTTTTGGGAAATAAAGACGGCTTGCTGTCCTGTGCAGCAGCTGCAGGTCCTGCGCTGGAAGGTGCTCACATTCAATGCGGTATAGGAGGAGTGCGTGGGGCAATAAACAAAATAGATATTACTCCCAATGGTTTGTCTTTTACTACTATAGGAAACAAACCGGCTATTGGAATATGCGGTTCAGGTATAGTTGACATGGTAGCACAAATGCTAGACTCAGGCGTTATAGATTCATTTGGACGCATGGTGACCCGTGAAGAAGCTCAGGATAAGCTGCCATCAGATTTGGCTTCAAGAATAAGTGTATATAATGGCAGCCCTTCCTTTGTTATCGCTAATGAAGGAGAGAAGGCTGCCAAACAAATATTTATTACACAAAAAGATGTACGAGAAATTCAACTGGCCAAAGCTGCCATTGCCGCAGGAATACAAATATTGATGGAAGAAATGAATATAAATTATGATGATATCGAAAAAGTTTATTTAGCCGGCGGTTTTGGAAACTATATCAACCAGTACCACGCCATGAGAATTGGATTGCTGCCTGCTGAATGTAAGGGGAAGATAATATCTATAGGCAATGCTGCTTTAACCGGAGCCAAGATGGTCATAAAGTCTGGCGGTTTCATGGAAGCCGCTGAAAAAATACGGAAAGCAACAGGATATGTAGAACTCTCAAATAAGGCAGGCTTTCAGGAGGTATTCGTAGATAATATGGAATTTAAATAAAACTTTTATCCAAGAATGTGATATCCTGCATCTACATGTATAACTTCGCCTGTTATAGCCCGGGAAAGATCGCTCATTAAAAAAACAGCTGTATCTCCTACATCCTGCTGAGTTATGGTTCTGCGGAGCGGAGCTTTTTTCGTATATATTTCAAGGAAGGAAGCAAAGTCCTTTATGCCCTTGGCTGATACGGTTTTAATAGGCCCGGCAGAAATGGCATTAACCCGGATTCGCTCTGGACCCAAATCGTTTGCCAAATATCTAACTGAGGCTTCCAGTGCAGCCTTTGCTACTCCCATCACATTATAATTTGGAAGTACTCGTTCACTGCCAAGATAAGATAAGGTAACTATACTTCCTCCTTGAGTCATAAGCAGCCTTGCGCATCGTGCAATTGCAGTAAGAGAATAAGAGCTTATATTCTGTGCCAACAGATAGCCTTCACGGGAGGTGTTGTAAAAATACCCGGCAAGCTCTTCTCCTTTGGCAAATGCTAGGCTATGGACAATACCGTGTAGTATCCCATAATCATTTTTGATAAAATCAAAAAGCTGCTGGATTTCTTCATCCTTTTCTACATCGCAAGGGTATATAGAAGAATTGGGAAGATTGTCAGAAAGTTGTGCAACTGCTTTCTTCGAACGCTGATTCTGATATGTAAGAATCAAGTTAGCACCTTCCCTGGCACAAGATTGGGCAATACCCCAGGCAATACTCCATTTGTTGGCAACACCCATTATTAATATGTTTTTTCCTTGTAAGAGTTCAGACATAAAATACCATCCTTTCAAGGTGTGAAAATATAAATTTTAATTATTATACAATACCAATCAATTAAGGGCAATTACACACTACTAACTACATAATATATGACTAGAAAAAATGTCCAGTTAGTTCTATTGCATTCAATAATCAAGTGTGTTAAGATACACCTTAGGAATTTTTGTGCCATTACCTGTTATTCGTGTATTAAAAGATTAGACTTATGTTAATACGGGTAATGATATATAATATAGACAATTAATTATCAGAGTTTTTAATGGAACGTTAAGGAGGACACATAGTGAAAGTTACAAAAGAAATACTGGATAATAAAAAAGTAAAGCTGGAAATCCATGTTGAGTCTGAAACTTTTGAAGAGAGCATGCAAAAAGCATACTTAAAGAACAGAAAACATATCTCTGTTCCTGGCTTCCGCAAGGGCAGGGTGCCAAGAAAAATTATTGAAAGGTATTATGGGGAAGCTGTATTCTATGAAGATGCTGTAAATGAGCTTTTTCCAAAAGTATATGATGAGGCAGTAAAACAGACTGGCATTGAGCCAGTAGCCAGTCCGACAGTGGATATTGCCCAAATTGGCGGAGGGAAAGACCTGATTTTAACTGCTGAAGTAGATGTAAAACCCGATGTTGAGCTTGGCCAATATAAGGGTATAGAAATAGAAAAGGTTGAGTACACTGTAACGGATGAAGACGTTGAACATCAATTGGAACATATAGCTGAAGACAACGCCCGGTGGATTACTATAGAAAACCGTGGAATTCAAAAGGGTGATCTCATTACATTCGATTACACAGGAATGATTGATGGTGAACCCTTCGAAGGAGGCACTGCTGAAAAGCAGACATTGGAGGTTGGATCCGGTCGGTTTATACCTGGCTTTGAGGACCAGTTAATAGGTTTAAGACAGGAAGAAGAAAAGGATATAACAGTTACTTTCCCTGAAGATTATCATGTTGATGATCTTAAAGGAAAGGAAGCTGTTTTCCACGTTAAGATACATGAAATAAAAGAAAAGGAACTGCCTGAAATAGATGACGAGTTTGCAAAGGATGTCAGTGAATTTGCTACTTTGGAAGAGTATAAGGCTGACTTAAAACGCAAGCTCCAGGAAACTGCAGACCAGAATGCCAGAGATCAAATGGAAAATCAGTTGATTTCCAAGATAGTGGATAATGCTAAAGTTGACATTCCTGATGTTATGGTAGAAAATGAGATTAACACAATGTTGCAGGATATGGAAATGCGGCTTAGCTATACCGGGATGAATTTGGAAAAATATTTGCAGATGACAAATACATCTATTGATCTGTTAAGGGAACAATACAAAGATAGTGCATACAATAGAGTTAAGACACAATTGGTGCTTGAAGCTTTAGTTAAGGCTGAAGCTATAGTGGTTACCGATGAAGATCGGGAAAAAGAATACGAAAAAATGGCTGAACAGTATAAGATGAATGTTGAGGACATTAAGAAAACATTTGGTACTAATACTGAACAGATGGATTACAGTATTCAGGTCCAAAAGACCATAGATATGCTAATGAATGAAGCTGTGATAGTAGAGAAGGTCATTGATCAGGATAAAGAGGAGAAGAATAAGGAAGAAAAAGGCGAGGACTCTGAGGACTAACATAGGTATACCGGCATTGTATCACCTGTGTATAAGGAAGGAGGATTATTATGAGTTTAGTACCCATTGTGGTAGAACAAACTAGCCGGGGGGAACGATCATACGATATTTTTTCCCGGTTGTTGAAGGAAAGGATCATCTTTCTTGGTGAGGAAATAAATGATGTAACAGCAAGCTTGGTAGTTGCTCAAATGCTCTTCCTGGAATCTGAAGATCCGGATAAAGATATTAAACTTTACATAAATAGCCCGGGAGGTTCTATCTCTGCTGGCTTTGCTATTTATGATACCATGCAGTATATTAAATGTGATGTTTCTACCATCTGTATAGGTATGGCAGCTTCAATGGGAGCTTTTTTGCTGGCTGCTGGCGCAAAAGGAAAGCGCTATGCACTGCCAAACAGTGAGGTAATGATACATCAGCCCCTTGGGGGGACTCGGGGACAAGCATCGGATATTGCAATACATGCTGAGCGTATTCTAAGGATGAAAAAAAGCTTAAATAGAATATTAGCTGAACGCACAGGCCAGCCTCTGGAGAAAATTGAAAGGGACACAGATCGAGACTTTTTTATGTCTGCAGAGGAAGCAAAAGAATATGGAATAATAGATGAAGTAATTGTTCCCCGTAAATAGCGGACAAGAGGTGAAGAAATGGCAAGATATGACGATAAGAAGCAGCTTAAGTGTTCATTTTGCGGCAAAACACAGGATCAGGTCAGACGTCTTGTTGCCGGGCCTGGCGTATATATTTGCGATGAATGTATTGAATTATGCCAGGAGATAATTGAAGAAGAATTTGAAGATGCTTCTGAATTGGATTTAAAAGATATACCTAAGCCTGCTGAGATTAAGCAGGTATTGGATCAGTATGTAATAGGCCAGGAACGCGCCAAAAAAGTTCTGGCCGTGGCTGTTTATAACCATTATAAGAGGATTAACAGTGAAGTAAAAAGCAATGATGATGTAGAGCTTCAGAAAAGTAATATTATTATGCTTGGGCCTACCGGATCAGGAAAAACTTTGCTTGCCCAAACCTTAGCGAAAATATTAAATGTTCCTTTCGCCATGGCCGATGCTACTTCTTTAACAGAAGCAGGTTATGTAGGCGAAGATGTGGAAAACATTCTTTTAAAACTTATTCAGGCTGCAGATTATGATATAGAAAGAGCGGAAAAAGGCATTATCTATATTGACGAAATTGACAAAATAGCAAGAAAGTCTGAAAATCCATCTATTACAAGGGATGTTTCTGGAGAAGGCGTACAACAGGCATTGCTTAAAATCCTAGAAGGGACTGTTGCCAGCGTTCCTCCACAAGGAGGACGCAAACACCCTCATCAGGAATTCATTCAGATAGACACCACCAATATCCTTTTTATATGCGGTGGGGCTTTTGATGGTATAGATAAAATTATTCTTGACAGAATTGGAAAGAGATCTATTGGATTTGGTGCTGATATTCGAAGTAAATCAAGTCAGGATATAGGGGAAGTTCTTGAAAAGATTTTACCTGAAGATTTGCTTAAGTACGGTCTGATTCCTGAATTTGTAGGGCGGCTTCCCATTATAGCCACCCTCGATTTTCTGGACGAAGAGGCTCTTGTAAGAATACTTAAGGAGCCAAAAAATGCTTTGGTAAAACAGTATCAGAAGTTGTTTGAAATGGACGGTGTAGTATTGGAATTCGATGATGAAGCTCTTCAAGTAATTGCAAAAATGGCAATTAAGAGAAAAACTGGAGCCAGAGGTCTGAGGGCTATTTTAGAAGACATTATGCTGAATGTAATGTATGAGATCCCTTCACGTGATGATATTGAGAAATGTATTATTACAAAAGATACGGTTTTGAATAAGCAGGAGCCTATGCTTATTATAATGGATGGTCAAAAGCAGAAGAAACAGGTTAGAAAACCTAAAACAAAAAAGGAAAGTGCTTCCTGATTAAAACATAATAATACTTAATTAATTAAAGGGCATTTATAGCCCTTTTTTATTTCTGCTCTTTATTTCCAACCGGATAAAATACCTGTACTTACCACATAATAGTTTTGTAGTTTAAAAGTTAATATGAAGGCAGGTATTGTCACAGTGACAGAAATTGTAATGATTATACAACTATTTTTTGCAATAGTCATTGGATTATATTTTTTAAATCAGTTGAAAGGACAGCAGAACAACAAATCGGCTGTTGAGAAGGAATCTCGAATAGAATTAACACGATTGCAGCGATTACGGGAAATTTCCTTAAGCGAACCTTTGGCGGAAAAAACACGGCCCAAGGATTTTAAGGATATTGTGGGTCAGGAAAGCGGGATTAAAGCATTGAAAGCCGCCTTATGTGGACCTAACCCGCAGCATGTCATCATTTATGGTCCCCCAGGGGTCGGAAAAACATGTGCTGCAAGATTAGTATTGGAGGAAGCAAAGAAGAATCCAAATTCACCTTTCAAATATAATGCAAAATTTATTGAGATGGATGCTACTTCCATACGTTTTGACGAACGAAGCATAGCAGATCCTTTGATTGGTTCTGTACATGATCCGATTTATCAGGGGGCTGGTCCGCTCGGAATTGCTGGTATTCCTCAACCAAAACCTGGTGCTGTTACAAAAGCTCATGGCGGTATTCTGTTTTTAGATGAAATAGGAGAGCTGCATCCTGTTCAAATGAATAAATTGTTGAAAGTATTGGAAGATCGAAAAGTCTACTTGGAAAGTGCATATTATAATTCCCAGGATCCAAATATACCGAAACATATCCATGAAATTTTTCAAAAAGGCCTGCCTGCTGATTTCCGATTGGTAGGTGCTACAACTCGAAGCCCCTCAGAAATACCGCAAGCAATACGTTCTCGCTGTTTGGAGGTGTTTTTTCGACCTTTAAACCAGCATGAAATCGGCATTATAGCAAAGAATGCTGCTGAGAAGGGCGGCTTTACCGTTGAAATAAAAGCGGTGCAAGAAATTAGTATGTATGCTGATAATGGGCGGGATGCAGTTAATATTGTGCAGTTGGCGGGCGGTATAGCGCTTACAGAAGCAAGAAACCATATTACTGCTCAGGACGTAGAATGGGTGATTAACAATGGAAATTATACACCTAGGCCTGAGAGAAAAATTAATGATGTACCAACGATAGGATATGCAAATGGCCTAGCTGTATACGGACCTAATCTTGGTGCTTTACTTGAAGTGGAGGCCTCGGCAGTAAAGACCTCTAAAGGAAAGGGCACAGTAACAGTAACGGGTATAGTGGATGAAGAGGAGATGGGAAATGAAGGAAGAAGAATACGCAGAAAAAGCACTGCCAGGGCTTCGGTGGATAATGTCATAACTGCACTGCGTATTTTCTCCAATATAGATCCAAGGGATTTTGATATTCATCTTAATTTTCCTGGAGGCATGCCTGTAGATGGACCTTCAGCTGGTCTTGCTATTATGAGCGCAATTTATTCTGCTATAACAGGAATGCCGGTTGATAATAAGACAGCTATGACAGGTGAAGTGTCTATCCGGGGAGAAATAAGACCTGTGGGAGGCATTCCTGCTAAAATATCAGCAGCAATCCAGGCTGGCGCAGAAAGAGTATTGATTCCGGCAGAAAACTGGCAGGAAATTTTTACTAATTACAAAATAAATGTATTACCTGTCAAGCGGGTAGAAGAAGTTCTGCAATCGGCCATTTTCACCACCGGATCAAGAACCTCATCCAATACTATCATTTATGAAACAAATGTTCTGTCAGCATCGACATCCGAGGATAAAGGCTGCGATTGCACATGCCGGTAAAATTCGATATAATGAAATCGATTAAAAAGCCGTTTGTAGTGCTTATAATGGAAGTTTGCGAGGAGTGAATAATTTAATGAGTGATAAACCGGTAAAAAGGCTGCCCATGCTGCCTTTAAGAGGTTTAACTATATTTCCTTACTTGGTTCTGCATTTTGATGTAGGGCGTGCCCGATCCATTGCAGCTTTGGAAGAAGCTATGGTAAATAACCAGGAAATTTTTTTGGTCACCCAAAAAGATATAAAGATAGAAGAGCCAGAAATCGACGATATATACGAAGTAGGGACAATTTCAAAAATTAAGCAGCTGTTGAAGCTTCCTGGAGAGACAATACGGGTATTGGTGGAAGGACTTGAAAGGGCTAAGATTCTGGAATATACAAAAGAGGAACCTTTTTTCGAAGTGGTATTAGCTACCCCAGTCAAGTATGACAAGGCAGAATTGGAACTTCAAATGGAAGCTGTTTCCAGAAAAGTGCTCTCAAGTTTTGAAGATTATGTAAAACTGAGCAATAAAATATCACCCGAAACTTTGCTTACTGTTAATAATTTGGAAGATCCGGAAAGACTTGCCGATGTTATCGCAGCCAATGTTCTGGTTCGTACAGAGGATAAACAGAAAGTGCTGGAAGCTTTTCATCCGGTAGAAAGACTGGAAACCCTGTACGAAATAATGATCAGGGAAATTGAAATACTTAAGATTGAGAATAAAATCAATCTTCGAGTAAAAAAACAAGTTGACAAGCTCCAGCGGGAATACTATTTAAGAGAACAACTAAAAGCCATACAGAAAGAATTGGGTGAAAGTGACGGTATAGCAGGTGAAATAGAAGAGTATCAGGAAAAAATTGAAAAAGCAGATCTGCCGGATGAGGCTCATGAAAAGGCAATCAGAGAATTAAACCGGCTTTCAAAAATGGGGCCTGGATCTGCGGAAGGGACTGTTATACGCACCTATCTTGATTGGATCTTGGATCTGCCCTGGAATGTGGAAACAGAAGACAACCTGGATCTGAAGCGTGCAGCACGAATTCTTGATGAAGATCACTACGGTCTTGAGAAGGTCAAGGAGCGTGTAATTGAATATTTAGCAGTCAGGCAGATGACCAAGAATATGAAAGGCCCTATTCTTTGCTTTGTCGGCCCTCCCGGAGTAGGTAAAACTTCCATCGCTAAGTCTATAGCACGAGCCCTTAACCGTAGATTTGTGCGCATGTCAGTAGGCGGGGTTAGAGATGAGGCGGAAATCAGAGGCCATAGGCGTACTTACGTTGGAGCTATACCGGGCAGAATAATTTCATCAATAAGGCAGGCAGGTTCCAAAAATCCTGTATTCCTGCTGGATGAAATAGATAAAATGAGTCATGACTTCAGAGGTGACCCTGCATCTGCGTTGCTGGAAGTTTTGGATGCGGAACAGAATTTTGCTTTCCGGGATCATTATTTGGATCTTCCTTTTGATCTTTCCAAAGTAATGTTTCTTACAACTGCCAATACTTTGGATACCATACCTCGCCCTTTGCTTGACAGGATGGAAGTAATTCAGATTTCAGGTTATACCGAGGAAGAAAAGCTGAATATTGCATCCAAGTATTTAATACCCAAGCAGATGAAAGAGCATGGAATGCCTGAAAAAAGCTTGATTATGTCTGAGACAACCGTAAGGGATATAATTAATTATTATACACGTGAAGCAGGCGTACGTAACTTGGAGAGGCAAATATCGGCTATTTGCCGTAAGGCCGCTCGAAGAATACTTGAAACAGGTAATGCCAGTGTTCGAGTAACCAGCAGTAATTTAAGAAAATATCTCGGACCGCCGCGCTTTCATTATGATAAAGCCGAAGAGAATAATTCAGTCGGCCTTGTGACCGGGCTTGCTTGGACTTCAGTGGGAGGAGATACGTTATCTATTGAAGTTACAACTATGGCTGGCACAGGAAAGCTTGTATTAACCGGACAGCTGGGGGATGTTATGAAGGAATCCGCCAGGGCCGGCTTCTCCTTTATCCGATCGAGAGCAAAACAGTTTGGTTTAGAGGAAGATTTTCATGAGAAAATGGATATTCATATTCATATACCTGAAGGTGCCATTCCCAAAGACGGTCCTTCTGCAGGCATTACTATGACAACCGCTGTAATATCTGCTTTGACTGAAATACCTGCCCGTGGGGAAGTAGCCATGACAGGCGAGATAACCCTAAGGGGTAGAATTCTTCCAGTAGGGGGATTAAAGGAAAAAATCCTCGCTGCTCATAGAGCAGGAATTAAGAAAGTATTGATTCCATATGAAAATAGACGTGATTTGGATGAGATACCAGACAATGTCAAGAAAAAAGTAGAAATAGTACCGGTAGAAACAATGGATGAAGTTCTTTCGCATGCACTTGTTAGAATGCCGGATCATGCACCAGGGGGCCAAAGTCAAAATGGTGATCAAAAAAGCTGAATTTATAACCAGTGCTGTTAATGCGTCAGGTTTTCCAAAGGATAGCCGGCCTCAGATTGCCATGGTTGGCAGATCCAATGTAGGAAAGTCTTCTTTGATCAATGGGTTGACACGGAAGAATAAGCTGGCAAGGGTCAGTAGTCAGCCAGGAAAAACAAGAATTATAAATTTTTATCTTATCAATGATGCTTTTTATCTTGTGGATTTGCCTGGATATGGTTTTGCAAAGGTTTCAAGAGCAGAGAGAGAAAAATGGGGCCTTATGATGGATGAATACTTTAGTAAGGCTTCTCAGTTGAAGTTTATAATAATGGTAGTAGATATACGTCATAATCCTACTGCTGACGATAAACAGATGGCAGAATGGATCAGGTATAACGAAGTTCCGGTTTTGCTGGCAGCGTCCAAGGCTGATAAATTGGGGAAAACAAGGATTAATCCTCAAGCATTATCAATAAGAAAACTACTGGGATTTTCGAATAACGTGCCCGTAATACCATATTCAGTAGTTACTAAGCAGGGACTGGATGAACTGTTATCTTATATAGATTCATACACCTAATCTCCATCCGGATTATCGTCTTGGTTGACAAGAATGCTGATATTTCCTACTTGTATTTCGCCGCTGCCTGAATCTATATTTTTAGGCGGCGGTTTTATTATATCAGCATCATTCTTACTGCTATTTGTTGTATCGTAATCTTTTGTTTTCATACGAATTTGCTCAAGCTCGAATGCCAGTCTTTGTATTTCTGCATTTCTTTCAAAAGAAACTCTTTCACTTTTCTTAATATAATCCTGCAGCTGAAAAAGTGCAGAATAAAACTCATCCATTCTTTCATCAATTTCTTTTATATCCATGCGGAGTTTCTCAATTTTGTTATTAATTTCTTCTATTTGACAATGCATTTGCTCTTCTACTATATTCAAAACTGATGCAGGGCTATCTACATCTTCCTTAATGTTTGTTAATCCTTCTTTAGTGTTTTCTGTTAACAAAGTATTGACTGTCCATGAAAAATTAGGATAACCTTCGCCTATTTCAGTACGAAAATAGTAATTCCCATCCAGGGTTCTTGTTATTTTTCTATATAATCTAACTGAACCTTTAAATAGTTCCTGTGCATTCTGCCAATGCCTGCCTGATATGTCACCTCGTCTGAACCAAATTCTCCCATCCTGCTGCCAAAAGCAAAGTATAAAATCATTTGCTTCTAAGCAAGGATGTTGTATTGGCATGGTTTCACTTTCTGCAATGCAGATTAAACTGGAAGTTTGCGAAGCTGTTTTATGAATTTTTTTATAAAACAATCTATGCTTTGACTTCCTCTGTTCCCGCCAGATTATATGCAAATTTCCATTAGAATCTGTGCATCCGTTGAAATGGCTGCAATCATCATTTGTCCGAAATAGGAGAATTGATTTAGACCAAGATGTATTTAGCTTATTGTAATAAATGTAATAACAGTTTGTTTCATTACGTGTCGTTTTGGTATATATACCGAACAAGTTGCCTTCGTTATCATTTATAATCAATTGTATACACACTCTTTGGTCAGACATAGAATTCAGGAGAACATTGTTTTGCCATTTATCCGTTTCTAGCCATGAATGGATTAAATACTCCCTGGACCTTTGCAATGCATTTTCAATATAATAAAATGCATGGATCCGATCATCTGTAGATAGGATTTCTAAGAAAGAAACATTTTCAAAACGAGATCCTATTCGGTGTAATAAGCGGTGCAGCCACTGTTTTCCATCCCATTTGTAATATACAACTTGTCTTAATGTATTGTAAGAAAGCAGATGAATCCTATCATTATTATCTATTGTTACTCTGAATTGTTTAATGGGCTGTCCATCTATTTGAACCGGCAGTGACCATTCTTTGTTCTCAGTCCAAATGTATTCTAATACTTGTTGATCGGACGTTCTGAAGTACCATTTCTTGCCCAGTGGCTCTGTTATGAGACATGAAAAACTGGGAATAGTCATGTTTATCACTTCCAGTATTCCAAATTTAATATAATCATATGAAAAAGCTATGCAAAATATCACTGCCTGATACACAATCACGTTGCATCTGTCATATCATGCTATTGAGAACTTAATTCTCTTACGATTCCATTAGGAAAAGGGGGGTAGCAGATGTCTTTTTATTCCTATAAGAATGAAGGCAATCCTCGTTGTCCAGGAAGAATTGGCTTTGACGAGTTGAAAAGAATACGTGAAAAAGTATGCATTCAGGTAAACAAGGTATATGATTCATGTCTTCAGCAGGAGACGTTGAACGACGTCAGAATTGTACTGACTGAAGTATCCAAAGGACGACATAATTTTGAACCGCCGCTTACTTTTGTAAGCTGCAGAAGCACCACAACCAAAGGGAAGCTTATTGGAACGCGCATTGATCGGCTTCCTGATCGTCCCAATTTTGCACGTGTAAGAACCAAGGTTGAGATCCCCATTGAGGTTATTTTTGAGGACAGTGAATGCAGGCAGGGAAGTGGAATGGCAGTAATAACCATTCCAAAGGATGTAATCCTTTACGTACCTGATGAATCTGTTATACCATTCCAATTGGAAAGCATTGTAAATGCAGTTTGTGTATCGGGTAAATTCATTCCTGGGGAAACTTTCAGATTTAATGTAGATGTGTGTATTACTATTATCTTGAAAATCGTTGCAAAGGTTGAGTTGTTAATACCTTCCTTTGGATTCTGTGAAATTCCTCCATGTGAAGAATTTGCAGAGTCGATTTGTGAAGATATATTTGAATTACCCTTGTTCCCGCCGCAGCTTGAAGACATCCTAGAGAAAAAGAAAAAGAAAAGCGGCCACAGGATACTGGAAGACGAGGAAACTGAAGAATAAAAAGAGAAAAATAATTAAAAAGGCTTCGGTTTTTTACCGAGGCTTTTTTATATCCACCTTAATAACACGAAACTCTAATGGTGGAAGGTCAAAGATAATAATACTGTCTATTATAGGTATTTTAATTTTTGTTTTTAAATCCTGTGCATGTGATGGGCAAAAACGTGCCAGATCCAGGCGGGTAAATATTTCTTGCTTGGTGGACATATTAACAGCAACTAAAATCATTTTTTCCTTGTTATATCTGGCAAAAGAAAAACATGAACTATACATATACAAAATTTCAAATTCACCATTTACTAGAATAAGCTGTTTTTTACGCAAATCAATCATTTCTTTGTATATAGCTTTAATTTCCTTATCTTCCTTTCCCCATGGAAAAGGCTTCCGGTTGAACGGATCTCCATAGCCTTGCATACCTGCTTCATCTCCATAATATATGCAAGGCACTCCAGGCATCGTCATTTGGAGTAAAACAAGATTTTTTAACCGACTTTTCGCCAATTCGAATTTTTCTTTACTCAATATAAATTCTGCTTTCTCATCAGGAGAAAGAGTATGTTCTGGTGGTGCATCGCCAAGCATTGTTATAATACGTTCTACATCATGGGTGGATAAAAAATTCATAAGGGAATAGAAAGCTTCTTTTGGATAGTTCTCATATAATGACATGATCCTCATGCCGAATGTATAAGCATCTATATGGCCGCAAGCAAAATCTATGAGAGCATTTCTTAAAGGATAATTAGTAACTGAATCCAATTCTTCACCTAGTATATATTCTCTTTGTTGTCCGTAGCTTATTTTGTTTGAGGCATCCTCCCATACTTCTCCAATTATAACTGCTTCCGGATCAAATGCTTTAATTTCTCTGCGAAGTATTTTTATAAACTCCGGCGGCAGTTCATCAGCCACATCCAATCTCCAGCCTGCAGCCCCCCAAGCAAGCCATTTCTTTACTATGGAATCAGGTGAAGTGAGTATATATTCCATAAATGTTGTTTCAGTTTCATTAGTTTGAGGAAGGGTTTTGATGCCCCACCAGCATTCATAGTTATCTGGATAATCAATAAAACTATACCAGCTGTAATATGGTGAGTCTTTTGATTGAAAAGCACCTGTAGTAGAATAAGTTCCTTCTTTATTAAAATACTTACTATCACTGCCGGTATGACTAAAAACCCCATCCAGTATAATCTTTATTCCATATTTTGAGGCTTCATTGCATAGTTTCTGGAACAATTCATTGCTGCCAAACATAGGATCAACAACTTCATAATCCCCCACATCATATTTATGATTGGAGTAAGCTTGAAATATGGGGTTCAGATAAATTGCAGTAATGCCAAGATCACATAAATATGGGAGCTTTTCTATAATCCCTGTTAAGTTTCCTCCAAAAAAATCATTAGATTTATATTCTTCTCCAAATTGCTCTTTTTTATAATAAGGAATTTCCCCCCATTTTCTAGGGAGTATATCATCCCGGCCGGCTGCAAAACTGTCCATGCTGCCTTTGTAAAAACGATCGGGGAAAATTTGATAAATTATGGCATTTTTAAACCAATCCGGCGTTTTGTATTCCTTTTTGTAAACTGTAATCTGATAAGATGGAGGAATGTCTTGATAAAGTGCACCCAAGCCTCCGTATTTATTACTATTGTTACCATAATAGTAAGTTTTTGTATTTGTTTCTATAATAAAATAATACCATAACAAGCCCGGTGTTTCAGGCACGGTCAGCATTGTCTCATATAAGCTGCCCTGAGCAATAGAATTGATGTAATACATGGTCAAGCTGACAGGTTTATTATTAAATGTATAGACTAAAGATATTTTTCGAGGTATATCTTCTATTTTTACAAAAAGCCTGAGCACTACAGTACTCAGGCAGGGAACAGCGCCAAAAGGAAAGCGGTAGAAAGAATTTCTGGAGTCATGTTCTATAATCATTCCGATACCTCCAAATGCCAGATTCTTTTATTGTATTCCTGAATAGTTCTGTCACTGGAGAAGTAACCCGCAGATGCAGTGTTTAACACTGCCTTACGCCACCATAATTCAGGGTTGTTATAATCTCTATATATCTTCTCTTGTATTTCCACATATTCACGGAAATCTCGTATTACCATATAGGGATCCGGCATACCATAATCGCCATACAAGAGCGACTGATATATATCCCTGAAAGCTGCTTTATCATAGTCAGAAACAGGACCATGAATTAACTGGTCCAGCACCAGATGAAGCTCATAGTCCGATGTATAAATGTGGCTTACTTCATCGGATTGATATTGATATCTTTGCCGTACCTCTTCAGCGCGTAAACCAAAGAGATAGATATTATCTTTGCCAACTTGCTCGGCAATTTCAACATTGGCTCCATCCAAGGTGCCGATAGTAATTGCTCCATTCAACATAAACTTCATATTACCAGTTCCAGAGGCTTCCTTGCCGGCTGTAGAAATTTGTTCTGACAGATCAGCAGCCGGAATAAGTATCTCAGCTAAGCTGACGTTATAGTTTTCCAGGAAAACTACTTTCAGCTTATTCTGTATGCGCTGATCATTGTTTACAAGTTCTGCTATGGAATTAATCAGTTTAATTATTTGCTTTGCTCTGACGTATCCCGGTGCCGCTTTGGCTGCGAAAATAAAAATCACGGGTGTAAAATACATATCAGGATTTTCTAGAATTCGATTGTATAGATATAGTATATGCAAAGCTTTCAGGAGCTGACGTTTATATTCATGAAGCCTTTTAGCATGTATATCAAAGATAGAGCAGATATCAATTTCTGTTCCGTAATTATCTCTGATATATGCTGCTAGTTTCTTTTTATTTTTTTGTTTTATCTGAGCAAATATCTTTCTAAAATCCTGATCATCTGCGTAAGGTTTCAGGTTGGCAAGCAATGATGGTTCTTTAAGCCAGTTTGTGCCAATACGGCTGGATATTAATTCAGACAGTTCAGGATTGGCGTGCAGCAGCCAGCGGCGGAAAGTAATACCATTGGTTATGGAATGAAATCTTTCTGGATTCATCCTGGCATAGTCTGCAAAGAGATCTTCTGTTAAAATACGGCCATGAAGAGCAGAAACACCGTTTACAGCAAAACAGGCAGCCAGACACAGATTAGACATATTTATCTGATCATGAGAAATCACCGCCATGTATTCATGCTTATTGCGATCACAAGGACAAAACTTATTTAATTTCTCCATGTTTCTTAAGTTTATTTCTTTGATGATGCTGAAAATCCGAGGAAGCAAGGGTTTAAAGATATATATCGGCCATTTTTCCAAAGCCTCAGCCATAACGGTGTGATTAGTATATGCAAATGTATTAGTTACAATATACCATGCTTCATCCCACTCCAGCCCTTCATCATCCATAAGAATTCGCATCATCTCGGGGATGGCAAGGGCAGGATGGGTGTCATTAATTTGTATTACAATCTTGTCCGGCATCTGAAGGAAGTTACTTCCATAGTGTGTTTTATATTCTTTAATTATCCACTGAATAGTTGCAGAAGAAAGAAAGTATTCCTGCATAAGCCTTAGCATTTTTCCTTCCTGGTTGTTGTCTGCTGGATAAAGCACCTTGGAAATTAGTTCATCTTTTTCCTTCTCGGCAAAGGCATTGACAAAATCTCCCCTGTTGAATAGCTGCATATCCATTGCTTTTGTGGCTTTAGCCTGCCATAAGCGCAGATAATTGACACGGTCAGCACCATATCCGCTTATTGGGAAATCATAGGGTATGGCTTCAATGGTCTTATAATTATGATAATTCACTATGAGTTTGCCTTCAGACCAGATTTTTTCAATAGTACCTCCAAATCTCACTTCCACTTTTTCTTCTTCACGTTCCACTTCCCATATATTACCATACTTCAGCCACCAATCCGGAATTTCAACCTGTTCGCCTTCCTTAATAAGCTGTTTGAATAAGCCATATTCATACCGTATACCGCAGCCAACAGCAGGCAATTCCATGGTAGTCAGCGAATCCATAAAACAGGCTGCTAATCTGCCTAGGCCACCGCTGCCCAATCCAGCTTCCGGTTCATAATGTAAAATTTGCTCGAGATTAAGGCCAAATTCCTTAAACACATTATTAAATGAATCGGTTTGCATAAGATTAATTATGTTATTGGCAAGTGAACGGCCTGCAAGAAATTCCATGGATAAATAATAGAGTTTTTTGTTATTGATATCCTTTTTATTAGTTTCTGCCATTTGAGCCAGCAGCCTATCGCGTATAACTAAAGCACATGCTTTGTATATAAGTTCCGGAGAAGCTTCATCCACATTTTTTCCGAATTCATGTTTTAGCTTATTTACTATAGCTTCTTTTAGCGTTTGTTCACTTGAAAAATCAATGTAGTATTTCATATTTCCTCCTGTATTTTAAAACATTTTCAAATTATATTTGTTTATTAATTAGGTTTTTATAAAGCTTGGCATAATGCTGTGCCGATTTTTCCCAGGAATAATTTTTGGCCATAGCCTGTCTAACTATGCTATTCCAATCTTTCCGGTTTGTAAATACTTTCTTTGCGAGATTAATTGTATCCCATAATTCTTCTGAATGATAGTTTCTGAACGAGAAACCGGTTCCTTCTCCAGTATATTTATTATAGGGAAGAACTGTATCATTAAGTCCTCCTGTTTCCCTTACTATGGGGAGTGTGCCATAGCGCATGCTGATTAGCTGACTCAAGCCGCAGGGCTCAAAGAGCGAAGGCATAAGAAATACATCAGAAGCAGCATAGATTTTATGGGCAAGGTCATCGGAAAAATAAATATTCGCTGACACCTTATCAGGATTATTATTAGCATAAAAACGAAACATGTCTTCATAATGCTGTTCTCCCGTGCCTAGAACAATTAATTGCATATCAATATTACATAATCTGTCCATTATACTAGCTATCAAATCTATGCCTTTCTGGCTGGTTAATCTGGAAACTATACCGATCAGAAAAATGTTTTTGTCTGGATGAAGGTTAAGCTCCCTTTGAAGTGCGATCTTATTCTCTTTTTTACGACTTGGAAAATCTCTTCGATTATATTTTGCATAGATATATTTGTCAGTAGAAGGGTTATATTCCGCATATGAAATGCCGTTGATGATGCCGGACAAAACATTCCTCCTGGCACGGAGCAATCCATCTAACCTTTCTCCAAATTCAGGTGTTTGTATCTCATGCATATAAGTTTCGCTTACAGTTGTAATATGGTCTGAATATATAATGCCGCCTTTTAATAAATTTGCATCCCCGTAAAATTCAAGCTTATCAGGCGAAAAACATTCTTCCGGCAGTCCAGTTGCATCTTGTGTTTCTTTTAATCCCCATATTCCCTGAAACTTGAGATTATGAATGGTTAAAATAGTCTTAATACTGCTATAGAAACCATTGTTGGAAAAAAGAGTCTTTAGCATCACCGGTATTAGACTTGTCTGCCAGTCATTACAGTGGATTATGTCAGGGCTGAATCCAATATGAGGCAGCGCAGAGAGGACGGCCTTGCTGAAAAATGCAAATTTTTCGATGTCTTCATGTATATAACTGTAAAGCTGATTGCCGCCGAAATAGAATTCATTATCAATAAAATAAAAAAATATTCTTTCATGCTGAAGTTCGAAAATACCGCAGTACTTATTGCGCCAAGCCAGAGGAACGTTTATGTGTTTTATAAATTTCATTCTATCAACGTATTCCTGGGGTATAGAGGCATATTTGGGCATAATGACGCGGATGTCAAATTCATTTTTATCGATAGCCATCGGCAGAGAACCTGCTACATCAGCCAGACCTCCGGTTTTAGCAAAGGGAACAGCTTCCGAAGAAGCCAGCAAAACACGGATTATTTTGCTCACCGCCTTTAATAAGGGTTTTTATATTGAAGAAAGCAGTATATACCTATATAATTAAAATTATAGAGAATATTCTAACACAGATTCTATCATATTTTAACTTATCCGGTAAAGATTTTTGGATTTCAAAACTTAAATGGGGGCTATTCCATGACAAAAAAGTCTAACAAGTTTTTAATGCCCACTGATTATCAGATATATCTGTTTCATGAAGGAACTAATTATGATACATATCAAATGCTAGGCTGTAAGTACATTTCTGATGATAATAATCAACAGGATGGTTATCGTTTTGCCGTATGGGCCCCTAATGCAAAGGCAGTCAGCCTGGTAGGTGATTTTAACCAATGGCGCATTGATTCACATCCTATGGAAAGAATAGAGGATTCTGGTATTTGGTGGACATTTGTGCCTGGAATGAAGACAGGGCAGCTTTATAAATATGCTATTATCTCATCAGATGGTCATATCTTTTTAAAAGCTGATCCGTTCGCTTTTTGCTCAGAAATCAGACCTGGCACTGCCTCAGTGACCTACCGGTTGGATCGATACCAATGGAGGAATTCAAGTCGTCAAAAAGATAAAACACAATTACCCTATGAGTCTCCGATGCTCATATATGAAGTACATGCAGGATCGTGGAAAAGGCATGAAGATGGTTCTTTTTATACTTATAGGGAAATGGCAGAAGCGCTTATACCTTATGTTGTTGATATGGGCTACACACACATTGAATTGATGCCTCTCCAAGAGCATCCGCTGGATGCATCATGGGGTTATCAGGTGACAGGTTATTATGCTCCTACCCGGCGTTATGGTGATCCTGAGGACTTAATGTATTTTATAGATGAGTGTCATGGAGCTGGATTGAAAGTAATAATGGATTGGGTACCTGCTCATTTTCCAAAAGATGCTCATGGCTTGGCTCGGTTTGACGGTACTTGTCTTTATGAATATGAGGATAAACGCATAGGCGAACATGCACACTGGGGAACATTAGTTTTTGACTACAGAAAACCTGAAGTTCAGTCATTTTTAATTTCCAATGCTATGTTTTGGCTTAAGGTATATCGGTTTGACGGTCTAAGAGTGGATGCCGTCAGCTCCATGATTTATCGGGATTATGGCAGAAAATCCGGTGAATGGCTGCCTAATGAGTATGGTGGAAACGAAAATCTGGAAGCTATTTCATTTCTGCAAAAATTAAATAAAGCGATATTTTCTGAGATACCTAATGCTTTAATGATAGCGGAAGAATCCACAGCATTTCCTGGAGTTACCAGACCGGTACACGAAGGAGGATTAGGATTTAATTATAAATGGAATATGGGCTGGATGCATGATTCCTTGAAATACTTTTCTATGGATCCATATTTCAGAAAATTTAATCATAGCCTGCTTACTTTTTTATTAATGTATACATACTCAGAAAATTTCATTTTACCTCTTTCTCATGATGAAGTTGTGCATGGCAAGAAGTCTCTGATCAACAAAATGTTCGGTACGTATGAACAGAAGTTTTCTACCCTTCGAGCTTTTTATGGTTATATGATGGCACTGCCTGGAAAAAAACTTTTGTTTATGGGCGGGGAATTTGGTCAATTTATTGAGTGGAGATATGATGCTCAGCTTGAGTGGTTTTTGTTAGAGTATGAAAGTCATGGAAGATTGAAACATTATGTAAGAGAACTTAATCACATCTATTTGAAAAACCGTTGTTTATGGCAATTGGACCACAGCTGGGACGGATTTGAATGGATCCAGGCTGATGATGCTGATAACAGCGTAATTTCTTTTTTACGTAGAGGAAGAAAAAAGGGAGAATATATGATTGTTATATCCAATTTTACGCCTGTTTTCCGTCATAAATATCAGATCAGAGTACCAACTTCAGGTGAATATTATGTGTTACTTCACAGTGATTATGTGGAGTTTGGAGGTGCAACAGAATACTTGCCCACTTACAAGTCTAATAAGAAAAAGATTAAAGAACATGTTGAACATGTAATTGAAATTGATCTTGCGCCTTTATCTACTGTTTATCTAAGAAAGTGCCCGGGGCAAAGCAGGAAAAAAATGAAATCAGCTGATACGAATTAGAGGAAAGGGGGGCGGATTTGATGGCTAGGGTAGAATGTGTAGCAATGATCTTGGCAGGAGGGCATGGAAGTCGTTTAGGAGTACTTACCGATGATCTTGCCAAACCTGCAGTACCATTTGGGGGTAAATATAGGATTATTGATTTTACTTTAAGCAATTGTTCTCATTCAGGAATAAATATTGTTGGTGTTCTTACACAATACCAGCCTCTTGATCTGAACACATACATTGGTAATGGAGGCCCCTGGGATTTAGATCGAAATTTTGGTGGAGTATATATTCTTCCTCCATATATTAGATCAAAAAGAGGGGAATGGTATAAGGGCACAGCGAATGCTATTTATCAGAACATTCCTTTCATCCAGCAGTTTGAACCTGAATATGTATTAGTCTTATCTGGTGATCACATATATAAAATGAATTATAACGATATGATCAAATACCATAAAGAGGTGGGTGCTGCAGCTACTATAGCGGTTATGTCGGTTCCATGGGAACAGGCCGGCAGGTTTGGAATCATGAATACTGATGAAAGCGGCCGGATAACTGAATTTGAAGAAAAACCCGATGAACCAATTAGTAATCAGGCTTCCATGGGAATATATGTTTTTAACTGGGATAAACTTAGAGAGTATCTTATTTTAGATGAGCAGGATCCGACATCTTCAAATGATTTTGGAAAAAATGTTATACCTAGAATGCTTGAATGTAAAGAAAAATTGTATGCATATCAATTTAATGGGTATTGGAAGGACGTAGGTACAATCCATAGTCTTTGGGAAGCCAATATGGATATAATCGCATCTCCACCTGTTTTTAATCTCTATGACACAAATTGGAAAATATACACAAAGAATCCTATAAAGCCACCTCATTATGTATCAAGTGAAGCATACATAAAAAACAGCTGTATTACAGAAGGGTGCAATATCTACGGGACAGTAGAAAACTCAGTTGTATCATATGGGGTTACCATAGAGAAGGGAGCAAAATTAAAAGATTGCGTTATTATGCCTAATGCCTATATAGGTGAAGACGCAATTTTGGTAAAAACTATCGTAGGACAAGGTGCGATAATTGAAAAAGGTGTTAAATGTGGTTTAAGAGATGGCAGAGACAATCCGTACAAATCAAAACTCTGCACCGGTGGCATCGTACTTATAAAAAATGATATTACTATTAAGGAAGGCACAGAGATCTACAAAAACTCCATGGTTGGAACTCATTANNGTTGGAACTCATTAACCAAAAGAAGGTGAATGGTCATGATAAATGCAATGGGACTCATAATGTCAGACAAAGAAATCCATATAAACAGCTTAACAGATAAACGTTCAATATCTGCTTTGCCTTTTGCAGCTAAATATAGGCTTATTGACTTTATATTATCCAGCATGGTCAACTCTGGAATTACCAATGTAGGTGTGGTTCCCAGACAGAATTATTCATCCTTAATGGATCATTTAGGCTCCGGAAAAGAATGGGACCTGAGCAGGAAAAATGATGGTCTCCATATTTTGCCTCCTCTTATGGGCCGTGGAATACATGGCCTGGGAAAAGGAGATGTAGATCTAATAGCAGCTGTGGGAGGATTTATAAAGAGGAGTAAACAAAAATATATAATATTGTCAGATGGTAATATGGTGTTAAACATTGATTTTAAAGATGTGATAGATTTTCATATGGAAAACTATGCTGATATAACTTTGGTGTATTATGAAGAATCAAATGCTGACAGAAATCTATTTTTCCATACAATTTTGGAAATAGACAATGATAACCGGGTAACGGGCTTGGAAGTCAGACCGCGCAGGCCGAAAACAAAAAATGTTTATATGAATATCTTATTGATGGAAAAAAGTTTCCTCCAGTATTTGACTGATGAAGCTTTTGCCAGAGGAGAAAGTGATTTAGTGAAAGACATTCTGATAAAAAAGCTTTCACAATTAAATATATGCGCTTATCGTTTCAATGGATATGTTGGCTGTATAGACAGCATTGATTCTTATTATAGACACAGTATGAACATGCTGAATGAAGAAATGCGGGAAGAACTATTTAATCCAAATAGGCCAATTTATACCAAGATCAAAGATCAGGTTCCAACCAAATATGGCAATAATGCTTATGTGGAAAACTGTTTAATCGCAGATGGGTGCACTATTGAGGGACAAATAGAAAACAGTATAGTTTTCAGAGGTGTATACATCGGAAAAGGGACACGTGTAAAAAATTGCATTATCATGCAGAATTCAGTGATACAGGATGGGTGCGACCTCGAACATGTAATCATGGATAAAGAGGTTATTGTGAGAGAATCCGGCAGGCTCATTGGCGAATATAATTATCCTATGATAATAGCAAAAGGTGCTGTTGTATAAATTAATAGAATGAAAAATTCAAAAAAATATATTTTTTATTGTATTTTCTATATAAATATGCTAATATTAGATTAAACAAGAATTTATACAATAAATATACATAAAAAAATATATTTATCATAAATTTACACTTTAATTCATAGACAATCTGAAAATAACCCACTTATTAAAGGCTTCATTTTGTGTACACACTTAAACTATGATTTCTCTTCTAGATTCATCTATTATGATGCATGCATGCGTCAATTCTTTAGAAATGAGGGAAAATGGATGGTCAACCAATTAGAAAAAAAAATAAAGAAGGTGCTGGATCTAAAAGAATATCCAATAAAAATAAGTCAAAGGCACGATAATGTAATCGTGTTGGAAGGAGAAGTTCCGAACTGGGAAGTTGCAAATGAGATTGCCCATATTGCTGCAAAACCAAAAAAAGTGCGTAATGTAATCAATCATCTGAGTGTAAACGGTAAAAGCTTGGCATTTCGACCCAAAACGAAGAAAATTGAGCAAGGTCTGAAACAAGGTGTTATTGATCAAGTAGATATTATTATTGTGGGCGGTGGTATCTCTGGATGTGGGATTGCCCGCGAATTATCTAAATATGATATAAAAATTGCCTTGATAGAAAAAGGCGACGATGTTGCTATGGGCGCTTCGAAGGCCAATAATGGAATGATTCATCCGGGTAATGCGGTTAAACCCGGAACACTAAAAGCTAAACTAAACATTGAAGGTAACAGGATGTATGATAAATGGGCAAAAGAATTGAGTTTTCATTTTAGGCGTACAGGTTCCTTTGTAGCTTCTTATGACCGCAGTGATAGATGGATTATATGGTTATCTTGGATAGTCGGACGGCTTAATAAAGTGCCTGGCATGTGTTTTATAAGTCCCGATAAATTACTTGAAATGGAACCAAGTATTGCTGTCAAACCGCGTAGCGTATTATATTTTCCAAGCACAGCTTACGTTGATGGGTTTGAAGTAACGATTGCCCTGGCTGAAAATGCAGCAGAAAATGGAGTTCGTTTTTATTTATCGACAGAAGTTCTGGATGTACTTACTGAAAATAATAGGGTAACTGGGGTTGTAACTAACCAGGGAATTATCAAAGGCAAAGTATTAATAAATGCAGCGGGCGTTCATGCTGATGAAATAGCTGCCATGGCGGGTGATCAATTCTATACCATTCATCCCAGAAAAGGCGCTATTGTGATCTTTGACAAATCTGTACCGGGCGTAAACCGCAGTATTAACGGCAGGCCTAAGGTGCGATTGAAAAACACAAAGGGCGGTGGATTGCAACGAACGGTATCTGGCAATCCTCTTTGGGGTCCCA